>JBPCPX010000035.1:0-20016 GCA_050998695.1 Actinomycetota bacterium
GGGGGGACGGGGGGGGGGAGAATTGCCCCCCCCCCGGTCCCCGCCCCCCCCCCCCCCCCCCCCCGCTCCTCCCCCCCCCCCCCCCCCCCCCCGCCAGGGCGCCGGCGATCCGCAGCCGCTCGGGATCCGCGAGCGCACGAAGTATGTCGTCGGGATGCTCGGTCATGTCGGCCTCGTTGCCTACCATGATGCGATGCTCCTCACGGATCCGCAGCGCCGGACGCTCGATCGGCTGATCGGCACGGAGGAGCGGCCCGTCTTCGCCCCAGACCTCCGCCAGCGGCTCGTCGACAGGATCGAGGGAGCGGCGCGTGAGCTCGAGCTCCAGGAGCCGCTGTGGCTGGGGAAGGAGGCGCTCAACCAGCTCGCTCGGTGTGAGGGCAGGTTCGCTGCCAGACTCCACCGGGAGGACCCGCCGTTCGAACACTCCGTCAACACGGCCGCGGGGGTGCTCGTGCACAAAGCGATCGAGGTCGACGTCGGTGCACGCGACGGCATGGATCCTCACGCGATCGCGGTGACGGCTGCGGAGCGGCTCGCTGAACTGGAGGAGCGGTTCGCCGAGTTCTGGCGCGAGCAGTCCGGGTCCGAGCAGGACGACCTCCTGATGGAGGTCGTCCGCAAGGTCACCCTCTTCCAGGGGTCGTTCCCTCCGCTCCGCGAGCTTCGCCGGGAGATGGCCCCCATCACGGAGCTGCCGGTCAAGGCGCAGCTGCTGGGAGGAGATCTCACCCTCTCCGGCAAGATCGACCTGGTCCTCGGCGTGCCCGATCGTCTGGAGCCGAGCCGGGGGACCCGGCTCGCCGTCGATCTGAAGACCGGCGGGGCGTGGCCGGAGCACGCGGAGGACATGCGCTTCTACGCCCTGCTGATGACGCTCCGCTTCGGGGTCCCGCCCTATCGGGTGGCCTCGCTGTTCCTCGACTCAGGCGAGTGGCAGGCGGAGGAGGTCGCCGAGGAAACGCTGTTCCACGCCGCCGACCGCGTGGTCTCGGCCGCCAGAGCCGCCGGTGCACTCCTGGCCGGTCGGGAACCGCAGCTCACCGGCGGGTCGTGGTGCGGCTGGTGCCCTCGGGCGTTCGTCTGCCCGAGCGCCGAGCCGCGTCCCGTCTAGTTCAGCGTCGGGTCGAGCGGCATCGTGGCGAGGAGCCGGAAGTCGGGTCCCAGACGTCCCACCGCGGACGCCCAGAGACCTTCAGGGTCATCGGTGAACACGTCGCCGGGGAGTGCGCGCGTCGCGTGCCATGAGTCCTCCGCGATCTCGGCCTCGAGTTGTCCCGAGCTCCAGCCCGCGTAGCCGGCGAAGACCCGGGCGCGCCGAAGGCCACCGAGCGAAGCGGTGTCGGTCTCTTCGGGCAGGAATCCGATCGAATCGAGGGCGAGGACACCCGCGCGCTCGGGGTCTTCGAAGTCCGCGAGCACGACGGCCGCTTCGGGCTGGACCGGTCCGCCCCGGAAGAGCGTTTCGCCGAGAGGGACCAGTGGGGAGAGTGGGGGTGCCGCCTCCTCGACCGTGGCTTCGAGCGGATGGTTCAGGACGACGCCCACGGCGCCTTCGTCGTCGTGGTGGCCGATCAGCACGACGGTCCGCCGGAAGTTCGGGTCCCACAGGCCCGACCCCGCGACGAGCAGATGACCGCGCAGGTTGTCCACTGGCGACATGCTCCCACCGATGCCTCTCGGCGCCTCCCGGTTGTTAGGGTTCGGCGGCCGGCATCGGAGAGTGCCCATGTCGAAGGACCTGTATGAGATCGGCGAGACCCCCCCGCTCGGGGAGGTGCCGGCGCAGATGCATGCGCAGGTGGTACGCCCCGAACGGTACGGCGAACCGCGGGATGCGATCCGCGACGAGGTGATCGGCGTGCCCACCCTAGGCCCGCAGGACGCGCTCGTGATGGTGATGGCGGCCGGCGTGAATTTCAACAACGTGTGGGCCGCCCGCGGCGTGCCGATCGACGTGACGAAGACACAGGCGCGATGGGGCGAGCCGACCGACTTCCACATCGTCGGGTCGGATGCCTCGGGGATCGTCTACGCGGTTGGGTCCGACGTCAGCGGCCTGGCCGTCGGGGACCACGTGGTGGTCCACGCCGGCCAGTGGGACTCCGACGATCCGTGGGTCGTGGAAGGGAACGATCCGGGTCTCGCGGCGAGCTTCCGCGTCTGGGGGTACGACACGTGCTGGGGCTCGATGGCCCAGTTCACCAAGGTGCAGGCGCATCAATGCCTCCCCAAGGCCGATCGGCTCACCTGGGAGGAAGCCGCCGCCCCGACCCTCACGGGCGCGACCGCCTACCGGATGCTGCACGGCTGGCCGCCGAACACCGTGAAGCCGGGCGAGGTCGTACTCGTGTGGGGCGGTGCGGGTGGGCTGGGTTCCCTCGCGATCCAGCTCGTGGCGCTCGCGGGCGGCAGACCGATCGCGGTGGTCTCCTCACCCGCGAAGGGGGAGTACTGCAAGGGGCTCGGCGCACTCGGCTTCATCGACCGGACGGACTTCTCCCATTGGGGGGTGCCTCCTCCCTGGGACTCGCCCGACTGGAAGGCGTGGCTCGACGGCGCGAAGGCGTTCGGGAAAGCGATCTGGGACGCGGTGGGGGAGAAGGCCAGTCCGAGGATCGTGTTCGAACACCCCGGGCAGGACACGATCCCCACCTCCAACTTCGTGTGTGATCGCGGCGGCATGATCGTGATCTGCGCGGGCACCACCGGCTACGACACGCTGATCGACGTGCGCTACCTCTGGTACCTCCAGAAGCGCTACCAGGGTTCCCACCTGTTCAACGACGACCAGGCGGCAGCGTTCAACGACCTCGTGCGAGCGGAGAAGATCCGAACGACGCTGGGACACACCTACGGCTACGAGGAGGCCGGCCAAGCACATCAGCTGATGGCCGACGGGAAGCTCCCGGAGGGCAACGTCGCCGTGCTGGTCAATGCGCCGGGGCCTGGTTTACGCGGCTTGGGGTGACGACGGGGTGGATCAGCGCACCTGCACCAGCTCGACGAGGACGCCCCCCATGTCCTTCGGATGAACGAACGCGATCAAGGTGTCTCGTGAGCCCGGTCTCGGGACCTCGTCGATCAGTCGGACCCCCTCCTCCCGGAGGCGGGCCAACGACGCGGCCACGTCGTCCACCCGGTAGGCAATGTGATGCATGCCGGGGCCGCGCTTCGCGAGGAACACCCCGACGGGCGTATCCGGCCCCAGCGCGCCGAGCAGCTGGATGTACGAGGTCCCCACCGCGAACAGGACCTCGTCGACGCCCTGATCCTCGACACGTTCCCGATGGGAGGGCTCCACGCCCAGCGTGCGCCGGTAGTGCTCGACCGCGGCGTCGAGATCGTCCACCGCGATCCCGACATGATCGATGTCGACGATCACCGTTTCCTCCGAGTGCCGGGCTGCAGGCGCGCGACCAGGTCCTGAGCGGCTGCGACGTGATACAGCGGCAGGGTCAGCACCCGAGTGACGGCCGCCACGCCCTGTGCGCGGAGGTCGTCCTCGGGCTTCGCGCCGTCGAGATGCGGGGCTCTGAGCACGTAGAACTCCACGAGGTCGAGGAACTGCGCGAGCGACGGGGTCAGTCCCCCTCGCTCGTACGCGTAGATCGTCTGCCGGGAGGAGGGAGCGCCCTCGAGGGCCGCGGCCCCGTCCACGGAACGGTATCCGGCCGCCTTCCGCAGCTCGCGCAGCAGCCCGCCCACGACCCGCCGGTCCTCGTCGCTCTTGGGAGGCTGTTTCGTGCGGGCCACAGCCGCACGATATCGAACCATCCATGAGACTTTCGGCGGAGGAGTCTCATCCCCCATTTGGGGCCGAAGGTCGGATTCACGGGGGATAGGGAAGGGTATAGCGTGCGTACGGAAGGCCAGAACCCCAGCAAGACCGCTGATCTCGGAGGAACGGTGACGGAGAAGAACCACAGTTCGGCAACCGCAGCCCTCCTCTCGGGATCGACCACGCTCCGCGCGGGCCGCGCCGACGTGTTCCGCCAGCGCGATCGCACCAAGCGGAAGCGGCTCCTCCGTGCGATCGTCATCGTGACCTCATTGGACGCCTACCTCTGGTGGCGGTACTCGACCGGTCGGCCGCTGAGGCTGCCGACCATCCCGGAGTCGTTCCCTTGGGAGATCTACCTGCCGGCGATGCTCCTCATCGTGGCCATCGGGCTCATGGTCGCGATGCCGCTGCTCTCCGGTCGATCTCCGCATATCACCGTGTATCCTGAGCAGGTCGAGGTCGGGCTCACCGAGCTGAAGGGCCTCGACACGCAGGTCGACGAGGTCGTGCGCACCCTGGACGTGTTCCTCGGGTACGGAGTCTTCCGCGACGAGCTCGGGGGCACCCCCCGGCGCGGGATCCTCTTCGAAGGGCCGCCGGGGACCGGCAAGACGTACCTGGCGAAGGCGATGGCCAAGCAGGCGGGCGTCCCGTTCCTGTTCATCTCGGCGACCGCACTCCAGTCGATGTGGTTCGGGATGACCGCGTATCGCATCCGTTCGTTCTTCAAGGCACTCCGCAAGGCTGCCCGCAAGGAAGGGGGCGCGATCGGCTTCATCGAGGAGATCGATGCGATCGCGCAATCGCGGGACGGAGTGAACGGCTCGTCGCCGGACGGCATGGAGCGCTCGGTGGATCGGTTCATGTCCTCGAACACGGGTGGGATGGTCAACGAGCTGCTGATCCAGATGCAGTCGTTCGATCAGCCGCGCGTCCGTACCCGGATCTGGGGGAAGTTCCTGGGGTGGCTGAACGGCTATCTCCCCGCCGATTGGCAGCTGAAGATGATCGGACCGGAGTACCACAACATCCTGCTGATCGCGGCCACGAACCGGGCGGACTCGCTCGATACCGCCCTCATGCGACCCGGCCGCTTCGACAGGCGGCTGTACTTCGACGTCCCCACCCAGAGCGAGCGGGAAGATCTGGTCGACTACTTCCTCGAACGGAAGAAGCATCATGAACAGCTCGACGACCCCTCCGTCCGAACGCGGATCGCGCACGAGTGCTTCGCGTACACGCCGGTCATGATCGAGCATCTCTTCGACGAGTCGCTCCTGGTCGCGCTCCGCGAGGGGCGGCGGGAGATGAACTTCGCCGACGTGATGGAGGCGAAGTTCACCGAGGAGATCGGCCTGAAGCAGGCCGTCACCTACACCACGAACGATCGTCGCGCCGTGGCGGTGCACGAGGCGGGACACGCGACCGTCGCGCACTTCCTCGGACAGAACCGCCGTCTCGAGGTGCTCTCGATCATCAAGCGGCGTGGATCGCTCGGCCTCCTCGCCCACGGCGACGAGGAGGAGCGCTTCACGCGCAGCCGGACCGAGATCGAATCGGGCATCGCGATCTCCCTCGGAGGCCTCGCGGCCGAGGAGCTCGTTCTCGGCGAGTCCGGCACGGGGCCGGCGAGTGACCTGATGGTTGCCACACAGCTGGCCGCGCAGATGGTGGGCTCGTTCGGGATGGCAGGATCCTTGATCTCCTTCGACGCGGTGTCCCACGGCCCGATCGGGGGCGCGAACCTCGTGGCGAAGGTCCTGGCCGACGAGCGCGGCAAGCAGAGCGTGGAGGACATCCTCACGGCGCAGAAGGAGCGCGTGCTGGAGGTGCTCGCCGAGAACCGAGACGTCCACGCGGCACTCGCGCAGGCGCTCGTGGATCGTGACGAGCTCATCCGCGAGGAGATCCTCGAGGTGATCCACGGAGCGGTCGCGGCCCGGAGCTGAGCCGTCCAACCGTCTCACCGATCGGCAGCCGTAGACTCGAGGCGTGAGCACGTCCACCCGCTCCGTGATCGTCGCCGGCGCCCGAACGCCCACCGGGAAGTTCGGGGGCGCTTTCGCCCGACTGAAGGCCGCCGAGCTTGGGGCACACGCGATCCGGGCGGCCGTCGAGCGGGCAGGCATCGAGGGCGGGCAGGTCGATTACGCGATCGTCGGCCATGTGCTGCAGGCCGGCGCCGGACAGATCACCTCGCTCCAGGCGTCGATCGGCGCCGGCCTCCCGAAGGACGTTCCCGCGATCACGATCAACAAGGTCTGTCTGTCCGGGATGGCGGCGATCGCGATGGCGGATCAGATGATCCGAGCCGGCGAGATCGAGGTCGCGGTCGCAGGCGGCATGGAGTCGATGACCAACGCCCCCTACGTTCTCCCCAAGGGCCGGGAAGGCTCCCGGCTGGGGGACGCCGACCTGATCGACTCGATGATCCACGACGGCCTGTGGTCTTCGTTCCTGGAACAACACATGGGCGAGGGCACCGACGAAGTCAGCGCGGAGCTGGGCCTTAGCCGCGAGGAACAGGACGCGTGGGCGGCGCGATCACATCAGCGGGCCCACGCCGCATGGGGATCGGGCCGTATGGCCGATGAGGTCGTGCCGATCGAGGTGTCGGGCCGGAGGGGGGCAGTCGCTCTGGTCGATCGAGATGAGGGGATCCGTCCCGAAACGACGCCGGAGACGCTTGCCGGATTGAGGCCCGCGTTCCGAGCGGATGGCACGATCACGGCGGGCAACGCCTCGCAGATCTCCGATGGCGCATGCGCGGTCGTGGTGATGAGCGCCGAGAGAGCGGAGGAGCTCGGGGCCACGCCGCTCGCCGAGATCGTCGCCTACGGCATGTCCTCCGATCGCTATCCCTCGTTGCACACCGTCCCCGCGATGGCTCTCGAACGAGCGCTCAAGAAGTCTGGCCTGGCCGCATCGGATCTCGGACTCATCGAGATCAACGAGGCGTTCGCCGCCGTTTCGATCCACTCCGCACGGATGCTCGGTGTCGACGATGACATCGTGAACGTCAACGGCGGGGCGGTCGCGTTGGGGCATCCGATCGGGGCCTCGGGCGCGCGGATCGTGCTGACACTCGTCATGGAGATGCGGCGGCGGGGTGTCGATCTCGGCGCGGCGGCGATCTGCGGCGGCGGCGGTCAGGGCGACGCGCTGGTGCTTCGCAGGCTCTAGGTGGCTACTTCGCCTTGCCTTGCGAGAGCTCACGGAGCTCTCGAACGAGCGCCTGCTCGGCCTGCACCCAGTGGTTGGGTTCGTCCTTGACTTCCTCGACCGGCTGATCGCCTTCGACCGGCTCCGGGCCGGGAGTGCCGCCGGGCCCACCGGCCGGCAGGAACACCTGGAAAGCGGCGCCTCCACCTTCGCGTGGCGCCACCTTCGCCCAGCCCCCCTGCACCTCGGCGAGCCGCCGCACCATCGGGCTGAGGGAGATCTCCGCGGAAGACTCCGCATCCTCGACGACGATCAGGGCACCGCCCTTGTCCCGGATGAGGCGCACCGTGATGGTCTTGCCCTCGGGGGTACGATCGCCCGCGCTGCGGAGCAGGGCCTGGATGATCTGCTCGGTCCTGGTGCGATCGATCGCGATCGACACGGGTTCGATCTCGACCCGCACGTCTTGCTCCGATTCGATACCGGACTCCTCCAGCACGCGACGGATCAACGATTCGAGGTCGGTATTGCGCAGCTCGAGGGAGATCGTGCCGGTGACGAGCGAATCGATGTCGGAGAGGTCGCGGATCGTGTTGCCGAGCCGCCGGCCGTTGGCCGTGAGCTGCTGGACCAGCTGCGCCTGCTCCTTGGCCCCTTGCTTGTGCTTGAGCAGCTGGGCGACGCCCATCATCCGCGAGATCGTCTTCTGCGCGTCCATCGCCATCTCCTTGAGGAACGGCGTGGCGGCGCGTCGGTCCTCGACGGGGGCCGCGTCGTCCGCTTCATGGTGCTGCTCGTGCTTCGCCGGCTGCAGCTCACGCATCTGGTCGGCCATCTGATGCTGCCGCAGCTGCGCCTCGACCTCCTCGAGTCGCTCCGCATCCATCGCGCCTCGACGCTCCATCTCCCGGGCCCGCTCCTCGGCGGCGATCAGCTTCTCGGTCTGCCCGGCGAGACGCTCCTGCGTCGCCGTCAGCAGTTCGTCCATGTGAGCGCGACCTTCGTCCTCCGCGACCTCGAGCGCCCGTCTGGCCTCGATCTCCTGGAGACGGCGGTTCATCTCGGTGTTCGCCTGTGTCGCGGCCTCCAGCTCCTCGGCGAGGGCAGCGGCGCGCTCGGTCGCACGACGAGCCTCGTCCTGGATCCGTGAGTCGGAGCTCTCGAGCTGCTCTCGCCCGGCGCGTTCCTCCGCAAGAGCGGCCTCGGTCTCCTGCAACGCGGCACGGATCTCCGTGATCTCCGCGGTGAGCGCGTCCCGATCCTCCTGCGCTTGCTGCACCTCCTCGGCGGCGCCGTCGAAGTCTCCCTGACGCTCGGACAGACCCTGTTGCAGCACCTCGATCCGGTCGTGGGCGGCCTGAAGCTCGGCGCGCGCGCTCTCGAGGTCGACGGCTCGCGCCTCCGATTCTGATCTCGCGGCCTCCAGGTCGGCACCGGCGGCTGCCACGCGTGCGCTCGCCTCGTCCGCGCCCTCGGCGGCGGCGGCCACACGGGCCGCGAACTCCTTCTCGGTCTCCGCGAGATCCGCGGCGTGACGCGTCTCGGCCTCGGCCACCTGGGCCTGGAACTCCTCGCGGACCGAACGAACCT
The DNA here is from genome assembly GCA_050998695.1 of Actinomycetota bacterium. Classification (GTDB taxonomy): domain Bacteria; phylum Actinomycetota; class UBA4738; order UBA4738; family HRBIN12; genus JAJNBA01. The sequence goes on from JBPCPX010000035.1 coordinate 8,537, forward strand.
GCTCCTCGAGCTCCGCCTCTCGCTCGACGAGCTCCGCTCGATGCGACGCGCGCATGCTGTCGAGCTCGGCCTTCACGCTCCGGAGCTCGTCCGTGAGCTCGGCGGCGCGCTGTTCCTCGGTCCGGAGCGCTCGCAGCTCGTCCCGCACGTCGTCCAGCTCGGTCCGGGCGCCAGAGAGCTCCCTCTGCATCGCCTCCATGGCGTCTCGCGCATGGAGCGAGTCGAGCTGCGCGGCATCCAACTCCTCCTGCAGCTCACGCGAGCGCTCCGCCTGTCGCTGCAGGGCGTCCAGTTCCTGGATCGTCATCGAGAGCTGCGTCTGTGCTCCCTCGAGCTCCGCCCGGAGGCCCATCGCCTCGGCCTCGACCTGCTTGAGCTCCTCTCGGCCGGGACCCGCGATCGAGTCCCGTCTCGCGAGCAGCTCACCGGCGATCCGGTCTCGCTCGACGGTCACGCTGTGGAGTCGCTGTTCGAGGGCTCTTGCGGCCCCCTCCGCCTTGACCGCACGCTCCTCGAACTCCCGGCCCTGCCCGGGCGGCTGGTCGCGCAGCGTCCGCTGCGTCGCTTGCAGCTCCTCGAGGGTGGCGCGGTACTGATCCTGCAAGAGGTTGAGTCGCTGCTCCGCCTCCTGGGCACGGGTCTCGGCGCGTCGGCGAGCCTCCGCCTCCTCCTTCATCCCCGGCCGCGGTGCCTCGATCCTTCTGGCCGGCGCGACGGGCTGACGCCCGGGGATCACCGGCACGCGCATCCGCGAAGACTCCGCGGTCTCGATCGAGTTGCCTCCGCGCAGCATCGGTGCGCCGGCCGCCAGCAGGACCAGGGCGAGCGCTCCTCCGAGGAAGAACATGTTGGTTCGCCACGGCGCTGCCGCACCGGTGATGTCATCGGCGGGACGTGACAGCTCGACGGCGGCGGCGCTGCCGACGCCGGAAGGGAATCGCAAGCCGACCAGCACGGAGAGGGTGTCGTCGATCAGTCTCGCCTGTGGTTCGCCCCGGAACGCGGTACGGATGCGGGGTCGCTCGCCGGCGAGACGCTGACCGATGTTACCGTCCTCGGTCGAGAAGAGGATCTCGCCTGACGACGAGAACAGGGTCACGGTGTCGAAGTCGCTTGGGTCGAGCACGACGTCGTCGATCGAGCGGGCCAGCTCTCGGATCCTCTCGGGAGAGGCATCGTGCTGGAGGTCGTCGGGTCGGAAGACGAGTGTGAGGGAGCTGTCCGCGATGACCTGGGCTTGCTCGACCGCTCGCTCTTCCGCCGTCGACCGAGCTCTGAGGGTCATCCAGAACGAACCCACCACCCCGATGACGAGCAGTCCTATCAGCGCGATATGGATCCTTCGAGCCAGACCGTACCCAGTCAACATGCGCCTACCAGCCCCCTGTCCGGGTCTCCCGGGCTCCTTATCGGCACGCTTCACGAGGAGGTTCAGTGCCGAGAGGGGGATTCCTGTTGGTCATTCGGTAGGGCGAAAGGCCTAGGCACCCTGGCCCATCGTTCGGATCGAGACGTGGAGCGCGTGCTCAACCCTCGATCGTCTTCGTAGCCGTGACCCGCCACGTCCTGCCGGTCCACGCCAGGATGGTCTCTCGCATCGCGCTCGGGCAGCAGTGCGCGTCGCCCTCGCGGTACACGGATCGCGTCATCACGAGGCCGGGAGATCCGGGCGGTCCGGGGTCGATCCTTCCGTCGCAGAGGTCGCGTCGATAGATCTCCTTCTCGCGGGCGAGATCGAGGACGAGCCAGTTGCCACAGGCCCCGGAGCCGCCTACCCCCTCGAAGATCAGGGCATCGTCCGAGTCGTCGCCGGAGAGGTCGGTCGTCGACATCTGGATCTCCTGGATCCCCTCGTTGGCCTCGTGTCGTTCGACGAGCCCCACGCGCCAGTGTGGCGAGGAGGTGTGCCGGCGCCACAGCGCGAAGCCGCGGGGCATGAGGAAGGGATCCGATCCCGGCTCCGCCCAGGCGACCAGCACGACCACCCCGCTCGACGTGAATCCGAACCACTGACCGGTCGCGTCCGCGCCTTCGGGCACGAGCGCCTCGAGCGGAAGATCGGAGGGTTCGAGATCATCGCTGAACGCCGTGGGCATCTCCCCGTCGGCGGGCTCGGGGCTCGGCGAGGGCTCGGGGGAGTCCGGCGGTTCGGGTGAGGCCGACGGGCTCGTGGTCGGCGACGCCGAGGTGGGGGCCGGCGTCGGCGGTGCCTGGGTGCCGCACGCGCCGATCGCGAGCACAACCGCGACGGCTCCCATCGTTCTCCGCACGATCGCGATGGTATCGGTGCTCCGGCCGTCGACGGTGGAGCCCGCGTAGGATGCCCGCGTGTCCGAACGCGGCCCGCGCAGCGTCTCCGACTCGAAGGTGACCCTGACCCAGATGATGGAGGTCACGGACGCGAACGTTGCCGGCAACGTCCACGGCGGTGTGATCATGCGTCTGGTGGACACGGCCGCTGCGCTCGCCGCGATCAGGCATTCGGGGGGTGTCGCCCTCACCGTCGGGATCGACGAGATGACCTTCCTCGAGCCCGTCCACATCGGGGAGGTCGTCGTCCTCCGAGCCTGCGTGAACGACGTCGGGAGAACCTCGATGGAGTGCGGTGTGCGGGTGGAGGCGGAAGATCCCATCACCGGAGCCGTCCGTCACGTGAACAGCGCCTACCTGGTCTTCGTGGCCGTCGACGAGGAGGGCAGGCCCCGGCCGGTACCTCCGCTGGTCCTGGAGTCCGAGGGCGAACGCCGGCGACAGCGGGAGGCGAAGCTCCGACGCGAGCGCCGGATCGCTCACAGGGAAGCCATCGATTCGGCCCGTGGGGCGAAGGAACGGCAGCTCGAGGGCTCCTGAGCTCGAGGCTGGAGTCCCTCCAGAGCGTGGGAGTATGGATGGACGAGGAGGATGCCTTCAGATGACTTCGGAACTCACCGATGCCCGTACGCAACTCGAGACATCGGACGGGCGCCTGGACGTCTTCTCGCTCCCCTGGCTCGCCGACGTGGGGATCGCCGACGTGAGCCGTCTGCCCCACACGGTCAAGATCCTGCTCGAGAACCTGCTTCGGCGCGCGGGCTCCCGCGACGTGGCCGACGACGACGTGCGCTCGCTCGCTCGCTGGCCCGAGCCGGCTGCCGACGTGGCGTTCATGCCGGGACGGGTATTGATGCAGGACTTCACCGGCGTGCCGGCGGTCGTCGATCTCGCGGCGATGCGGAGTGCCGTTGCTCGGGCCCACGGGGATCCGGCCTCGATCGATCCCCTCGTGCCGGTGGACCTGATCATCGATCACTCCGTTCAGGTGGACCTCTTCCGCTCGCCGGATGCCTACGAGGCCAACATCGAGTGGGAGTACCGGCGGAACGGCGAGCGGTATGCGCTCCTCCGATGGGCCCAGCAGGCGTTCGAAGGCATCCGCGTCGTCCCTCCCGGCGCCGGCATCTGTCACCAGGTGAACCTGGAGCATCTCGGGCAGGTCGTCAGCATGCGCGACGGTCTGGCGTTCCCCGACACGCTGATGGGGACGGACTCGCACACCACGATGATCAACGGCCTCGGGGTGCTCGGATGGGGCGTCGGTGGGATCGAAGCGGAGGCCGCCATGCTGGGAGAGCCGACATTCCTTCCCCAGCCGGACGTCGTCGGCGTGCAGGTGACCGGCGGACTGCCGGCGGGCACGACGGCGACGGACCTCGTCCTCACGTTGACGCAGATGCTCCGCGCGCACGGTGTCGTCGGCAGGTTCGTCGAGTTCTACGGGGCGGGGCTTTCCACCCTCACGATCGCGGATCGAGCGACCCTGTCCAACATGTGCCCGGAGTACGGTGCCACCTCGGCCTTCTTCCCCGTCGACGAGCGGACGCTCGAGTACCTCCGGTTCACGGGGCGGGGGAACCTGGTCGACCGGGTCGAGCGCTACACCAAGGCACAGGGGTTGTTCAGGACGGACGACGATCCGATCCCGACCTTCAGCGAAACTTTGGATCTCGATCTCACCCGCATCGAGCCCTCGATGGCGGGGCCCCGTCGGCCGCAGGATCGCGTGGCGCTCCCGAAGGTCTGGGGCTCGTTCGTCGACGCGTTCCAACGACACCTCGAACCCGACCCCAAGCCGACGGAGGTCGGCCGGTTCCTCGACGAAGGAGGCAATCCCGACACGAGCGTCGAGGACAAAGAATGGGCCGAGGACGTGGCGCCCGACGGTCGCGATGTGGGACATGGCTCCGTCGTGATCGCGGCGATCACCTCGTGCACCAACACCTCCAACCCGTCCGTGATGGTGGGTGCCGGGTTGCTCGCCAAGCGAGCCGTCGACGCGGGGCTGGAGTCCCAGCCCTGGGTCAAGACCTCGCTCGCGCCGGGGTCGAGGGTCGTGACCGACTATCTGGACCGGGCGGGACTGACCCCGTACCTAGAGAAGCTCGGGTTCAACCTCGTGGGATTCGGATGCACCACGTGTATCGGGAACTCAGGACCGCTTCCCGACGACGTGGCGAAGATCGTCGACGACGAGAAGCTGAACGTCGTCGCAGTCCTGTCCGGCAATCGGAACTTCGAAGGGCGCATCCACCCGCAGGTTCGGGCGAGCTACCTGGCATCGCCGCCGCTCGTCGTCGCCTACGCCCTCGTCGGAAGGATCAACTTCGACCCCACGAGCGAGCCACTCGGCGAGGGCACGGATGGACCCGTCTTCCTGCGCGATCTCTGGCCGAGCCCACAGGAGGTGGCCGAGGTGATCGCATCCGCGGTGACCGAGGATCAGTTCGTCCAGCAGTACGGCCGGATCTGGGAGGGTGACGATCGCTGGCGAGCGCTCCCGACGCCGACCGGGCCGGCGTACGAGTGGGATACCGACTCCACGTATGTTCGCGAGCCGCCCTTCTTCGCCGATCAGGCCGGCGGCCCGGTTGGCGACGCCGAGGCGGAGGGCACACGTGTCGAAGGCGCGCGGATCCTGGTGAAGGTGGGCGACTCGATCACGACCGACCACATCTCACCCGCGGGCGCGATCCGCCCCGACTCTCCCGCGGGTCGCTACCTGATCGAGCACGGCGTCGAGCAGCGGGACTTCAACTCCTACGGTGCCAGGCGCGGGAACCACGAGGTGATGATGCGCGGCACCTTCGCGAACGTCCGGCTCAGGAACGAGCTCGCACCGGGGACGGAGGGATGGTGGACGACGCACCTCCCGAGCGGTGAGGTGACCAGCGTCTTCGACGCCGCGATGCGGTACCGCGACGAGGAGATGCCGCTCGGCGTCCTGGCGGGGAAGGAATACGGGAGCGGTTCGTCACGGGACTGGGCGGCCAAAGGCCCGGCCCTCCTCGGAGTGCGGTTCGTGCTCGCGGAGTCGTTCGAACGGATCCACCGTCAGAACCTGGTGGGGATGGGGATCCTCCCCCTGCAGTACAAGGCCGGCGAGTCAGCGGAGAGTCACGGCCTGACGGGCCGGGAGACGTTCTCGGTCCTCGGCCTGGAGATCGGGATCGTGCCGGGACAAGACGCCACCCTCCAGGTCACCACGGAAGACGGTTCGTCGGACACGTTCCCGGTGACGGTCCGGATCGATCAGGCGGCGGAGGTCGCGATCTTCGGCCACGGCGGCATCCTCCCGATGGTGCTTCGGGAAACCCTCGCAACCCGGTAGGAGGCGCTCGCCCAGTCAGGCGAGCTCGGCGCTGTAGATCGGGTCGGTGGTCGGCGCCTCCGGGCACTCGGAGGATTCGACCGTCACGGCGAGGAGTTCGGCGGAAGAGAGATCGGCGTCGACATAGGCGGCGACCGCTCCATCCGTCGGCGCGAGGCACGCGCCGCGGATGGGGTTGCCGTCCTGGATCATCCACAGCTCGTAGACGCTCTCGGCCCCGGGATCGGGGAGACCGGTACCCCACACGAGGACCCCACGCTCACCGGGTGTGTAGGCCAAGGCCAGTTCCCCGGGGGTTCCCTCGAAGGCGACGATCGTCTCGGGGATGGGCACGCCGCCCGATCGCGTGGCGAGCACGATCGCGAGGACGAGGGCGACCGCCGCAGCGACGCCGAAGGCCGCCTGCCACCGACCCAGGCGACCGTCCCTCCGGGCCGAGACCTCATCGAGCGGCGCGGCGGGAGGACGACCCGATCGCGGAGAGTGGGCGAGGATGCGGTCCGCCATGTCTCCGTCCACCGGCCGAGGATCGAGCGCGAGAGGCAGCATCCCGGCGACCTCGAGGTGTCCTGCTTCGAGCCGCCGGCACTCGGCGCAGTCGCCGTGGGCGGCGAGCGCTCGTTCGAGGCGATCCGCGTCGTCCTGGTCGAGGCCGTCGAGTGCCCGGACGGCCAGGAGCTCGTCGATCAGCTGATGATCGCGCGTCATCGCGCACCCTCTCCGAGCTTCGAGCGGAGCCGTCGCATGGCGAGAAGTGTTCGGGACTTGACCGTCCCGAGCGGGAGACCGGTCCGCTCGGCGATCTGCGACTGGGACATGCCGTCGAAGTACATCTGCTGGATCACGTCACGCTGCTCGACGGGGAGCTCTGCGAGCGCGTTCCGGATCAGCCGGCGCTCCCGGGGGAGATCGATCGCTGCCAAGACATCGTCGGTCGGGTCCTCCGTGAACGGTGACCCAAGCGCCGCCGCCTGTTCCACACGGCGGCGCTGGGCCTGCTCTCGTCTCACGGCGTCGACGGCACGGTGGTGGACCGTCCCCATCAGCCAGGCGCGGACCGAACCTCTCGTTCGGTCGTACCGATCGGGGCTCCGCCACACCGCGAGGAATGCTTCCTGCACGATCTCCTCCGCCACGTGCGCATGACGGACCAGCCGGAAAGCGAGCGCATGCGCCACGGACGCGTACCGGGAGAAGAGCTCGCGGAACGCGAGCTCGTCGCCGCCGGCGACCCGCATGACGAGGTCTTCGTCTCGCGCCGTGGCCGGCTCAGCGGAGCCCATGGGTGCGCTCGGCGTCCTTTCGAGGGTCATCGATAGGCTCGTATTCGCCGCCCTCCTGGAGATCGGATGATCGCAGGAGGTGTTCGCAGCTCATCCGGCCTCGGATGTGTGCGGTCGCATCTCCGCTTCGGCGGTTCGGAGGAGGCCCTCGAGGAGGACGGGACGGCCCGGGTCGTAGATCGCGCTGCCGACCGACAGCGCGAGGGGTCGTGGCTCGGGCTTGCTCGCGTCGTGCACGGCGATCGCCTCCACGAGCAGCCTCGAGAGCACCGCAACTTCCGAGCCCCTCGCGTCACCGGACAGGAGCACGCAGAAGGTGTCGTCGGCGATGCGCGCGGGGAGATCGGCGTCACGGATCGCGCTGAGGAGCACTTCGGCGGCTTCGAGGGCGATCTGGTCCGTGGCGGCGGAGTCTCCCGCGGTCGCCGTCGGGTGATCGTCGAAGCGCACGAAGAGCAGCACGACCGGGGTGCCGGCGCGATCGGCCATCCGCAACTGGTGCTCGGCGATCGCGAAGAAGCCACGGATGTTGGGCAGGCGCGTCAGCTCATCGACCGTCGCGAGCTCGCGGCGCAGGCGTCGTCGCTCGACGGCGTAGCGGATCGCACGCGGGAGCAGACCCTGAGCGATCGAGCCGTGCACGAGGTGATCCTCCGCCCCGGCGTGGAGCGCGACGGCGCCGTCGGCCTCTCGTTCCGATGTCGTGAGGACCAGGATCTCGGCCGCGGGCGTCTTGAGCCTGAGCGTCTCGAGCGCCTCGAGAGGACCGGGGTCGTCGAGGGCGACGATCACCGCGTCTTGATCCGATCCCGGACCGAGCGATGCGAGGTCCGGGATCCGCGCGACGTCGAACCCCTCCCCTTCGAGCTCGGTCCCGAAATCGTCGCCGGTGCCCACCAGTAGCATGCGGATCTCGTCGCCTCCCACGTTCTTTCCTCTCCGGAGGGCCATCCTATCCCGCGAGGGGTCGCGGCCCGGAGCCGGTGAGGTCGTGGAGCAGCGAGTCGAATCGGGCGAGGGCGCTTCGATCGGAATAGGTCTCCTCGAAGGCCCGCCGGGCGTTCTTCGACAGCTCCTCGGCGAGATCCGGATCGGAGCGGAGCCGGCGGATCGCATCGGCGAGTCCCGCGACGTCCCCCTGGCGCAACGAGAATCCACAGCCGTACCCCGTGATCGCCTCGTCGACGTTGGTGCCGGTCGGTCCGGCGTAGAGCACGGGGAGCCCCATCGCGAGGCAGGGGTTCATCTTGCTCGGGCTCATGATCCCGATCGAGCGGTCGTCGAGTGAGATGAGGGCGCAGTCGGCTCCCGCGAGGACCGCGGGAGTCTGTTCCTTGGGGACGTAGCCCCGGAACCGGATGTCCTCGACATGCCGGCGCGCGGCTTCGTCCGCGAGCTCCGGGAATCGCTCCCCACCACCCACGAACAGGAAAGTCACGCCCTCTCCGGCCATCGCGGCCGCGGCCTCCGCGATCGTGTCCGTGCGATGGCCGAATCCGAGGTTGCCGAGATGCAGGACGATGAATCGTCCCGCGAGGTCGGGATCCTCATAAGCCGCCCACCGTGCGGGCCGGTCTCCACCGGGGAAGAGGGCGAGTGGCTCCCAGGTGGGGATCACCGAACCCTCGGGCTTGCCGTTTCGCGCGTAGCCGGAGCGCACCCGGTGCAGCATCGCCTGATCGACGGCCACGACGTGGTCCACGTGACGGAGCAGCCCTCTCTTGATCGCCCGGAGGGCTCGGGACAGGTTGCCCCCGGGACGGATCGTGCCGAATGCCTCGGCAGCGTCGGGGTACACGTCGTGCGACCAGAGGATGACCCGTGTGCGCGGATGCAGGAGTCGATGTGCCACCGCGGCCACGAGGATGAATGGCGGGCTCGTGAGAGCGATCACGACATCCTGTCTCCGAAGGGTGAGAAGCCTGCCGATCGCGCCGATGAGGAAGCTGACGTAGTCACCGAGTCGCCGGGCCGTGTTCGCCTTCCCGAGGCCGGGTGTCCAGAGGCTGATGACCTTCGGATCGGCGGAACCGCCGCCACGGCCGTGCGGCGACCGCGGGCCTCGCTCCGAGCCGCCGAGATAGCCGCCGGTCCCGCAGACCACCGTCACCTCGTCGCCGAGGGCCGCCCGGTGGTCGGCGAGCGACGCGGCCAGGTGCGCGGACGGCGCCAGGTTCGGTGGGTAGAAGAGGTTGACGATCGCGATGCGCACCTGGGCCCTCCGGAACAAGAGAAGGGATCCGACGAACCTGGAGCCCGGGGGCTGGCTAGAGTACCAGCCGTGTCCGAGCCCTCCGGAAGCCATCTGTCGTCTGCCGCAGGTCATCCCGCATGCGCGTCGCGGTAACGGTTGAACAGTCATGGCACGTTGTCCCGGGCGGGATCGCGACTTCGACGGTGGAACTGCTCCGGGCTCTCGGCCGGCGTGACGATCTGGACCTCGTGGGCGTCTCCGCCCGTCACCGGGAGCCTCCGCCGGAGGCATTCCGGCTACCCGTCCCCGTGCGACAGCTGCCTCTGCCGCGACGCGTGCTGTACGAAGCATGGCAATGGCTCCGCCACCCGGTGGTCGAGCGCGCCACGGGCCCGGTGGACGTGGTCCACGACGCGGGATACGTCGTCCCGCCGTCGAACGCCCCGTTGGTCGCGACCGTGCACGACCTGTTCTTCCTCGACTATCCGGAGCATTACACGTGGCACTCGCGCGCCGTCCTGCGGCGGGGACTCGACCTGGCGCGGCGCCACGCCCGGCTCGTGATCTGCCCGTCGAGGGCAACCATGGATGCCTGCCTGGCGGCGGGGATCGATCCCGATCGGCTCCGCCTGGTCCCGTGGGGTGTGCGCATGCGCACACTTGGGGGCTCCGAGGCGGCGGAGGTTCGACGGCGCTACGGGATCGAACGGCCCTACGTGTTGTTCTGCGGCACGCGGGAACCACGGAAGAACCTCCCGCGTGTCCTCGAGGCGTTCCGACGGATCGCCCGCACCGATCTCGACCTCGTGCTGGCAGGTCCGCCGGGATGGAAGGAGGACCTCTCGGACGGCATGTCGTCCCTGGAAGGACTCGTTCGTCCGCTCGGCTTCGTCCCTCCCGATGATCTGGACGCCCTGTATGCAGGCGCGTCGGTGGTGGTCTACCCGAGCCTCGGGGAGGGGTTCGGACTTCCTGTCCTGGAGGCGATGGCGCACGGCGTGCCGGTCGTGACGTCCGCCGGCACGGCGACCGAGGAAGTGGCGGGCGACGCGGCGCTGTTGGTCGACCCGCTCGACACCGACGCCATCGCCGGCGGGATCGAGCGCGTCCTGGACGACCGTGCCCTCGCCGAGTCGCTGGGCGCAGCGGCGAAGGTGCGGGCCGCATCGTTCTCCTGGGATCGCTCGGCCGAGCTCGTCGCGGCCGTCTATGCCGAGGCGGCGGAGACGGGCACGTGACGAAGCCTCGGGTCGGCATCAACCTGATGTGGCTGGTCCCCGGAGCCGCGGGCGGCGCCGAGGAGTACGCGACCCGGATCCTGCGTGCCCTCGACGACCTGGCCCGTGACGTGGTGGACCTCACGTTGCTCTGCAACCGGACGTTTCCCGAGGCGCACCCGGAGCTCGCCGAACGATTCCGCACGGCGATCGCGCCGATCGGGGGAGGATCGCGCGCCGCGAGGATCGTCGCCGAGTCCACATGGCTCCTCCGCGAGGCAGCGAGGGCGCGCCTCCATCTCGTTCATCACCTCAACAACGTGGTGCCGTGGCTGCGCAACCGGCCGAGCCTGCTGACGATCCACGACCTCCGTCCTATCGAGTTGCCCGAGACGCTCGGCCGGGCGCACGGTGCCTACCTCCGAGCCAGGTTCGGTCCTTCCGTCCGGCAGGCGTCCGTCGTCACGACACCTTCCGCGTTCGTCCGCGACACGGTGATCGAGCTCCTCGGCGCGGATCCCGACCGCGTCCACGTCGTAAGCGCACCGCTCTTCGCTCCCGCGCGCGGATCCGCACGCTCGTCGACCGGCGGCCGATCTTTCCTCTATCCGGCGATCACCAACCCTCACAAGAACCACCGAACGCTCCTGGTGGCGTTCGCGAAGGTGGTCGCCGCGCGCGACGACGCCGTCCTCGTCCTCACCGGCGCCGCCGGTACCGCCGATGAGGCCGTGACGAGCGTGATCGAGGAGTTGGGCCTGACCCGGAACGTCCGGCGGCCGGGTCGAGTGTCCCCGGAGGAGCTCGAGGCTTCGTTCCGGGAGTCGGCGGCACTCGTCTACCCGTCGACCTATGAAGGATTCGGTCTCCCGCTCGCCGAGGCGATGGCCCTGGGGTGTCCTGTGATCGCCTCCGATCGCACCGCGCTGCCCGAGGTGCTGGGGGGCGCCGGGATCCTCGTTCCACCCGACGACGTGGACGGATGGGCCGAGGCGATGCTTCGACTCCTCGATGACGGGCCCCTGGGAACCGAGCTGAGCGCAGCCGGGAGGGAACGAGCTCGGTCGTTCTCGCCCGAGGAGGCGGCGCGGCGGCAGATCGCCGCCTACCGCCTCGCGCTGGAGACGCCGCGCCGCCGCGCC
>JBPCPX010000061.1:0-35985 GCA_050998695.1 Actinomycetota bacterium
GACGCGTTCGCTCGTCGGCCGAGCTCGCCGGCCGCGCGATCGCGATCCTCGAGCACACACCGGACGAGCTCGTGGTCATGGCGCTACACATCCGTGGCGACGCGCGCTGTTCCGAAGGAGACCTCGGGGGCCTACAGGATCTCCGGGATGCGCTGCGTCTCTCCGAGGAAGAGCAAAGCACCAGCGACATCGTGACCCCGCGGAATTACCTCGGCGAGTGGCTGGCGGCCCTCGAGGGACCGACGGCGGCGATGAGGGAGTTCGAGGCTGCGATCGACCTCGCCGAGCGACGGGGGTTTTCCACCGCGGCCCACTGGGCGAAGGCCACGGCGGCCACCACGCTCTTCGATCTCGGCGACTGGGACCGCGCACTCGCGTTGTGCGAGGCATTACTTGCCGTGCCCGAGGGGATGCTGGACGCCACGCTCTCCGTCCAGGCGTGGGTGACGAGGTCCGCGGTCGGGCTCGCGCGGGGGGCGGGTGTGGTGGACGATCCGGATCGGGTTGTTTCGCTCGCCCGCTCCGTGGAGGAGCTCCAGGCACTCGTGCCGGCCCTGGTGACGGCGGCATCGGTCGCTGCGTCCCGAGGCGACGCCGTTCTCGCCCGCTCCCTCCTCGAAGAGTTCGATTCCGCGACGCTCGGTGTGGCCGACGAGTATCGGGGCTCCAAGCTCGCCGAGGTAGCTCGGACGAGCGTCGCGGTCGGCGCGTGGGACCTGCTCGAGCGGATCGTCTCCACGACCGAAACACGCTCGCCTCGAGACTCGCTCCAACTGGAGACCGCGAAAGCGGTCCTCGCGGAGGCACAGGGAGGGGGCGACGCGGCGGAGCGATACCGGCGCGCGGCCGAGGGATGGCGCTCGTTCGGGGTCCCCTACGAGGAGGCGCTCGCCAGGATCGGCCGGTCTCGCGCGGCCCGGCTCGCCGGCGACGCCTCCGACCCGGAAGATGAGTTGAGGGCCAGCGAGCTGCTGACGGCTCTCGGTGTCCGGGCCCGCCCTTCAGGCCATCTCTTGTCCTAGTCACTGCAGCCTTCGCCATCCTCAACGAGGCGGTCGAGCATGATCTGGCAAGTCGAGGCAGGCCGCATCGATGCCGGACCGCAGGCGAGCGCCATGCGACGCCACAAGCGACGAACAAGAGGGGCACGGTCTCAAGGTCGATCCTGGCGCCGTCGACGTGACGTTGGACTGGGTCCACGCGCATGCGCGCTGGCTCACACTGCCATTTCGGTCAACGGTCGCCAGTTGGGTCGGTGGCCGCCGGACTCCTCATTCGGCGATCGCTGGTCTTCCGCTCGGCCGGTACGGTGAGGGTCGAGCGGTTCCTGGAGAAACGGACGTGGCGAACGACATCGGATCGACCATCCCTGACCTCGGATCCGCCCCATGAGCGATGTGGATCCCTCACCCACGAGTCGAACGTGGCGCTTCATCCGCGAAAACGTCGCGGTCACGCTCACCGTGGTCGGACTTCTCGTGTACACGAGTCTGAGGCTCTCGGCCGGCATCTTCTACGGACGCTTCGGCTTCACCCCAGAGGGCGTGGGCCTCGGATACGCTGAGATCCTCGCGCGGTCGCTGTACACGCTCATCTTGTTGACGGTCTACGGCGGGATCTTGATCTTCGCGACCTTGTGGCTAGCGGCATCCGTGGCATTCGCGGTGGAGGGAGCGTCCGCGTCTCTCCGACCAAGGTCGCGGCCGGGAAGCGGAACTCCCTGGCCTCCTACGGGACAGCGCTCGCCGTCCTTGGGATCCCGGTCATCGCGGCGGCGTTCGAAGCGGACTCCGTGGAGGAGGGGCGTCCCGTTCGTCAGAGCGACTGGGCCCTTCCGTTCGCGTGGGAGGCTCCGGCGGCCGTCGTCACGAGGGCAGACGAGTCGGGTGGGCGCTGCCTGATCTACCTTGGAAACGCAAGTGGGTTCGTCGCGCTGTACGACCCAGCCGACGGCTCCTCGTTGCGGCTGCCGACCAGCGGGACGACGGTCCGCACCGGTGGCCTGCTTACCGACGCCGCGAACGTCCCAAGAGCTGTCCGTCGTCCGCCGGCTAGGCCGCTGCGCGCCCTCGCGCCGTGGCCTGTTCAGAGCGCTGCATGCTACGGCCGTACCGGGTCATCCCCGTCGGCTTGTAGATGTTCAGGATCTGCACGGTGAGGAGTACAACGAGCCCGAGGGTCGGATGCAGGAGGTCACCGCTTCTCAACTGACCGAGTAGATGCTCGCCCTCAGCCCCCGTTGCCCCCTCTCGCGCGACGTTCGCGAGCTGCGAGACGTCCGGCATGTGGAGCAGGAGGACCGCCGCCGCGACGACAGTGATGATGAAGGAGTACAGCACCCAGTAGTGCCGGAGCAGGCCCCACTTCGTGCCGAGCGACATGATCAACCCGGTGATGACGGAGGCGACCGCGAGCGGAACGATCACGTACCAGCCAGTCAGATCCATCGCGATCCAGGCGGCACGCAGGGTCAGATCGTCGTCCGTGGTCAGAGCGGCCAGGCCGAGCGCCAGGTATGCGACCACCGACCCGATCCAGCCGATGGACACGGTGAGGTGGACGCTCAAGGCAAGCTTCCGGAGGCGCGGACCCATCACCATGGCGGATCAGTTGGCCTTCGACGCTCGGCGTCTTCCATTCGTCCTACGGAGCACTGTGCATGCCGGGGCCGTGCTCACCCCCGAAGAGCAACGCAGCGAGTATCACCACCACGATCACGGCCGCGACGATCCAGGACACTTTGACCCAACGTGGCGGCCCAGTTTCCGCGGTCCCTTCCTCTGGTCGATCTGCTCCCTCTGTCTCACTCATCCTTCGTCGTCCTCCTCCTCGCCGAGCAGCAACCTATCGATACAGAGTGTCGCTGTCAAAGTCGTTTCGTCGGTCTCGAGTCAGGGCGTATACTTCGCGAGTGCCGAAGCTCTGGAGCGAGACGATCGCGGCTCACCGGCGGGACGTTCGCCAGGCCATCCTCGACACGACTGCGGTCCTCGTCGCAGGGCACGGCCCGCTCTCGGTGACGATGTCACAGATCGCCGAGGAGACCGGGATCGGGCGAGCCACGCTCTACAAGTACTTTCCCGATGTCGAGTCGATCCTGTTCGCGTGGCACGCGCAGCAGATCGCCGGTCACCTCAAGCAGCTCGAGGAGGTTCGGGATCGTGTCGGTTCCGCGCGGGAACGGCTCGAAGCCGTACTCGAAACTTTCGCTCTGATCTCCCACGAGACGCGGGGTCACCATGGCAGTGAGCTCGCGCGGTTCCTCGGGAAGGATGAACACGTCGCTCAGGCCCAGCGACGCGTCCACGGTCTCATCCGTGGATTGGTGGGTGAGGGTGCCGAGGCCGGCGATCTGCGAGATGACATCCCGCCTGAGGAGATCGCCACGTACTGTCTCAATGCCTTGGCGGCCGCCGCGAGTCTGCCTTCGAGGGTGGCGGTCCGACGCCTCGTCGGTCTCACGCTCTCGGCTATGACCGCCGGATGACGCGATTCCACGGCGACGCAGGAGGTAGCAGCGATTCCCCATGGGTCTCTGCGAAAGCCTCGCCGTCCTGCTTGTAGCCGCCCTGCCTATCCCCTAGAAGAGGCGGTCGGGAACAGGGTCGAGCGGGCGGGTGGCCATCGCGCCGGCCGCTAGCAGACCTGGATGAAAGCGGAGGGGGGTCCACTGCCGTGGATACCGACGAAGGTGTCAGCAAGATAGCGAACGGCCACTCCCCAGGCAGATACAGAAGCACCCGACAGGTTAGGTAATGGTTCAGACCGGAAGCGCCCCGTATACAGCGAGATGTCACCGGAGGCGATCCTGAGCACGACGCATCACCGATCGGTCGAAGATGCCTTCACCGCGATGGCGCCGCGCCTTTGGCGGGCGTTGCTCCTCTATACCGGGAACCACGAAGTGGCGGACGAGGCGGTGTCGGAGGCGTTCGCACAAGCGGTGGGCGCCGCGACGCCGATCCGCGACGTACCGGCATGGGTCTGGACGGCTGCCTTCCGCATCGCAGCCGGAGAGATGCGGCGCCGGACCGAACACGCCGGGGAGGTTCCGTTGGACCTGCCGGCCCCCGAGGCGGCGGATGCTTCGTCGATCATCGACCTCGTGCATGCGCTCGACCACGTCTCGGACCTCCAGCGGCGGGCGCTGATCCTCCGGTACTACATGGGGTACTCGAACGTCGAGATCGCCCGGATCGTTGGCTCGAGCCCGTCATCGATCGGTGTCCAGCTGTTCCGTTCCACCCGCAAACTGCGGCGCCTGCTGAGCGAGGAGACATGAGATGAACACGTCGTTGCAGGATCGGTTCCGCCAGGTCGACTCCATCCCGAGCCCTTGGGACGAACGAGCTCGCCCTCTCTCCCAGCCGGTGGCGCCGACGACGAGCTCCCGTCGAGGCTTCGCCCTGGCCGCAGCCGCCGTCGGCGTCGGCGTCGTGGCAGCCATCGGAGTGGTCATCGGTTCGGCCGACGGTGACATCGAAGCACCGCGAGCGGACGCGTCGTGGCTCGTCTCTCAGGGGATCGGCAGCTGCGTGGAGCAGTACTCGGTCGAGACGTTGACGGACCGTGGGTACGCCTTCGAGGGCGTGATCACCGATGTCGCCGGACCGACTGACCCGGACAGCCCCGACCCGGCGGATCAGAGGACCACCGTCACGTTCGAGGTCGTCAGGTGGTTCTGGGGCGGCTCCGGACCGGCCGCGGTCCGCAGGACGTACTCGCTCGCGTCCAGCGCCGGCGAGCTGGAGGCCTCGATCGGGGCACAACTCCTCGTCGCGGGAGACGAAGACTTCATCTGGTCATGCGGGTTCACCCAACGTGCCACGGAATCGGCACGATCCGATTACGAAGCAGCTGCTGGAAGGAGGAGTCCCTGATGCGTCGGCTCATCGCCGCCACCGTCGCGGCGGCCGCGTTCGCGACGGTCGCATCGCCCGCCTCCGCGGCCGCCCCGCCACGGGTCGCCGTAACCGCGGAGGTCAGATGCCTCGACGCGGGCGGGATCTCGATCGACCTCACGTTCGAGAACACCGGGCGACGTGTGGCTCGGATCGAGCCCGACTTCCACGTCCTGATCGAGACGGTCAGGAACGGACGTCAGCCGAGAGCCGTGCTCTTCGTCTTCCCGGCGCCCGGGTTCGGCCGGATCCCGCCGGGCGAGAGCCGGACGTTCCTGCTGACGGCCGGCGAGCCGTTCGAAGGCGAGCCCGCCACAGACTTCTCCGGCAGCAGGATCGTCATCGAGGTGGAAGTCTGGCTCCGCGGCCGCGAGCAGCCGGTGAGCCGGACGCTCACGTATCCGGCCTGCCCCGTGCCGGCCGGCTGACCGATCAGGCGACCCGCACGGCCCCCCACGGCTCGTCGTACCCGTACATCGAGTCCAGGCGCGTCTGCCCTCCGGGAGCCGGACTCGAGGCGTGGATGATGTTGCCGCCGCCCACGTAGATCGCGATGTGAGGTCCGTAGTTGCCGTAGTAGATGAGGTCACCTGGCTGGACTTCGGACAACGGGATCCTCGGGAACATGGAGTACTGGGCCTCCGAGGAGTGCGGAAGTGAGACGCCGGCTTGCCGCCACGCATAGACGGTGACGCCCGAGCAGTCCAATCCCACGGACGGGTCGGACGAACCCCAGACGTACCGCGTGCCGACGACGGAGTAGGCGGCCTGCACAGCGATCTGCGCCTTCGACGCGTTCGGCGGCGGAACATACCCGGTGCCCCCGGTGCCCCCGGTGCTCCCGGTGTCCCCTGTGCTCCCGGTGCTCTCAGAGGGCACCGTCGATGTGGTCGCTTCGGTCTCTGCAGCTCGATCTGCAGCGGCGCGCTGCGCCGCGATGAACGCCTCGTAGTCGACCTGCAGCTGTTCGTAGATCTCCTCTTGCGCGTCGAGCAGCCGCTCGATCTCGGTCCGGTCGCGTGACATGGAAGCGACGTGTTGCCGGGACTCGGCAACCGCCGCCTCGTACTCGTCGGCTGCCCAGCGGGCTTCCTGCTCGGCGATCTCGGCGGCGAGAGCGATCTCGGCGTCGGACGCCGACACGGCTCCCATGAACTCGAGTCGATCACTGAACTCGGTGACGTTGCCCGCGCCGAGCAACCCGTCAACTTGAGAGCCGGTCCCCATGTACGCGGCGACGGCGCGCGTCGCGAGGCGATCCATCGCTTCCTCAGCTTGTGCCTGAGCCGCTCGCATGTCGTCACGCGCTGCAGCCAGACGTTGCTCGCTCTGGCCGAGCTCGAACCGCGCCTGGTTGTATCGCTCTGCTACGAGCTCGAACCGCCGCTGCAACTCGACGAGTCGCCCCTCCGCGGCCCTCACGTCCTCTTGCGACGGAGCCGCGAGGGAGCTCGATGCGATGAGCCCCACGACGAGGGTGAAGACGGAGACGACGACGGCGAGACGCCGTGCGGCGCTCCCCCGTCGTCCCTGCATGCTCCTCCTTCGCCCAAACGGAAGGCTCGGTTGCCCGAGCCGTAGCACGACCCTAGTGCGCATGTCGAAGAGCGTCAAAAGCGATGCTCGCCTTCGATCAGACGACGCTCGTGAATGCCGCCGTGCGGACCTCATCCTTCACGACGTACTTAAGGAAACAGCGGTACGTCCCCGGCGTTGGGTAGTGCACCTGGAACGCCAGCTCGTCCTGTGTCACCGGGTGCACGTGCAGGAACGCCAGGTCACCCCAACGGAGGACGACCAGGTGGCCCAACGCCCCGAGGTAGGGTTCGGGTCGAACCGCCGTGCCATCCGCCGCCACCGTGAAGCGGTGGACTCCGTCCGACTGCCGCTCGAGCGTCACTTCATCCGCTGATGTCACGGCCGATCGCGACGGGTTCGGCAACGGTTGGGGCTCGAACTGCCCTCGGACGAGGACATCCACGCCGAGGGTGGACGGCATGCCATCGGCGGCGAAGTCGGCGAACGCGCGCCAGGCACCGGCGCTCGAGAACGCGATCTTGGTCACCCATCGCCCGTCGTGATCCATCTGCGGGTGGAGGTGCTGGAACCCCGTAAGGTCTCGCCGGACGACGACCAGATGCATCCGTCGCTCATGCAGCTCGTCGAAGGACGTCAGCGGTTCGCCGTTCTGCATGACTCGGAACACGAACTCGGTCTCGCCGGTTTGCTCGAGGATCGTCGGCGACGCCTCGAGCCGCCACCATCCGTCCGAGACGGCAAGACCCGGGGACGAAGCCGCGCTCTGGCGATGACCCTCATGGCCCCGCGCGCCGTGCGCTCCGCTCGGACCGGGGTGGTCGCGCTGCGGGTCAGTGCTCACCGTACGGCCTCCTCACGAACGCAGCGGATCAGGCGGCGAATTTCTCTGGATCGGCCACGAACCGCTCGTGGCAGTTGTGTGAGCAGAAGTAGTACGTCGTGCCCTCGTGCTCTTCACTCGCCGCCGCCGTCGTCGGATCGATCTCCATGCCGCATACCGGATCCTTCACCGTGGTCATCGCCTTGTCCTCCTTCCGGTCTTCGTGTTCGTAGACCTCCACGTCCACAAGATCGAGGGACGACCCCTCCGCAGGGAGCACGGCCGCTCGATACGTGCGCAGCCGGTTCGCGTTCGCTACCACCGACAGTGAGGACAGCGCCATCGCGCCCGCAGCGATCATCGGGCTCAGCAGCAGGCCGGTGGCGGCGTAGAGCGCTCCGGCCGCGACCGGGATCCCGAGCACGTTGTAGACGAACGCGAAGAACAGGTTCTGCCGGATGTTGCGCATCGTCGCCCGACTGAGCGACACGGACGTGATGACACCGTCGAGCGCTCCGGAGATCAGGGTCACGTCGGCAGCCTCGATCGCGACATCCGTCCCGCTCCCGATCGCGATCCCTACGTCGGCCTGGGCGAGCGCCGGTGCGTCGTTGATCCCGTCGCCCACCATGGCGACGAGCTTTCCCTCGTCCTGGAGCCGCTGGATCTCGAGCGCCTTCTCCTCCGGCAGGACCTCGGCGAGCGCGCGCCCGATGCCGACCTGTCGCGCGACGGCCTCGGCGGTGCGCCTGTTGTCGCCGGTGATCATCACGACCTCGAGGCCGAGGTCACGCAGCGCTCGCACGGCGCGGGGCGAATCCTCCTTGATCGTGTCCGCGACGGCGACCACGCCTGCCGGGGCTCCGTCGATCGCGATGTGGACGGCGGTCTTCCCCTGCTCGGCGAGCCGCGCGGCTAGGGGCTCGAGGCCCGAGGTGTCGATGCCTCGTTCGGTCAGCAACTGCCTCGTGCCGATCAGCACGGCGCGATCTTCGACGCGAGCTTCGATCCCTTGCCCCGTGACCGAGTCGAACTCGCTCGGCTCGACGAGCGACACGCCGCGGTCTCGTGCTCCGCCGACGATCGCCTCACCGAGTGGATGCTCCGAGGAGCGTTCGGCAGATGCGACCAAACGGAGAAGCTCCTCCTCAGACGCCGCTCCCACCGGAACGATGTCCGTGAGCGCCGGCTCTCCCTTCGTGATCGTTCCGGTCTTGTCCAGGACGACCGTGTTCAGCTTGTGGGCCGTCTCGAGCGCATCCGCCGAGCGGATCAGGACGCCGTGCTCGGCACCCTTACCGGTCCCCACCATGATCGACAGCGGCGTGGCGAGGCCGAGCGCGCACGGGCACGCGATGATCAGGACCGAGACGGCGGAGACGAGCCCGAACGTGAGCGCCGGACTCGGTCCGAAGTCGAACCAGACCACGAAGGTCGCGATCGCGATGAAGATCACCGCAGGAACGAAATAGCTCGCCACACGGTCGGCCAGCCGCTGGATCGGAGCCTTGGACGCCTGGGCTTGCTCGACCAGCTCGATGATCTGCGCGAGCATCGTCTCCTTGCCGACCCTCGTGGCGCGGAAGCGGAACGCGCCGGTCTGGTTGATCGTGGCGCCGATCACCCCCTCCCCCGGACCCTTCGTGACCGGGATCGGCTCACCGGTCACCATCGACTCGTCGATCGACGATCGCCCGTCGACGATCTCACCGTCCACGGGGATCTTGTCGCCGGGGCGCACCGCCACGACGTCCGCGACCTGGACCTCGTCGACCGGGATCTCGTCCTCCCGTCCGTCCCTGACCACCCGGGCGGTCCTCGGCTGCAGCCCGATCAGCTTCCTGATCGCCTCGCCCGTCCCGGCCTTCGCGCGCGCCTCGAACAGCCTCCCGAGGAGGATCAGCGTCAGGATCACCCCGACCGCCTCGAAGTACACGTCGCGCACCTCTGCCGGGAAGAGGCCGGGTGCCAAGGTGACCAGGAGGCTGTACGCGAACGCTGCCGTCGTACCGATCGTGATGAGCGTGTTCATCTCTGCGGTGCGATGACGGAGCGTCCGCCACCCAACGGTGTGGATCGGCCATCCCGTGTACACGAAGACCGGCGTGATCAACGCCAGCTGGGCCCAGCGGTTCATCAGGAACTCCGGGACCCACGCCGCATCCAACACGTCGCTCGCCATCACGGCGATCAGGACGGGAGTGGTCAGGACGGCGCCGACGACCACGCGCCACGTGAGGTCCCTGATCTCCACGCGCCGCGCCGCGGCCTCCACGTCCTCCGTCTCGTCGCGGCCGGGTCGGGACGCCTCGAGGGCGACGTGCCCGCGCCCCTCATCGGCCCGATCCATCGTGACCGTCCGCTGATCCGAGTGAGGATGTCCGTCGCTCGCCAGCGCGACCGGGCTGCCGTTTCCAGCCTGGGTATCGAAAGGGGGGCGGGGGTAGGTCGAGGCCCCGTCCGCGTCCGCTGGCTCGACGAGGAGCGTCCCGTGCACCATGTTCATCCCGCACGCGAACCCGAACTTGCCGCTCCGGTCCGGCGTCAGCTCGACAGTGGTCTGGGCGAAGGCGGGCAAGCTGCGACGGATCCGGAAATCGGAGAACACGACCTCGGATGTGCAGTCCCCCCGCTCCTGTCGATCGAACACCAGGCGAAGCGGTACGCCCTCCGTGACCTTGATCACACTGGGCGAGTAGCCGCCCTTCACCGTGATCTCCACCTCCTGGAAACCGTCACGGACATCGGCTCGGCTGGCCTGCTTCGGTCCGAAGAAGAAGAAGGCGAGCGCACCGATGAGCGCGCCGCCGCCAGCGGTGACGAGGATCTCGCTACCGGTCATGACTCCCACACTCCTCGGCTGCTCCGTATGGGACGAACGCCTCCCCACAGCGGGCGCGATCGGTCGTTGGTATCTCTTGATACCTATACCCTCGAGGGGTATCATCCGTCAACATAGCGATCCGCGATCAACGCGAGGAGTGACATGACAACGCAGACTCGAGGCTATACAGCCACGAAGGACCAGCTTCTCGACAGGCTGGCGAGGATCAAGGGCCAAGTGCGGGGTGTCGCCAAGATGGTCGAGGACGACCGGTACTGCATCGATGTCGTCACCCAGATCAACGCGGCGCGAGCCGCTCTCGACAAGGTGGGACTTGGTCTCCTCGATGGCCATGTGAGGCACTGCCTCGCTGAAGGTCACGGCGGACCGGCCGATCCGCGGGAGCGAGCCGACGAGCTGATGGGCGCCGTCGGCCGGATGATCTCGCGATGAAGGGATAGCGAGTCTCAGGCGACGCTCAAGGTGCCGATCATGCCGCCTTCGTAGTGCCCGGCCACGTGGCACGCGTACTCCAGCGTTCCAGCGTCGTCGAAGGTGACCGTCGCTTCCTTCGTCTCACCTGGCGCCAGCGTCAAGGCTGCCATCGCCGCCGAATGGCCGTGCATCCCTTCGCTCATCTCCTGTTCCGCGATGGCCTGTGCCTCTTCGTCACCCAGCACGAACTCGTGCCCCGTCTCACCCTCGTTCGTGACGACGAACCGGACGGTCTCGCCTGCCGTGACTTCGATGACTGCCGGGTCATAGGCGAGCGTGTCGAGTGCACTGACCTCGATGACCTGAGGGTCGTCTTCGGTACCGCTTCCCACCTGCTCTGAGTCGCCACACGCCGCCGTGATCAGGGCGAGCATCACCCCCAGCGGCAGCAACACCTTCGAGAACATCGTCCTTGCCCCTCTTGTTATCGGATGAAGTCCTGTTCGCTCTTATCACCCCAGAAGATTCGGTCGGCTGCGGGGGTTCGATGCCTGTTGACCGCCCGTTGACCGATACGTGGAGCTGGCCACTGAGCTGCGCTTCTTCGTGAGCATCTTCTTAGGCTAGGGAAACGCTCGATCGGGTTCGGGCCCACCCGGACCAACGGCACCGGCTCCTGCTGGTGGGCGCTAGAGGATCTGAACCTCTGACCTCTTCCGTGTCAAGCAAGCCCGGGGCAGGACCGCTACCAGCGGTTATCCACAAAGCGCAGGTCAGACGGGGTGCGCACCAGTAACTTACGTGCATGTAGTTCGGTGTTTTTGCTTGTGGCGTGTTCAGGATGTTTCAGCGGAGATAGCACCAGCGCGATCCCAAGCCTTCCAGGGCCCTTCCCCGGTGTCTGAGGCGGAGTGGGCGCAGTGGGTCAGCGCTTCAGCCACGAGGAACTCGATGGACACGCCGCGGAGGTCTTTGTCGTTCTTCTCAGGGGAAAAGGCTAGGGGTTGCAGGCAACGAGCGTGTCACCGTCCTGCCCGGGGCCTTGACAGGTGTCACTGCCTGCCCCGCCATTGAGGGTATCGACGCGCGAGTCGTTGGAAGGGCCCTTCAGGATGTCATCGCCGGCGTTGCCGCCCAGGATGTCAGTCCCGGCGCCTCCGCCCAGGAAGTCATTTCCGACGCCGCCGCTCAAGGTGTCGTCGCCGACGCCGCCTTTCAGGCGGTCGTTCCGCTGGCTGCCGGTCAGGGTGTCAGCGCCGCGACCGCCGATGAGGGTGTCTCTTCCCTCGCTGCCGGTCATAGTGTCGTTGCCGCGGCTGCCGGTCAGGGTGTCGTGACCGGGGCCACCGGTCATGGTGTCGTTGCCGACGCCGCCTCTGATCGTGTCGCGGAACGCCGTGCCGGTGATGGTGTCATTTCCGGCCTTGCCATAGATCGTCTTGCCGGGGCTCGCCCCGCCGCAAGCGATGGTGTCATTACCGTTCGTTCCGGTCACGGTCGTCGCGGTTTGTGTCACACCTGCGCTCACGACGCAGTTGACGGCGGCGTGGGCAGCGGGCACCCAGATAGCCATCGATGCACTCCCGGCGACAGCGACAGCGACGATCCCACTTTTAACCCGGTGGTGATGAAGGCGGGACATGATCTTCCTCCTCTGTGAAGGCGCGCCGAGCTCCCGGAACGCTCCGTGGGGGCCTCTCTAAGAACCGTATGGCGAGTTGAGAAGAAAAGCAACTTCATGACATCCGCCTCCGCCTGTCCGCGCCAACCAAGACGTCGAACCCTCGTTGCGGTCGATGCCGGGGTAGGAGTTGGTGTGAGAAACGGTTCTGTAGTGGGCGCGGGAGTGTGGGCGCTGGAGGATTTGAACCTCCGACCTCTTCCGTGTCAAGGAAGCGCTCTCCCCCTGAGCTAAGCGCCCGGATCGGCCACATCGTAGCGGGCTCGAGGCGGGGACCGGAATCGAACCGGTGTGCGAGGCTTTGCAGGCCTCTGCCTAACCACTCGGCCACCCCGCCGAACGAGGGCCCAGTCTAGCCGCGGCCTGCGACGGTCCTGGAGCCCTCCACGACAGCGTACATGAGCCCTCAGATGCCTCCTCGGGGCACAGTTGGGCCTTCAACCTGTTCACCCAGAGTTCACACGGGAGCGTTCACAGGTGTCGATACCACTTGTAGCCTCGAAAGAGGAATTCGATGAATGCCGCCCCGCGTTGTAGGAGTAGTACCCGTGGGACGCGACACGAAGGGACGGACAACATGTTGTGGTTGATCGGAGGCATCACCCTCGCGCTCGTCGGCATGAGCGCGACCTGGGGCACCGTCGGCACCGCCGTGATCTTGTTCACCGCCGCCGCCTGGATGCTCCTGGCGTTCCGGCCGGTGACAGCCGGAGCGCTGGTCGCGAACATGGCCCGCCGCCGTTTCGAGTAACGGCACACGCAAGCCTACGAAGGGAGCCGGTCCTGGACCGGCTCCCTTCCTTCGTAGTGGCGCTACTTCTTCTTCGTGGTCAGGCCGTCCATCACGGGGTTGAAGAGATCCCGACGAGGATCGGACAGAGAGACCGAGTAGCGCGGGCCTACGCTTGCGCGCGCACGATGCAGAACTCGTTGCCCTCCGGATCGGCGAGGACGACGAAGGGATCCTCCGGATCATCGCCGACCCACCCCCTGGTCGCGCCCATCGCCTCGATCTCCCCGGCCGTGGCCTCTTCGTCCGCCGCGGAGAAGTCGAGATGCACCCGGTTCTTCACGACCTTGCCTTCGGGCACCTGTTGGAAGCCGATCCGCATCGAATCGTCCGGCGAATAGATCGACACCCAATCCTCCTCGTCGGTCCGGCGCTCGTAGCCCGTGAAGCCCTCCCAGAACGCCGCCAGCGATCGGGGATCCGCGCAGTCGATCACCACCATGTGGAAACGAACGTCAACCATGTCCCGAGACCTCCCTCACGGTTTCGTGTAGCTCAGGACCTCGGCCTCGGGCGGACCGGTGGCATCGGCGGGGAACACCACCTCCGCGGACTCCTCGTCGCCCTTCGCCACCAGGTCCAGCGAGAGCTCGCGGACTACCTCGCCGACGGTCACCTCGATGGTGACGTTCTGGGCGCTGGTGCCGCCGACGTTCTCGACGGTGACCTCGAGGGGCCGGCCGCCGCTCGCCCGTTCTCCGGCGTCGATGACGCGCACGCGGAGGTCGACCGGGCCGTCGGGCCCCGACAGCTCGCTCACGACGAGCCCGACCACGACTGCCAGCGTGGCTGCGAGCGAGACGAGCAGCACAACCCACTCGAACGTGGTTCGCTTCCGCCCCATGCCGCTTCCGGAGCTTCGCTTCGTGGTCATATGAGCATCCTTCCGAGCGCCGCCCCGATCGAAGCGGGGAACGCCAGCGTCACCACCCGCGCGGTCGCGGCCCCGTTCACCTCATCCAGGCGGCCGAACATCGCGAGCATCGCTGCGGAGACGGCGAACGCGACGGTGTAGGCGAGGAGCGTCTCGGTGACCGGTCCCTGGGTCGCCCCGTCACTCGCGACCCGGTGCTCGCGGCCGCCGAACTCGGCGTAGAAGACCATCAGGTACGGAAGCACCAGCGAAGCCACGACCAGCAGGACGAGACGGACGATGTCCAGCTCGGCGGCGAGCAGGATCGGCTCTTCGGTCGGAGCGATGTTCAGGGCGAACACCAGCGCACCGCCCGCCGCGACGAGCAGGTCGCCCCCGCCACTCGGGATCTCCTCGGACTTCTCTGCGCCGGTGCGCGGGGCGAGCGCGACCCCGATTGAGAAGCCGATGCTGACCGGGATCGCCGTCAGTGCAACCACGCCGAGCACGTTCTCCGAGGAGGTCTCGCCGCCCACCCGGTCGAGCAGGACGAGCAGGAGCGCCGAGAGGAGCACCGACAACCCCATCCCGACCACGGCGTCCTCCATCGGCCGGTGGGTCCGCCCGGGACGGAACCCGACGAAATACGACAGGGCGACGTTCACTCCGAAGACCACTGCCAGACCGACGAGGATCACGAGCGGCGACACGCTCCGTCCGTGTAACCACGTCTCCTGCGTGTAGAGCAGCGGCACGCCCAGGAGGACACCACCCGCGACCCCTCGCATCACGTCCTCGGCAGATGTCGCTTCCTCAGCCACCGCAGAACCATCTCATAGGGTGGACCTGCTTCCCGGAGCCCCCTTCAGCGGCCGAAGGCCTACCATGCACGGCATGCTGGAACCACAGGGACTTCGGACGTTCTACGACGGTTGGGCGAGCTACCAGGGCCTTCTCCTTGGCGCGATCCGGGGGCTCACCTCCGAGCAGCTCGCGCTGCGGACCGCTTCGCATCAGTGGACGGTGTGGCAGCTTGCCGGTCACATGGCCGGACACGGGCGTACTGGGTCCACGATGTCCTCGGGGAGGGCGACGCCGCCACCCGCGACATGTTCCGTGTCGCCAGCACGACCGTCCCGGACCTGCCGCTCGAAGATGCCGGGTGGGAGGACGACGAGGATCACCCTCGTGACGCAGCGGAATTGGTACAGGCCTTCGATGCGACCTGGACGATGATCGATAACTGCCTCCGGCGCTGGACGCCCCACGATCTCGCCGTCGAGTTCTCCCGCCAGCGCCGCACCGGTACCGAGACATTCACCCGCGGGTGGGTGATCTGGCACTTCATCGAGCACGATCTGCACCACGGGGGTGAGATCTCTCAGATCCTGGGGAGCAACAGGGTTCCTGGTCTCAACCTCTGACGCAAACCGTCCAGGGCAGCTCGCGAGTCGCTACGTCTCGGAGGCGTACACGACGAGGGTGATCGTGCGTCCGCCTTCCGCTTCGTAGATCATCTCCCATCGCAAGGCCTGCCGGTGAGCGCTGATACCTCCTGTCTCGAAGGCAACCCCGGACGTCTCGCCCTCTTGCCGGTCGGACTCATCGAGGGTCCATCCATGGACCGTCAGCCGCTCCCTGTAGTAGGCCATCACGTCCTCCGGTGGGTCACCCACCCGGGGATTCACGAAGCAGCCACCCTCCGCGTCGGCTTCTGGCTCGGCGGTGGTCCCGCCGTAGTGACGGAACTCCATGAGCGCAGCTTTCTCGGCATCCGAGCACCTCGCGAAGAGGCCTATCAGCCCGTAGTACGCGGAGAAGACGACCAGGGGCGCCAAGACGACCACGACGATCGAGCCGACAACCCACCAGAGCAACCGCCGTGGTCTGCGACGCGGTCCGGCCTCAGCCCCGGTGGGTTCACCACGGTCGGGTCGATCCGGGACATCGTCCCCACGGTTGCTCATCTAGACGAGGAGGCACGGCTGGATCAGAGGTCCAACCATACCGGAAGCCCGCGAGGATCGAGGGGTGGGCCGAGCGGGAGTGGTGGGACACGCGGCGTGGGAGGAAGCGACCCAGAAAGCCGGGACGCTATGCTGCGGCCATGACCGATAGGGAGGCCCGGATCGCGAAGAACGAGGCGATCGTCCGGAAAATCAACGAGGGCATCGAGGAGGCGATCGCCTCGCGCACCCCCGAAGGCGACGCTCGCATGATATGTGAGTGTGGCAACCTCGAATGCGAACTGCTCATCGCGATCACGGTCTCCGAGTACGAGGATGTTCGCCAGAACGCGCGCCGATTCGTCGTGGTGAAGGATCACGTGTTCCCCGATGTGGAGCGGGTGGTCGCGGAGACGGAGCGGTTCACCGTGGTGGAGAAGCGGGAGGGCACCTCTGCAGAGGTCGCCGAAGCGTCGGACCCACGGGACTAGATGCTCGGACCCGCGGGTCGCGGGTACTCGAGTTCGAACCAGAAGGGGTCAGGCGGCGAGGTGTGGGTCTCGGGAGGGCTCGGGATGGTCGGTTGTGGCGGTTCCGGAGACGGTCCGCGGCCCACTTCCGATCGTCCTCGTGCATCGCGTGGAATATGGCCATCCGTCGGGGCCTAGCCCCGTACGGCACCGTGCTTTGGCTTGTGAAGGCTCGGTCGGCCTGTCAGTGTGGCGCGGCGTCGCCCACTCGATCTGCGGAGGACCCATTCAATGAACGTAGGGCGTAAGTTCTTCGTCGGGTTTGCCTGGCTGTTCGTTCTCGCTGTTGCGATCCAGTTTCTCCTCGCCGGCCTTGGTGTCCTAGGTGGCGAAAGCATGGAGCCGCACCGGCAGTGGGGCTTCGTCGTCCTCCACCTCGTACCGATCCTGATGCTCATCGCCGCGATCGTCGGTCGTATGGGCCGAACTGTCATCGCCCCGAGTGTCGGGCTCATCCTCCTCGTATTCCTACAGCCCCTGTTCGCCGACGCACAGCTCGATCCCCCTTGGGTGCGATCGTTGCATGTGCTCAACGCTCTGGTCATCTTCGCCCTGGGTCACCATCTGGCACAACGAGGGATAAGGACAGTCCGAGCCGCTAGCGGGTGAGGCGAAAGAGGCTTGAGGCGGCCGTGGCGGGCTGGATCGAGTCCGGGAGCCTCCTGCCGAACAGGTTGCAGATCCGATCCCACGTCTCGAAGCTCGGTGAACGTCCTCGCGATCTGGTTCGCGTGGGTCCTTGTTCCCCACGCGTGTGGCCGGGATCGTGACCCGACAGACGCGGCGCCGGCTGCGAAACGCCTCTGACCTAGAGCGGACGACGGGATTCGAACCCGCGACCCCCACCTTGGCAAGGTGGTGCTCTACCACTGAGCCACGTCCGCAGACAGCCCCTCATCCTAGGCACGGGGTTCCTGAGCTTCAACCGGTCGCTCAGGACACGCCGGTGGAGCCGAAACCCCTCGCCCCGCGGCTCGACTCGGGGAGCTCTTCGACGAACGTGGGCGCCGTTTCGGGGATCGCCACGATCACGAGCTGCGCGATCCTGTCTCCGATCGAGATCTCCACCGCCTCGTGCGGGTCGAGGTTCACGACGGCGCAGACCACCTCTCCCCGGTAGCCCGAGTCGATCAGACCAGGTGCGTTGGCCAACGTCAGGCCCTTCCTGGAAGCGAGACCCGAGCGAGGGAGCACGAGGCCGGCGTGGCCGTCCGGGATGGCGACGGCCACGCCGGTCGGGACCATCGCCCGCTCCCCCGGCCTTACCGTGACACCCTCGGCGGCCCGCAGATCGAGGCCGGCATCGCCCGGATGCTGCCCCTCCGGCATCCGGCCCTCGGGGCGGACTCGCGCGAACGGGAGGTCCACGCCGGTCACTCCGGCTCGATCAGCTCGAGACGGTTCCCGAAGGGGTCACGCACGTGCACCCGACGGAATCCCGAGAACTGATCGGACTCGATCACCTTGTAGCCGCTCATCTCGACGCGCGCGCGCATGCGCTCGAGATCTTCGACCAGGAACGCGGGATGCGCCTTCATCGCCGCCTGGAAGCCCTCCTCGACGCCGAGATGCACCTCGAGGTCGCCGGACCGGAACCAGACACCGCGCCGATCGGCGAGCTCTCGAGGCTTGGGGACCTGCTCGAGCCCGAGGACGCCCTCGTAGAAGTCGATGGCCACCTGCTCCTCGTCGGGAGGCATCGCGAGCTGCACGTGGTGCAGCCCGAGCAGCCTCCCGGGCTCTTCGTGGCTCATGGTCCCCCTTGTGCGGCGGGCCTATCCTACGAGCAGCCGCTGGTGCTGCCGCAGGTCCCGCAGACGTAGCACGAGCCCGCCGGCTGCATCTTGGAGCCGCACTGGTAACACAAGGGGGCGTCCAGCTCCTTCGCGGTGGGCGAGGAGATCAGCTCGATGGGACGGACGACCGCTCCCTCGGAAGCACGGATCGGGGCCTCCTCGACCGGTGTCGTCTCCTCGACGGGATCCTCAGGAGCCGCCGTCTTCTCGGCCGCCTCGATCTTCCGCTCCTCGATGGACCGGATGCCGAGCGCCTCGCGCTTCTCCGGCGGCAGGTGGTCCAACGCGAGCCGCCGGAACACGAAGTCGACGATCGAGGACGCGAACCGGATGTCGGCGTCGTCGGTCATCCCGCTCGGCTCGAACTTCATGTTGATGAACTTCGAGGCGTAGTCCTCGAGCGGCACCCCGTACTGGAGACCCACCGAGACCGCGATCGAGAACGCGTCCATGATCCCCGAGAGGGTCGAGCCCTGCTTCGACGCCTTCAGGAAGATCTCGCCGAGCCCGTCGTCGGGGTAGGACCCCGCCGTGATGTAGCCCTCGGCGTCACCGACCCGGAAGGACGTGGTGATCGCCGGACGGGACCGCGGCAACCGCTTCTTGGCCGACCACGGGAGCGTCTGCGGCTCGCCCACCCCATCGCCGTCGGGCGCGACCGCCTTCTTCTTCTTGTCGGCGGACATCGGCTGGGCCACCTTGCAGTTGTCCCGGTAGATCGCCACCGCCTTCAACCCAAGCTTCCAGCTCTCGACGAAGAGCTGCTCGACCTCTTCGACCGTCACGTGCTCCGGCATGTTGACCGTCTTGGAGATCGCGCCCGAGATGAACGGCTGCGCCGCCCCCATCATCCGGACGTGTCCCATGTAGTGGATCGAGGCGTCGCCCATGGCGGTGTCGAAGACCGACCGGTGCTCCGGCTTCAGATGCGGCGCGTCCGTCACCTGGTTGTGCTCGGCGATGTAGGCCACGATGTCGTCGACCTCGGCGGCGTCGTATCCCAGACGCTCGAGCGCCCGCGGCACGGTCCGATTCACGAACTGCATCGTGCCCCCGCCGACGAGCTTCTTCGTCTTCACCAGCGCGAGCTCGGGCTCGATACCGGTCGTGTCGCAATCCATCATCAGCCCGATCGTGCCGGTCGGCGCGAGGACGGAGGCCTGCGCGTTCCGATACCCGTGCTGCTCACCGAGCGAGACGGCCTCGTCCCACGATGACTTCGCGGCCGAGAGCAACCCTTCCGGGACGAGCTCGCCGTCGATGTCCTCGGCCGCTTCGCGGTGCTTGCGCATCACGCGCAGCATCGCGTCCGCGTTCGACCCGTACCCCTCGAAGGGATCCATCGCGTCAGCGATGATCGCCGAGGTCCGGTAGGCGTGCCCGGTCATCAGCGCCGTGATGGCACCGGCCCACGCCCGGCCCGCGTCGGAGTCGTACGCCAGGCCGCGAGCCATCAGCAGCGCGCCGAGGTTGGCGTAGCCGAGGCCGAGTTGGCGATAGGCCCGCGCGTTGGTCCCGATCTTCTCCGTGGGATAGCTCGACTCTCCCACCAGGATCTCCTGCGCCGTGAAGACGATCTCCACCGCGTGCTTGAAGTCCGCGACGTCGAACGTGCCGTCATCGTTCACGAACTTCATCAGGTTCAGTGACGCCAGGTTGCACGCGGAGTTGTCGAGGTGCATGTACTCGCTGCACGGGTTGGAGCCGTTGATACGCCCCGACGCCGGACAGGTGTGCCATTCGTTGATCGTGGTGTCGTACTGCATCCCCGGATCGGCGCACTCCCACGCGGCCTGCGCGATGTCCCGCATCAGGTCGCGGGCCCGCGTGCTCTCGACCGTCTCGCCCGAAAGGACGGCCTTGAGCTTCCAATCCTGGTCCTGCTCGAAGGCGCGCATGAACTCGTCGGACACGCGCACCGAGTTGTTCGCGTTCTGATACTGGGTCGAGTGGCTGTCCTTGCCGTCGAGGTCCATATCGAACCCGGCATCGCGCAGGACCCTGGCCTTGCGCTCCTCGACCGCCTTGCACCAGATGAAGTCGCGGACGTCCGGGTGGTCGACGTTCAGGATGACCATCTTGGCCGCGCGGCGCGTTTTCCCGCCCGACTTGATCGTGCCGGCGGACGCATCGGCTCCGCGCATGAAGCTCACCGGTCCGGACGCCGTGCCGCCTCCGGCGAGCCCCTCCTTCGAGGACCGGATCTTCGACAGGTTGATCCCCGAACCGGATCCTCCCTTGAAGATCGTCCCCTCCTCGACGTACCAGTTGAGGATCGACGACATGTGGTCCTCGACCGCGAGGATGAAGCAGTTGTGCACCCGAAGGTTGCCCGAGAGGTACTCACCGCTCTCGGTCTGGATGTCGTAGACCTCCATCGGACCGAGCGGCTCGATCCACTCGATCTCGAGCCGCTTCGTGTCGCGGGTCGCCATGCCCTGTCGGTCGATCGCCATGTCGAGCTTGTCCGTCTTGCGAGCGTCGACGAACCCGATCTCCGCCTCGAACAGCACCTGATCGCCTACGTTGCCGATGGAGAGCTGCCAGCACCCCTTCTGCGTGAACCGAGGATCCCGCTTGAAGCTCACCCGGGCGAAGACGCCGAAGCGTGCGAGCAGCTGCTGCACACCTCGGACGAGTCTCTCCGAGGTCATCTCGAAGGCGACGAGGCCGGATGACTCGTGCACGCGCACGTAGCCCTCGGCCTGGAAGATGCTGCGGAGGTACGCCGCCACGACGGGCAGGGGCGCGGTGAAGAACCGCTCCGGGACCTCCATGTCGACGCCGCGCGCCCGGAGTCCCCATCTGTCCACGAACGGCTCGAGCATGTTGCCTTCGATCCGGATCCGCCGGCACTCGAGACCCTCGTCGTGCGTGACCTGGATCCGCTCGTGCCTGGGCGCCGTCGGGAACACGCGGTCGAGCGCTTCGCTCACCCAGCCGTGCTCGTCCTCGTTGACGGTGATCGCCTCGATCGTGAGAGAGCCTGTTCCCTCATCCTGTCCGACGGAGCCGTCGGACTGCAGCCAGCCGACGAGCGCGGCTTCCGCCACCTCGACGAGGTCGATCTCGCCCTCGCCGAAGGAGTCCCGCCGGTGCCACTGCAGCTTGTCGCCGGCACGGAGCTCGGCCGCCGGAACGAACCCGCCGGCTCCGATCCCCTGCGTTCGCCATACGAGGTGATCGCCGGTCACCTCGAGCTGATGTCCGGACTTCGTGTGGACCCGCAGGACGTCCTTCACACCGTTGGCCTTGGTCGCCACGATGCTCGTGACCCCGCTGGCGTCGTGAACCTTCGCGCCGATCCGGTTCTCCTCGACGAGCTTCCCGATCGGGATCAAGCCGTCGGGCGTGCTGACGAGCGCTCCGTACGGCTGGCATGCGCTGCACTGCTGGGGGGTGTCGGGGACGCCGACGTTGAACCACACCGGCGAGTTGAACGCAGCCTTCTGATCGACCAGCAGGTGCGTGAGCTCATCGGCGAAGACCTGGGCGTCACGCTCCGTGGAGAAGTATCGGTTCTTCTCTCCCCAGCCGCGGATCGTGTCGACGACGCGAGAGACGAGCTGGCGAACCGAGGATTCGCGCTCGGGCGCCCCGAGCGGGCCACGGAAGTACTTCTGGGCGACGATGTTGGTGGCGTTCTGCGACCACCCGACGGGGAACTCCACGCCGCGCTGCTCGAAGGCGTTCCCGCCCTCCTTGAAGTTGGGGATGACCGCGTCACGCGTCTCCCATTCGACCTGGTCGAACGGGTGGATCCCCTCCGTGGAGAAGTGTCTCTGGAACGTGAGCCCCTTCGGATCACTTGCCCCGATCACCTGGACGTCTTGCAAGTCATCTCTGGTCTTCGCCACTGCGTCGCCCCTCCTCTCGGTCCGGGAAGTGTCCATCCAGGTCCTGGAGCCCGATAGATCCTGGAACCAGGAGCCCTGGGGAAGGGATCACACCCGTGGAATCACAAGGATGTAATACTGCTCCCGAGGTCGATCGGTGTCAAGCTCCATTTTCCTACATGTGGGGCCTAACCCCCACCCCCAACCACAACATCTTGTGGTCCCGAGGAAGATCCCGGGAACGGTCGGAACGTAGCCGGCGAAGCCTGTGGAACGCCAGTGGAGGCCTGGTGGGAAACGCGTTCCTGTCGCTCTTCCTTGGCTGCTTCGGGGGCTATCGCTTCCGACGCTTGGCCGGTTCGCGCTTGAGGAGCGTGCCGAGCTCTCGCTCGAAGTCGGTGATCTCCTGGAAGTCCTTGTAGACGCTCGCGAAGCGGATGTAGGCGACCTCGTCAAGCTTCCGGAGCTGCTGGAGCACCTCGATCCCGACCTGCTGGGAGGTGACCTCCGGGCCCTTGCGGCGCAGCCGCTCCTCGACCCGATCCACAAGCTCCTCGACCTGGAACTCCGAGACCGGGCGGTTCTTGGTCGCCTTCAGGATCCCTGCCGTGACCTTCTCCCGCCGGAACGGGTCCCTCGAGTCGTCTCGCTTGCGGACCACGAGGCCGACGTCTTCGATCCGCTCGTACGTGGAGTAGCGGCGGCCGCACGAGGCGCACTGCCTCCGGCGGCGGATCGCCGACCCACCGTCGGCGGGCCGCGAGTCCACGACCCGGTCGTCGTCCGCACCGCACCAAGGGCATCTCATGTCGTGTGTGGCCACAAGATGTGGTGGCCGCGGGCACGGTACCCCCAGGATGTGGGGTGGTCAACCCATCGCCGGATCCGTCAGCCCACGGACGGGATGGAGAGCTGCTGTCCCGGCACCAGGGCGCCGGGATCCACGTCGTTGGCCGACGCGATGGCGTCGACAACGACACGTGGATCGGTGCGCGGTGCGAACCGACCGGCGAGGGACCACAGGGTGTCCCCGGGCCTGACCACATAGGTCCTGGAGGGGGGTTCCTCCGGCGCGCCGCCCACGCCGACCGCGTTGGCCACGGGTCCGGACAGGACGGCTGCAAGTCCCGCCGCTGCGCAGAGCGCGGTCAGACGCCTCCGCCGAACACGTGTTCGACCCATGGGTGCATGGTTCCCGAACGGATGTTCGATGTCAAGGGTGAAACCGAACATATGTTTGCATCCCTTTCTTTCGGGTGTTACCGTGCCGCCACGCTCACAGGAGCCACCCGGAAGAGCGTGACTCCCTGACAGACAGGAGGGTACGCACCGTGTCTGACATCACTGCCCGGCAGCAGCGGATCCTCGATTTCATCGAGCGGACCGTTCGGGAGCGCGGCTACCCCCCCACCGTTCGCGAGATCGGCGACGCCGTCGGGCTCACGTCGTCCTCCTCTGTTCACGCGCAGCTCGCCAACCTGGAGCGCAAGGGCCTCCTCCGGAAGGATCCGAGCAAGCCCCGGGCCATGTCCCTTTCGGACGATCGGCGAGCGGAGGGGACGCCGGTCCCGCTGATCGGGCGGATCGCCGCCGGCGAGCCGGTCCTCGCCGACGAGCACATCCAGGACCGCATCATGGTGCCCACCGAGTTCGTCCGCGGGGACGGTCACTTCGCCCTCCGCGTCGCAGGCGAGTCGATGATCGGCGCGGGGATCCTCGACGGCGACGTCGTCGTCGTCCGGAGCCAGCGCTCGGCGAGCGACGGCGACATCGTGGCCGCGCTCCTGCCCGGGCCCGCCGAAGACGAGGCCACCGTGAAGCGACTCGGTCACGACGGCGCGCGGGTGATGCTCATCCCCGAGAACCCTGCTCTCGAGCCATTCGAGATGTTGGACGGACGCATCCTCGGCAAGGTGGTCGCGGTCCTCAGGAAGGTGTGAGCCAAGGGATACGGGGCGGGCTAAGCTCCGCGGAACCTACCGGAGGGACCCGCCGATGTCCGCCCAGCTTGGCACCCACCTCGAAACCCAGATCCGCTCGCAACCGGACGAGCTCTCCCGTCTGCTCACCTCCGAGAAGACCCGCGAGCAGATCCACGGAGCGGCCGAGGGCCTGCAGCGGTCCCGCCGGATCTGGCTGGTCGGGACGGGTACCAGCCACCACGCGGCGATCCTGGGAGCCGGCATGCTCCAGGACGCCGGGCGATCGGCCGTTGCCGTGTCGTCGATGCGATTCGTCGTCTGGGCGCCGATCGTGGGACCCGACGACGCGATCATCGTCATCACCCACACCGGCGAGACGGCCTACGCGCTGGCTGCCCGGGCTCTGGCGACGACGGCCGGACTGCACGTCATCACCATCACGAAGCGTGGGACGCCGTTCCCCCATGCGGTCGAGACGTCCCCGGCCGAGACCTCCGAGACCTACACGGTCAGCTACACGGCGACGCTGCTCGTGCTCGCCATGATCGCGAAGGAGATGGGCGCCGACTCGATCACGGACGATGCGCTGGCGCTCATCCCCAGGGCCGTCCGCGCTGCCATCGAGGCCCCGGGCACCGAGACGATCCAGGTCCCCCAGCGGTCCCTCGTCATCGCGGGTGCGGGACCCGCCGCGTTCACCGCCCGTGAAGGAGCGCTCAAGCTCCGGGAGGGCGCCCGCGTATTGGCCGAGGGCCACGACATCGAATACCTCCTCCATGGTTCGGCCGTCCCGCTCAGCGCGAACGATGGCCTGCTGAGCTTGATGACACCTGAGGCGGACGGTTTCGTCGAGGCCGTCACGGCGGCGGTGGAGGCCGAGGGGATCCCTTCCTATCGACTGGCCGAGCCGGCCCCCCTTCCGATGCTGCTGGCTCAGATCCCCCTCACGGTGCGACTGCAGCTCCTCGCGCTCCGCTTCGCGATCGAGCGCGGCCAGGACCCGGATACCGTGATCACCGGGAACTGGGCGGCGCCCGAGCTCTGGCGGATCGGCCGACCCGACAACTAGGTCGAGGCTCGCTTAGACCTCGTCCAGCACGAACCCGCGGATAGCGGACAACAATCGCAGTCCCACGCGGGCGTGCACCAACGTCCCCTCGGTGTCCATCTCCTTCGAGAGCACCTCGGCCTCCCGGTACAACCTGGCGGTGACGTCCTCGCGTCCGAACGGGACGAGGAGCCGGACCTCCACCGGGGGGTGGGGGACCCGGGCCCCGATCTCCTCGAGCAATCCGTCCGCCCCCTCCCCGGTGAACGCCGACACGGCCACCGAGCCGGGGAACCTCCCGGCGAGCCTCGCGCGCGCGGAACCTGCAACCTTGTCGATCTTGTTGAGGGCGAGGACCTCCGGGATCCGTCCCGCTCCGATCTCCCCGAGCACCCGTCGGACGGCGTCCACCTGCTCGTCGAGCACGGGCGAGGTGGCGTCGGCGACATGGACGATCAGATCGGCCAGGACCACCTCCTCGAGGGTGGACCGGAAGGCCTCGACCAGGTCGTGCGGAAGCTTGCCGATGAACCCGACCGTGTCGGAGATCACGGCTCGACGGCGACCCGGCAGCGCGACCCGCCGCGTCGTGGGATCCAGCGTCGCGAAGAGCTGGTCGGCCACGATCACCTGCGCCCCCGTCAACCGGTTCATGAGCGTCGATTTCCCGGCGTTGGTGTAGCCGGCGATGGCGACCTGGGGGATGCCGGAGTCCTGACGGCGCGATCGCTTCAGATCGCGCGTCTTCGCGAGCGTCTTGATGTCGCGCCGGAGCTTCGCGATCCGGCGGCGGATGTGCTGGCGGTCGACCTCCATCTTCGTCTCGCCCGGTCCTCGGGTGCCGATGCCAGCCCCGAGCCGGCTCATCGCCTCCCCCCAGCCGCGCAAGCGGGGAAGGAGGTAGTTGAGCTGCGCGAGCTCGACCTGCGCCTTGCCCTCCCGGCTCCGGGCGTGCAACGCGAAGATGTCCAGGATCAGCGCCGTGCGGTCGATCACCTTCACGCCGAGCCGCTCCTCGAGGCTCCGGAGCTGGCCCGGGGTGAGCTCCTGGTCGAGGATCACCGACTCCGCATCGAGGTTGTGCACCGTCTGGTGGAGCTCGTCCATCTTGCCCCGGCCGATGAACGTGGCGGGATCGGGCTCGCGGCGGCTCTGGACGATCCGGGAGACGGTCTCGGCGCCGGCGGAGTCGGCGAGCGCGGCGAGCTCGTCGAGGTCCTCCTCGCCGATCCCGGGGCCGACGCCCACCAGCACCGCCCGCTCGCGGACGCGAGGCTGCCACGTTGCGGAGAGCGGTGATTCGAGTGTCCTGTCCTTGCCCTTCTGGCGGGCGGCGGTCCCCCCTCGCTGGCCTCCTTGCCGCTCCGGCATCCGCTAGGAACCCACCGAGGAGCCGAACTCGCGCAGCATCTCGTTCAGCTGCAGCTTGGAGTCGGTCGACTCGTTCCGGTAGCCGATGATGAGACCGGCCGGCAGCCCGTAGCTGCCGGCGGGGAAGTCCCGAGGGCGTGATCCCGGCACGACGATCGCGCCCGCAGGCACCTCGCCGCGGTATCCGACCGGCTCGTCGCCGGTCACGTCGATCACCGGGGTGTTCCCGGTGAGGATCAGCCCGGCCCCGAGGACCGCGCGAGCCCGAACCCGGACACCCTCGACCACGACGCATCGCGAGCCGACGAACGCGCCGTCCTCGACGATCACGGGCCTCGCCTGCACGGGCTCGAGCACCCCACCGATCCCGACGCCTCCGGACAGATGCACGTCGGCCCCGATCTGAGCGCAGGACCCCACCGTGGCCCACGTGTCGACGAGCGTGCCGGGTCCGATCCAGGCGCCGATGTTCACGTAGCTCGGCATCAGCACGACCCCGGGTGAGAGGAACGCGCCGTAGCGAGCGGTCGCCGGAGGCACCACTCGGACCCCTGCATCTTCGTAGCCGCGTTTCAGGGGAAGCAGATCGCGATACTCGAAGGGGCCTACCTCGGTCGTCTCGATGTCGCGGACGCGGAAGGAGAGCAGCACCGCCTTCTTGGCCCACTCGTTGACCTTCCAATCCTCACCCTCGGGTTCGGCTATCCGGACTTCGCCTCGATCGAGCATCCCGACGGCCTCTTCCACGGCTCCGGCGTCGGCGCGATCCGGTTCCGCCCACGACCGCTCGATCCGTTCGGCGAGCTCGCTGACGCTCACGCGGATCCCTCCAGCACTCCGTCGAGGGCCTCGGCGGCGCGCTCGCATTCCTCGATCGTGGGCACCATCGCGATCCGCACGTAGCCCTCCCCCTCCGGTCCCAGGAACGAACCGGGCGCGACGATCACGTCCGCGCCGTCGAGGAGCTCGAGCGACCACTCGAGCGACGTCCGTCCTTGGGGCACGGCGACCCAGAGGTAGAAGGTCGCGGTGCTCCCGACCACGCGAACGTCGCGCGCGGCGAACAGATCGAGGAAGAGCTTCCGCTTCCGTGCGTACGTGCCACGCACCTCCTCCACGTGCTGATCGTCGTTCCATGCCGCGACCGAGGCGCGCTGGACGAACTCCTGCGGGGTCACGCCGACCGACGGACGGAGCGCCCGCAGGGCCGAGATCATCTCCGGGTCGCCGGCGACGAACCCCGACCGGTATCCCGTCATCGAGGAGCGCTTGCTGAGCGTGTGGAACACGAGGACATTGGTCAGGTCGCCTACCTGCAGGGCCGACGCCGGCGGCTCGCCTTCGAACCAGAGCTCCGTGTACGCCTCGTCGGAGGCGAGAAGGACGTCGTGCGAACGGCAGTGGTCGGCTGCCTCCTTCAGGAAGTCCAGCGGCGCGGTCGCCCCCGTCGGGTTGTTCGGGTAGTTCAGCCACAGGGCCGCGGTGCGACCCCAGGTGGATGCGTCCACGGCGTGGAGGTCGGGGAGGAACCCGTTGGCCTCGGTGAGCGACAGTCGGGCGACATCGCCTCCGGCGAAACGGGCGCCCCGCTCGGGGATCGTGTAGCCGGGGCTCGTCACGGTGATCAGGTGCTTGCCGCCTTCGGGGTCGAGGAGCGACTGGGCGAGGCTGAAGATCGGCTCCTTCGTCCCGAGGGAGGGCAGGATGTGAACGTCGGGATCGAGGGTCGTACCGAAGCGCCGTTGGACCCAGGAGGCGATCGCGGTGCGGAGCTCGGGGAGACCGGCCGCACGAGGATAGGAAGAGGTCGGCTGGACGGCGTCCTTCAAGGCCTGGCGGATGAACGCGGGCGTCTCTTCCCGCGGATCGCCCACGCCGAGATCGACGACCGATCGCCCCTCGGCGACGGCGGCCGCCTTGCGGCGATCCAGCTCCTCGAACGGGTAGGGCTCCGATGCTCGGAGACCCGGTGACAGGTGGACCACTCGCTCCCTTTCTCTATCTCGTGCGTTCCGTGCCGAGGAACGCTCGCAGCACCTCGTACGACCTGACGAGCGCGCCGACGTCGACCTGCTCGTCGTCCCTGTGAGCGTACTGCGGGTCGCCGGGGCCGAGGTTGACGGCGTCCACGCGGGCGAGGCCGAACTCGGCCACGGGTGTCCAGGCCTGCTTCGGGCCGACAACGAGATCGCCGGCGGCCCGAAGTCGTTCAACCAACCGGTTCCGTGCCGGGGGCCGGCCGGGCGGAGCGTTGCCGATGATCTCGGTCACGGCGCTCGGATGACCGAGAAGCTCACGCAGCCTCCGTTCCGCTTCGGCCGGCGTGTGGGTGGGCGCGTATCGGAAGTTGACGTGGGCGGTCACATGGTCCGGCACGACGTTGGTGGCGACGCCGCCCCGGATCGTGGTCACCGATGCGACCTCCCGGTAGACGAGGCCCTCGACCTCGACGTCGCGGGCCGGCAGGTCGCTGACCGGCGCCAGGGCGGCGATCGCCGCGTGGATCGCGTTCCGGCCGAGCCACGGCCGGGCGGAATGCGCCGCCTCGCCCTCGAACGTGATCGTGGCGTTGAGATTGCCCAGGCATCCGAGCTCGAGCCGGTTCGCCGTCGGCTCGAGCACGATCGCGAGCGTGGCATCTGCGATCTCGGGACGGCGGTCGAACAGCGGAACGAGGGCGCTCTCGGCGAACGGAAGCTCCTCGCGTCCGAAGAACAGCAGCCCGACGTCGAGGTCGGATCCGATCTGCGGCGACTCGGCCGCCGTCGCAGCGGCCGCCGTCGCAGCGGTCGCCGTCGTCGCGACCGAGTCGGCGATCTGGAGCATCACCGCCAGCCCGCTCTTCATGTCGGATGCCCCTCGCCCGTGGAGCGTCGCGCCCTCACGGCGGCCGGGGCCGATCCGGCCGAGCGGCACGGTGTCCACGTGCCCGGCGAGGATCACGAGCGGCGCCCCCGGCCGCCGCTCCGGGAACGCGAGGAGCACCGAGTCCTCCTCATCCACCACCCGGAACGTGTCCGGCAGGGATCCGCGGATCTCGGTGAGGATCGCCTCCTCCTGTCGGCTCTCCGACGGGATCGCCATGAGCGCTTCGGCACGCGCCGCCAGCCGATCCGCCACGGTCGTCACGCTTCGGATGCCTCCATCAGCACATCGAGATCGATCGTCGTCTCGAAGACGCGGCTCGCGGGGCCGGTGAGGAGGACGGAACCCGTCTCGAGGCGTTCGACCTCCAGCACGCCCCCGGGGAAGCGCACGGAGGATCGAGGACCTGTGAGCCCTGCCTCGTTCGCCGCCACCAGGATCGCGCACGCCCCGCTGCCGCACGCCATCGTCTCCCCGCTTCCCCGCTCCCACACGCGCGCGTCGATCCCGTCGTCCATCACCTTCGCGAACTCCACGTTGGTGCCCTCGGGGAATCGATCGTCGCGCTCCAGCACCGCCCCGATGTGGGCGACGTGGAATCGCCCCGGGTCGTCCTCGACGAAAAGGACGAAGTGGGGGTTACCCATCGACACCGCGCTCGCCGTGACGACCAGACCGCCTCCGAGATCGAGGGGCTCGTGGAGGGAGGTCTCCCATGCCGGTCCCCGCATCGGGATCAAGGCCTTCGTGAAATTGGGCTCGCCCATGTCGACGCTGACATGCCCGTCGGACGCGATCTCCACACGGTGCCTGCCCGCTCTCGTCTCCACGTCGAAGGACGGATCGACCGTGTCACCGACATCGCGAAGGAGCAGCGCCACGCAGCGGAGGCCGTTCCCGCACGTCTCCGCGAGGCTCCCGTCGGCGTTGCGGTAGTCCATGAAAGGGCGGCCATCGCTCGCGCGCGTCACCCTGATGGAGCCATCGGCACCGATCCCGAACCGCCGGTCGCACAGAGCCTGGACGTCGTCGGCGGAAAGGGCCCGTCGATCCTCCGGGTCATACGTCATGACGAAGTCGTTCCCGGTGGCCTGGTACTTCCAGACGCGAAGCTCGTTCACGCGCCCTCCAGGTACGCGACGACGTCCGCTACGACGCCCGAGGCCCCCTCCGTGCCGGCATCGAACCACCGGATCCGCGGGTCGCGACGGAACCACGCCATCTGCCGCCGCGCGAGGTTGCGGGTCCGCTTGACGGTCTGCTGGACGGCGTCCTCCAGGCTGAGCTCGTGCTCGAGATGGCGGGCCAGCTCAGCGTAGCCGATGGCCTGCGAGGAGGTGAGCCAGCCTCCGAACCCGCCGACGACGAGCTTCTCGACCTCGTCGAGCCACCCGGCCGCGAGCATCTCCTGCACCCGCACCTCCACACGGTGCGAGAGCTGCTCCGGCGCGAGACCGATGCCGGCGACGCGCACCCGGTCCGGCGGATACGACTCCCACGCCGCCGCATACGAACTGAACGGGTTCCCGGTGATCGCGGCCACCTCGAGCGCCCGGACGGTCCTGCGTACGTTGGCCGGGTCGATCTTCGACGCGGCGACCGGATCCATCTCGGCGAGCCGCCGGTACATCCGGTCGGGTCCCAAAGCGGCCGCCTCCCCCTCCAGGGTGCGGCGGGTCTCGGTCTCGGTCCCCGGGAACTCGAGACCGTCGACCACCGCCCGGAAGTAGAGGCCGGACCCACCCACGAGCAACGGCCGCGCCCCGCGGCGGCGGACGTCGATCGCCGAATCGCGGGCCGCGGCCTGGAACGCCGCCA
Organism: Actinomycetota bacterium; assembly: GCA_050998695.1. Taxonomy (GTDB): domain Bacteria; phylum Actinomycetota; class UBA4738; order UBA4738; family HRBIN12; genus JAJNBA01. Next base: position 30,976 of record JBPCPX010000061.1, read on the forward strand.
CGCTGAACGGCTCGTTGGGCTCGACGAGGTCGAGAAGATGGTGCGGGATGCGCGCCTGCTGCTCGGACGTCGGCTTGGCCGTCCCCACATCCATGCCTCGATAGACGAGCATCGAGTCGACCGAGAGGATCTCCGCGCCGAGGGCCAAGGCCACCTCCAGGGCGGCCTCGGTCTTTCCGGATGCGGTCGGCCCGACCAGGGCGAGGAACGGCTCCACGCCTCAGACCAGTGCGGGCGCCGGCACGACCTCGCCGGACAGGTGGTGCGGCGCGGCGTCCGTGATGCGCGCCGTGACGAACGTCCCCGGCTCCAGCGCTTCCGCCAGGTGCACGATCCGGTTGGTTCGCGTCCGGGATCGGGTCGACGATCCGCGTCGCCCCGCGCCCTCGCTCAGCACCTCGGCCTCCGTCCCGACCTGCGCGCGCGCCTTCGCCAGAGAGATCTCCCCCTGGAGCGTCAAGAGGCGGTCGAATCGCTCCTGCACGACGTCCTTCGGGATCTGGTCTGGCATCGAGGCCGCGCGTGTCCCGGGTCTCGGCGAGTACTGGAACGTGTACGCCGAATCGAACCGCGCTCGCTCGACCACGTCGAGCGTGTCGGCGAAGTCCTCGTCGGACTCACCGGGGAATCCCACGATGATGTCCGTGGACACCGCCACCTCCGGGATCGCGTCGCGGATCCTGTCGAGCCACCCCAAGTAGCGCTCACGCCGGTAAGAGCGTTGCATCGCCTTCAGCACCGCGTCCGATCCCGACTGCAGCGGGAAGTGGATGTGCTCGCACACCTTGTCGCTCTCGGCCATCGCCTCGATGACGTCCGGCGTGAAGTCGTGCGGGTGCGGCGACGTGAAGCGGATCCGTCGGAGCTCCTCGACCTGGTTCACCTGTCGCAGGAGCTCGGCGAACAGCGGGCGGCGGGACGTCCCGGGGACCGTGACGTCGCGTCCGTACGTGTTCACGTTCTGGCCCAGGAGCGTCACCTCCACCACACCCCGGCGGGCGAGCCCCTGCACCTCCGCGAGCACGTCGCCGATCGCCCGGGAGCGCTGCGCGCCCCGGACGAACGGCACGATGCAGAACGTGCAGGCGTTGTCGCATCCGACCGCGATCGCGACCCACGCACGGAACACGTCGTCACGTGCCGCAGGGAGCGCGGAGGGGAACAGCTCGGTGTACTCGGCGACGTCCATCTGCGGGCCCTCGTCCTCCGCCCGCCGGAGCAGATCCAGCAGGTGCGGAAGCGCGTGCGTCCCGACCACCACGTCGACCCACGGCGCCTTCTCCTGGATCAGCCCCTGATCCTTCTGGGCGAGGCATCCCGCCACGACGATCCGAAGGTCGGGGTTCGCCGCCTTCAGAGGCTTCAGGTGACCCAGGTTGCCGTAGAGCTTGTTGTCGGCGTTCTCGCGGATCGCGCACGTGTTCAGGACGACCACGCGCGCGTCCATGACCTCCTCGGTCGGCGTCATGCCGTCGGCGCGGAGCATGCCTCCGATCCGCTCGGAGTCATGCTCGTTCATCTGGCACCCGAAGGTGCGGATCAGGAACGTCCCGTTCACGGTCCGAGGCTACCTCGCGTACTCGGTGGCGCGCGTCTCCCGGATCACGGAGATCTTGATCTGGCCCGGGTACTGGAGCTCCTCCTCTACCTGCTTCGCGATGTCCCTCGCGATCGTTTGCGCCTGGAGATCGTCGACACCGTCGGGCGTGACCATGACGCGGACCTCGCGACCCGCCTGCATCGCGAAGACCTTCTCGACGCCTTCGTGCGCCGTGCAGATCTCCTCCAGGCGCTCGAGGCGCTTGATGTAGGTCTCCAGCGATTCCCGACGAGCGCCGGGCCGGCCGCCGCTGATCGAATCGGCGATCTGCGCGAGGACCGCGTCGATCGTCCGTTGCTCGACCTCCCCGTGATGGGACTCGATGCAGTGCACGACCTCGGGATCCTCCTTCAGGCGGCGGGCGATCTCTGCCCCGATGATGGCGTGGGAACCCTCCACCTCGTGCGTCACGGCCTTCCCGATGTCATGGAGGAAGGCGCCACGCTTCGCGATCGTCGGGTCGACACCGATCTCCGCGGCGAGGGCGCTCGCGATGTGAGCGGACTCGACCAGGTGCTTCAACACGTTCTGGCCGTAGCTGGTGCGGTACTGGAGACGCCCCAGCAGCTTGATCAGGTCTGGGTGGACGTCGGTGAGGCCGACCTCGGCCACCGCATCCTCGCCGGATTTCCGGATCTGCTCGTCGAGGTCGCGCACGGACCGCTCGTGGACCTCCTCGATACGGGCCGGCTGGATCCGCCCGTCTTGGACGAGCTTCTCCAAAGTCATCCTCGCGGCCTCACGGCGCACGGGGTCGAAGCACGAGAGCACGACCGCCTCCGGCGTGTCGTCGATGATGATGTTCACCCCGGTGGCTGCTTCGAACGCCCGGATGTTCCGCCCTTCTCGGCCGATGATCCGGCCCTTCATGTCCTCGCTGGGGAGGGTGAAGACGCTGACGCTCGACTCCGCGGTCTGCTCCGAGGCGACCCGCTGGATCGCGATGGTCACGATCTTCCGGGCTCGCTCTTCGCCCTCCTCGCGGGCCCGCTGCTCGATCTCACGCACCTGGGCCATCGCGCCGCGCTTCGCGTCGTCGATCACCTGCGAGGCCAGGAGCTCTTTCGCCTCGTTCGACGTCATCCCGGCGATCCGCTCGAGCTGCGCCCCGTGTTGTTCGGTCGCCTTCTCGAGCTGCTCCCGGACGAAGGTCAGCTTGTCCTCGCGCTCCTTGAGCTCTTCGGTCCGCGCATCCATCCGTTGGCCGCGGTCTCGAAGGTCGCCCTCCGTCTCCGTGATCCGGCGCTCGAGGCGACCCACCTCCTCCCGGCGATGTTTCAGGTCCTCCTCGGTCTCCCGTCGCATCCGGGCGGCCTCGTCCTTGGATTCCTGGAGGCCCTGAGCGCGGGTCCTGGCTGCTTCCTGTTCGGCGTCGAGCAGGAGCTTCTTGGCTTGTGCTTCGGCGGAGCGCGCATTGGACGCTCCGATCGAGTTGCGGACGGCGAATCCCACGACGACCCCGGCCAACAGCCCGAGGAGGCCGGCGATGACGGCTTCCATCGTTCCTCCCGATGTCTCGGGAGAGGGATCTCGGTCACCGATCCAGTTCTGCGACGAAGGCTAGTGCCGCCGACCCCTTGCGAAAGCACGTGGGGGATCGGAGCAGGTGGTCGGGTCGATGTTGAACTCGGTCACTTCAGCCCTTCGGTCGTTCGCCTGGTTGGGTTCGGGAGATCGATTCCTCTCGTTTCCCCGATGGTACGGCCGGGGCTCGCGAGACACAAGGTCGCTACTCGTCCTCGGAAGAGATCTCCAGCGCCTTCCGTGCTGCGCTGCGGGCGATCTCGGGGCTGTAGCCCCGCCGCATCAGGAGCGAGGAGAGCCGCGTGAACGCCTTCTGGGGAACCACGCCACGGAGCCGCGATGCCCGCGACAGGGCCAGATCTGCGGCCCGCTCCTCATCGTCGTCCGAAGCCCCCTCGGCGGCGGTGGCCGCGAGCGCAGGAGCGATGCCGGCCGCCCGGAGTCCCCGCTCGACCCCCCGGCTCCCCTCTCTGCGGGCGCCGAATCGCTGCTCCGCGTACTGCCGGGCGAAGGCCTCGTCGTCGACGAGCCCGACCCTCTCCAGCCGCGTGAGCACGTCCTGCACCTCGTCCGGTTCGAACCGAGCGGCGAGGAGCCGCCGCTCCAGCTCCCGGCGGCTACGGGGACGCACGGCCAAGAGCCCGAGGGCGCGCTCGTGGCAACTCCTCGGGTTCTTGACCTCGCGACGACGGGGCACGGCCGCGGCGCCTATCCCGACCCCTTGCTCCGCTTGCCCGCGGCGACCGGCTCGTCGGAGGGCGGCGGCTCTTCGAGCGGAGGCGCTTCTGCCTCGCCGATCGTGATGGGTTGGTCGTCGCCCTCGCCGAAGGACGTGAGACCGACCGCCTCGCGCACCTTCCGCTCGATCTCGTCTCGGAGATCGATGTGTTCGGCGAGGAACTGCCGGGCGTTCTCCCTACCCTGGCCGAGCTGGTCGCCCTCGTAGGTGAACCATGCGCGGGCTTTCTTGACGACCTCCAGGTCCACGCCCACGTCGAGGAGCGAGCCCTCCTTGGAGATGCCCTTGCCGTACATGATGTCGAACTCGCACTGCCGGAACGGCGGCGCCACCTTGTTCTTCACGACCTTGACGCGTGTCCGGGAGCCCACGACCTCGGTCCCGTCCTTGAGGTTCTCGATCTTGCGAACGTCGAGCCGGATGGTCGAGTAGAACTTCAGCGCCCGTCCGCCGGGGGTCGTTTCGGGACTACCGAACATCACGCCTATCTTCTCGCGCAGCTGGTTGATGAAGATGGCGGTGGTGTCGAACCGGGACAGCGAGCCGGAGAGCTTCCGCATCGCCTGGGACATCAGTCGCGCCTGGAGCCCGACGTGGGTGTCGCCCATCTCGCCCTCGATCTCGGCGCGCGGCACGAGCGCCGCCACCGAGTCGATCACCACGAGGTCGAGCGCCGCAGACCGGACCAGCATGTCGGCGATCTCGAGTGCCTGCTCGCCGGAGTCAGGCTGGGAGACGAGGAGCTCGTCGATGTTCACGCCCAGCTCCCGCGCGTAGGTGGGATCCAGGGCGTGCTCGGCGTCGATGAAGGCTGCGATGCCACCCTTCGCCTGCGCCTCCGCGATCATGTGGAGGCACACGGTGGTCTTGCCCGAGCCCTCCGGACCGAACACCTCGACGACGCGGCCCTTCGGGATCCCTCCGACCCCGAGCGCGATGTCCAATGCCAGCGAGCCAGTGGGGATGACGGTGATGCCCGCCCCCATCGGGTGCTCGCCGAGCTTCATGACGGCGCCTCTTCCGAACTGCTTCTCGATCTGCTGCAGTGTGACGTCGAGCATCTTGTCCCGATCCACGTTCCCCTCCTTCGTGCCCCTGCCCTGCCCGGAGGGGGGCCGGGAGAGTGCCTGTGCAAGCGACGAGTGGA
>JBPCPX010000082.1:0-8101 GCA_050998695.1 Actinomycetota bacterium
TCGATCCCGTCCGGGAACTCGCCGGTCTCGCGACCGTGGCGCACGATGTCGGAGATCGAGCGCCGCCAGCGGCGGTTCAAGACCTCGTGCTCCTTCGCCATCTCCGGATCACGGAGCGCGCGAACCCAGATCTCGACCCAAAGCGCCCACTCGTCCAGGAACGGGACCTCCGGGAGCAGGCCGGGCACCGAGAGCTCGATCAGCCGATCCAGCTGCGCACGAGCCGACGGGTTCTTACGAAGTTCCCGCGACAGCCGAAGGTAGAACTGGTCGTTCGCGAAGGTGAGCGCTTCGACGAGCAGGCGGTCCTTGGACTCGAAGTAGTAGAGGATCAGCCCCGTCGAGACGCCGCACGTCTCCGCGATGTCCTGGATCCTGGTGTCGGCGAGACCCCGATCGGTGATCACCCGGGCGGCGGCCGCGAGGATCTCCTGACGGCGATCTCCCTTCGGAGCCGTCTTCGTTGCCTTCGTTCGCGCCTTGGCCATCGGACTCCTGAACGTCATACAGACATTCGAGCGAACACGGACCCGTGCCGACTCGAGGTTCCGTGGAAAAGGTAGCGCCTTGAGCAGCTGAAATCAAAGGGGCAGGTCCGAGGATCGCGTTTGACTCGCCGTTCAGGAATGGGGCATCATTCGCGGCAGCCAGACGAAAGGAACTGAACGGACATGGCCACGAACACGTACGACGCGATCGTCATCGGCGGGGGGCACAACGGGCTCACCGCGGGCGCCTACTTCGCCCGGCACGGCGCCCGGACCGTGGTCCTCGAGGCGAGGCACAAGACCGGCGGCGCCGCCGACACGAGCGCCCCCTTCGCCGATCACCCGGAGATCAACGTCACGACCTACTCGTACGTGATGTCGTTGATGCCGCCGACGGTGATCAACGAGCTCCAGCTGAAGAAGCACGGCTACGACGTCACGCCGTTCGGCCCGTATTTCCAGGCGTTCCCGGACGGCCGCGCGATCACCGTCTATGCCGACGAAGCCGAACGCTCGCGCGACTCGATCGCGCAGTTCTCGAAGAAGGACGCGGACGCGCTCATCGGATGGGAGGCGTGGCTGAAGGGCGTCGCCGACATCCTCGGGCCGCTGCTCCTCCAGAGTCCGCCGCGCGCCGGCTCACTCGCGATCGGCGACCTCCTCGAGACGGCGAAGACCGCGTGGAAGGTCCGCAAGCTCGGCGTTCGCGGAGTCGGCGACGTCACTCGCCTGCTCACGATGAGCATCACGGACCTCCTGGACGATTGGTTCGAGTCGGACGCCATCAAGGGCATGCTCGCGGTGAACGGGATCATCGGGACGTGGGCCGGTCCGGACGAGCCGGGCACGGCGTACGTGATGCTCCACCACTCGATCGGCGACGTCGGCGACGGCCACCTCGGCTCCTGGGGCTACCAGCAAGGCGGCATGGGTGGAGTCTCCGACTCGATCCGGCGGTCCGCGGAGTCCTTCGGCGCCGAGATCCGGACGAACGCGCGCGTGAAGTCGATGCTCACGTCCGGCGGACGGTTCCACGGCGTGGTGCTGGAGGACGGGACCGAGCTCCGCGCCCCGATCGGCGTCACGTGCGTGCACCCGAAGATCGGGTTCCTCGACCTCATCCCCTCGACCGATCTGCCCGCCGACTTCGTCACGGACATCGAACGGTGGAAGACCCGCTCGGGCGTCGTGAAGATCAACGTCGCGATGTCGGAGCTTCCCGACTTCACGGCGATGCCCGGCAAGAACCTGCAGGAGCACCACACCGGTTCGGTCGAGCTGTGTTTCTCGCCGGCGTACGCGGAGCGCGCGTTCCAGGACTCGCACATGGACCGGAAGGCCTCGGTGGCCCCGTTCGTCGACGGCGTGATCCCCACGACGATGGACAAGAAGCTCGCACCCGAAGGGACGCACGTGTTCTCGATGTTCAGCCAATGGGTGCCGGATGACTGGGTGAACGAACCGCACCGCGACGAGCTCGACGCGTACGCGAAGCGGATCTTCGATCTGTACGACGAGCTCGCCCCCAACTTCAAGGACGCGATCATCGACTACCAGGTGATCGGACCGTACGACATGGAACAGGAGCTCGGCCTGATCGGCGGCAACATCTTCCACGGCGAGCTCTCGGTGGATCAGCTCTTCCACATGCGCCCGGCGCCCGGATACGCCGACTTCCGCACGCCGATCAAGGGCCTCTACCACGGCTCCTCGGCGACCCACGCCGGCGGCGGCGTCAACGGCATCCCCGGCTGGAAGGCGTACCGTGCGGCCGTGAAGGACAGGGCACTCAAGAAGCGCTCGTGACCGAAGAGGAACGAACGCCGCTCCAGCGGATGCTGGAAGCGCGGTCGGTCGCGGTCGTCGGGGCCTCGGTGAAGGAGGGCTCGCTCGGGCACCAGATGATGCTGGAGCTCGAACGGGGCGGTTACGACGGCGCCGTCTACCCGGTGAACCCTGGGTACGACGAGGTGCTCGGCCACCGTTGCTTCGGGTCGCTCGGCGAGATTCCCGAGCCCGTGGATCTCGCGATCCTCGGCGTCGCGAATCAGCGGGTGGAGCAGGCGATGCGTGACGCTGCGGAGGCCGGCGCTTCGAGCGTCGTGACGTTCTCCTCGCTGTTCGAGGAAGAACCACCGGAGTCCGGGATGCCACCCCTCGCCGAGCGGGTCGCCGCGGTCGCGCGCGAGCACGGGATGGCGCTCCTCGGCGGCAGCGGGATGGGGTTCGTGAACCTCGGGACACGCCTGTATGCAACGGGGTTCCCGACGCCGGACGAGCTCGAGCCCGGAGGGGTCACGTTCCTCTCCCATTCGGGATCGGTGTTCTCCGCGTTCCTGTTCAACGACCGTCAGATCCGCTTCAACCTGATCGTGTCGAGTGGGCAGGAGATCGTCACCACGATGGACGAGTACCTGTCCTACGCGCTCGACCTGGACTCCACGAGGATCGTCGCCTTGCTGCTCGAGACGGTCCGGCGCCCCGAGGGGTTCGTCGCGGCACTGGCGAAAGCGGCCGAACGAGGCGTCCCGGTTTTCGCCCTGAAGGTCGGTCGCACGGAGGGATCGAAGCAGATGGTGGTCGCCCATTCGGGCGCGCTCGCGGGCGAGCACGGCGCGTACGAAGCGGTCTTCGATGCCTACGGCGTGCACGAGTGCCGTGATCTCGAGGAGATGGCCGACGCGATCGAGCTGTTCTCCAGCCCACGACGGGCAACGACCGGGAGCGGGATCGCGTCGCTCCACGACTCCGGAGGGGAGCGTGCCCTCTTCGTCGACCTCGCGACGGATCTCCGGGTTCCCCTCGCGAAGATCTCGGACGCCACACGCCAGCGGATCGACGCGGTGCTCGATCCCGGACTCGTCGCCGAGAACCCGTTGGACGCTTGGGGGACGGGGATCGACGCGGACAGGATCTATCTGGAGAGCTTCCTGGCGCTCCACGATGACCCCGACACGGCTGCGGTGGCGTTCGTGGTCGACCTCACGCGGCAGGGCGAGCCGTACGACGTTGGCTACCTCCAGGTCGCGAGGGACGTGTTCGAGGCGACGACGAAGCCATTCTGCATCGTGTCGAACCTGCCGGCGACGATCGCGGACGACGAAGTCGCGATCTTTCGCAACGCCGGCATCCCGGTGCTGGAGGGCACCGTCACCGGCCTGCGCGCGCTCCAGCACCTGTTGAACGATCCGTCGGCCCGCGAACGACCGACCGCGGTCTCGCCGCCGGGGTCACCGGCGGGCATCGAAGGCGAGTGGCGCCGACGGCTCGCCGAGGCCACCGATCTCTCGGAGGCTGCCGCGCTCGGACTGCTGAACGCGTACGACATCTCTGTCGCAGACGCGCTCCCGGCGCGGTCACTGGACGAGGCGGAGCGGGCCGCCGAACGGATCGGATACCCCGTAGCGGTCAAGACGGCGGTGCCCGGGATCTCGCACAAGTCCGACGTGCGAGGCGTCCGGCTTGGCGTCGTGGATCCCCTGGAGCTCCGCGAGGTGTATCGGGACCTGGCCGAGCGGCTCGGGCCCGACGTGACGGTCGCGGCGATGGCGCCGCCGGGGATCGAGGTCGCGCTCGGCATCGTCCGCGACCCCACGTTCGGTCCGCTGGTGCTGGTCGCGGCGGGCGGCGTCCTGGTGGAGGTCATCCACGACCGCGCGCTCGCGCTCCCGCCGCTCGACGAGGACGCCGCCCGCCGTCTGATCGACGGGCTCGCGATCCGCCCGCTACTCGACGGCGTCCGCGGGGCACCGCCGTCCGACGTCGACGCGCTCGCTCGCGCCGTCTCGCGCCTCTCCGTCCTCGCCCTCGAGCTCGGCGATCTCATCGCCGAGCTCGACGTCAACCCGGTGATCGTGGCTCCGTCGGGGTGCGTCGCGGTGGACGCGCTCGTGATCCGGGCACGTGCCGGGGAGCGATGAGCGTCACATCGCACGCGTGTCGAGCATCCTTGCCGCGCACGTGATCGGAGGCATACAACGGTTCTCGCATGGGTATGCCGCCCGAACGAGACCGCCTGTGGGCGCCGGAACCATCCGGAGCAGGGGGAGATGATCTCGATGCAGAGGATCAGGATCGAGAAGCCGAAGCCTCGCGTACCTCGCGAGCTCGAGCCCATCCTGCCGCTCGACCCCCGTGACCCCGACGTGGTGCGCGTGAAGCGCGGCGCGGTCTGGCGGTTCGCGGATCGTCGCTGGGCTGGATAGCTAGAGCGGGTTCTCCACGGGGATCGTCCCGGGTTCCCAACCCGTGTAGGTGTCACCGGGGAACTGCCACGGGGTCCCGAAGGTCGGCGCCTTCTTCCGCCCGATCTCTGGTGCCCTCGGGTTCCGCCCGAAGTTGAAGATGTGCTCGAAGTTGTGGGTCTTCTCGATCCTCTCCGTGAGCGGCGTCAGTCCCCAGTTGTCCGAGACGAACCGCAACGGCGTCGAGAACTCGCCGAGCTCGTCGTCGATCACGCCGCGGCGTGTGTAGGGAGAGATCGTGAGCAAGGGGACGCGGATGCCGAGGCCGAGTTGATCCACGACGGGTGGGACGATGGGGTCGTACAGGCCGCCCCATTCGTCCCAGGTGAGGAAGATCGCGGTGTGCTCCCACATGTCGGAGCGCATGACCTTGTTCACGATCTCCGTGACCCAGTTGTGAGAGTGGCCGGTCGAGAACGGAGGGTGATCGGAGAGCTGGAACCGTGGCGTCACCCAGGTGACGGCCGGGAGGGCGTTCGCGTCGATGTCGTCGAGCAGTCGGTCCACGGAGCGCATGTGCTGATGCCACAGGTCGGTGTGGAACACGTTGGAGATGCCGTTGTACGCGTTCCAGAAGTACCCCGGCTGCCCCGGGACGGCGGAGTAGTAGGCCCAGTCCACGCCGGCGTCGCTCAGTTGTTCGCCCACCGTCGGGAATCCGAAGCACGTGTTGTGCTTCGTCAGGTTCCCCGCCGGATCCGTCACGAAGACGAAGACGTCGTCCCCGACCGCGTCGCATCCCCAGCTCTTGAAGTTCTTCCCGTTCTCCTGGCGGGTCCTGATGTTCTCCGGGTTGTCCGCCACGCCACCCGACGAGCCGGCGACGAAGAAGAAGTGGTTCGGATAGCTGGGCCCGGCCGCCGACGCGAAGAAGTTCTCCGACAGGGAGTATTCACGTGCCCACTGCCAGTAGTTCGGGACCTGGTCCTCGTCGAAGATCGTGTAGGCGTAGGTGGAGCCGTAGACCCCCGTGCCGAACCCGTCCATCGCGCCGCCGTTCACGCTCAGGCGGTGTGCCGCCAGATCGTGCGGGAGGTCGCCCGGCAGCCACTCCGGGCACCGGATCAACGGCTTCTCGACGCCGTTCTCGACGCCAACGGTCGCCCCGCGAACACCCGGGAACTTCCCGAACACGTTGTTGAAGCTCCGGTTCTCGAGCATGACGTAGATGACCCGCTTGATCGGCCACCGCGTGTCGACCCCGGGGACGGGGTCCTCCACCTTCGGCGTCGGCTTCCCGCCGGTACAGGCGAACAGCACGCCCCCCGCGATGGCCATGGCGCTCTTCTGGAGGAAGCCCCTGCGGCTGACCGGCGCCGGGTGTCGGCCGTCGTGATCGATCCCGAAGTAGGGCCCCGTGTCCAATGGACTCCCTTTGTATCAAGCCCGCTATCCTCGTCGGCCTCGGATGGGTCATCTCACGAAGAAACGCATGATCGTCGCCACGCTGCTGGCCCTCACCGCTTGCGACGGCGGGCAAGAGGACGTCTTCCCCACAGATCCCCCCTCGCCGCCTTCTTCTCCGTTCCCCTCGACCCCCGCGCTCGCTTCCCCGACGCCGCCGGCGCTCCCCGAGCGGCCCCCGCCCACCAGCGGAGATCCTTCCAAGTCCTGCGTCGACGGGTGGGAGGCGCCTCCCGAAGGATCGCGCCTGGCCGCGAGACCTCTCCGCGTCCTCCGACGAACGGTCCGCATCCCCGGTGAGCCCGTGATCGTCGAGATGCGCTACTTCACGGGTCCGGAGTCGCCCCCGTCGGAGAAGGGATACATCCGCACGATCGAGCGTTGGTACGTGAAGCTCTTCTCGAAGGCCGATCTCCGATTCCAGGGGCGCTTCCTCGTGGAGTCGAGGGAGTTCGGGGACGGGGTGGCTGCGGTGGCCCCGTACGACACGGAGGGCTACCGCTCGCCCGATTGGAGCGGATTCCAATGGAACGAGGCCGACCCGGCGCCGCGCGCCTACGCGGGTCTGCCCGGCGAGTGGTCGGGCATCCGCTACGACTTCGTGAAGGGCGGTTCGGGTCTCGACATACGAGGCTTGCCCGCCGAAGTGACCGGGTGCTTGGATACGACCTGATGGCGGTCTTCGGAAGCTCGGGCAGACATGCGAACCCGCTGGGGATCGTGTCCGTCGTGGCCGGGCTCGCCGGCGCTCTGGCGAGCGCCGTCCTGTGGATCTATCGCATCGAGCCCGGCAGCCGGCTCCTCTCACCTGGCTGAAGGTCTTCTCGGGTCCGCTGCGACCGGGTTTCCTCGAGTGACTCAGGCCTCCGACGGCCAGCCGGTGTAGAGGTCCGGCCCGCGCTTCCGCAGCTCGTTGCCGATCACCAGCCGCTGGATCTCCGAGGTGCCCTCCCAGATCCGGTCGACGCGCAGCTCTCGCCACAGCCGCTCCACCGGCTGCTCGCGCATGTACCCGCGCCCGCCGTGGATCTGCACGGCCTTGTCGACGATCCGTCCGGCCGTCTCGCTGCAGACGAGCTTGACCGCGCCCGCCATCGCGTGCAGCTCCTTGCGGTCGGTGCCGCCACGCGCACCCTGCCAGCAGACCCGATAGAGCATCGACTTGGCCGCCATGAGCTCGGCGGCCATGTCGGCGAGCATGAACTCGACCGCCTGGAAGTCGACGATCGGCTGTCCGAACTGGCGGCGCTCCTTCGCGAACGCCAGGGATAGCTCGAGTGCGCGTGTGGCGGCGCCGACGGTCCGGGCGCCGATCATCAAGCGCTCCTCGACGAACCAGTCCTTGGTCAGCTCGAAGCCCCGCCCGATCTCTCCGAGCATCCGGTCGTCGCCCACTCGGACGTCTTCGAAGGCGAAGATCGGGTGCTCGAAGACGAAGGTGTGCATGTAGGCGGGCGTTCGGACCAGACTCACGCCGGGGGAGTCCTTGTCGACGAGGAAGATGGTCGCCTTGGCCGGATCGCCGTCGACGTGTGTGTGGACCAGGAAGAAGTCGGCGACGTCGCCGGAGGTGACATGCCACTTCTCGCCCGTGATCGTCCACGTGTCCCCATCCGCGTCGTCGTCGCGCGTCGCCGTCGTCTCCACCATCGTCGGGTCGGAGCCCGCCTTCTCCTCCGTGATCGCGTACGCGTCGCGGCGCTCGCCTCGGCAGGCGGGACGGAGGAACCGGTCCTTCTGCTCCTCGGTGCCGGCCGCGAGCGGGATTGACGGCCGCCACGGGATGTCCCAGAGCGCGCCGGTGGCTCGGCCCCACTGCTCTTCGATCAGCATCTGGCCGAACAGGTCGAGACCCCGGCCTCCGTCCACCTCGGCGTGGTTGATCGCGTGGAAATCCCAATCGAGGACGGCTTGTTTCGCGGCGGCGGCGCTCTCCGGGGTCAGGCCGTCGTTCTCCTCGCACTC
>JBPCPX010000175.1:0-5370 GCA_050998695.1 Actinomycetota bacterium
CGATCTTCCTGTTCCCGTGGGCCGTCACGTTCCGGCAGCTCGGGCTGTTCGGCTTGGTCGAGATGGCGGTGTTCATCGCGCTGGTGTTCGTCGCCTACGTCTACATCTGGAAGAAGGGCGGTCTCGACTGGTCGTCGGCGCCATCGGATCTCCGCGACGAGGAGGTCGACGAGGACCCCATCTCGGTCGCGGAGCTGGACGAGGAGTATCTCGGTGCCCGTTGAACGATTCGAGGGGCACCTCACGGGCCATACGCCCGAGGAGGTGGAGGACGAGGTCAAGAAGGGTGTCATGCTCACCACCCTCGACCGGGCCGTCAGCTGGGCCCGCAAGCAATCGATGTGGCCGGCGACGTTCGGTCTCGCCTGTTGCGCCATCGAGATGATGTCCGCGGGCGCCGGTCGATACGACCTCTCCCGGTGGGGGATGGAGCTGTTCCGTGCCTCGCCTCGCCAGGCGGACCTCATGATCGTCGCGGGCCGCGTGTCCCAGAAGATGGCGCCGGTCCTTCGCCGGGTCTACGACCAGATGCCCGAGCCGAAGTGGGTCGTGTCGATGGGCGTGTGTGCCTCCGCCGGCGGCATGTTCACGAACTACGCGATCGTGCAGGGCGTCGACACCATCGTCCCGGTGGACATCTACGTCCCGGGGTGCCCGCCCAAGCCGGAGATGCTGATGTTCGGCATCCTGAAGCTGCACGAGAAGGTGCGGACGACGGGGACGATCCGATGAGACCGCCCGAGCTGGCGGTCCGGATCGGGGACCACTTCCCCGAGGTCTTCCTGGCGCGCGAGGAGGTCACCGTGCTGGTCGACCGCGACGAGCTGGTCGACGCGCTGCTCCGTCTCCGGGATCAGCAGGACCTCTCGTTCGGCTTCCTCTCGAGCGTGACCGCGACCGATCACCCGGGGAAGGACCCGAGGTTCTGGGTCGTCTACGAGCTCCGATCCGTGGCGCATTCGCACCGGCTCCGCGTCAAGGTCGGGCTGCCGCCCGACGACCCGCATGTGCCGTCGGTGACCCCGCTCTTCCCGACGGCCGACTGGCACGAGCGGGAGACGTGGGACCTCTTCGGCATCGTGTTCGACGGCCACCCCGACCTCGACCGGATCCTGCTTCCCGACGACTGGGAGGGCCACCCGCTCCGCAAGGACGAGGAGCTCGGCGGCGTCGGCACGCAGTACCACGGCGCGTTCATCCCGCCGGTCGACGAACGGACGATGCCGTGATGGCGACGGGTCAGGAGATGGGCGCCGCGCGCGACGAGCTCCGAGACGTTGCTCACCAGATCCGCGACCGGGTCACCGGCGAGGTCCGCCGGGAGACGATGATCATCAACATGGGGCCGCAGCACCCCTCGACACACGGGGTGCTCCGGCTGCTCCTAGAGCTCGACGGCGAGACCGTGATCAGGTGCAAGCCGATCGTCGGCTATCTCCACACCGGCATCGAGAAGAACACGGAATACCGCACGTGGGTGCAGGGCGTCGCCTACGTCACGCGCGCCGACTACCTCTCTCCGTTCTTCAACGAGCTCGCCTACTGCCTGGCCGTCGAGCGTCTCCTCGGAATCGAGGCGCCGCCCCGGGCGCAGGTCCTTCGCGTGCTCCTCTGCGAGCTCAATCGGATCGCCTCGCACCTGGTCTGGGTCGCGACCGGCGGCATGGAGCTCGGGGCGGTCTCGGTGATGCTCTACGGGTTCCGGGAGCGGGAGCTGATCCTCGACATCTTCGAGGCGGTCACGGGCCTCCGCATGAACCACTCCTACATCCGGCCCGGCGGCGTGATCATGGATCTCCCCCCCGGCGGCACGCGGATGATCGCGAAGTTCCTCGACACGATGCCGGCCCGGATCGAGGACTACGAGCGGCTGCTGAACAAGAACCCGATCTGGGTCGAGCGCAACGTCGGCGTCGGGAAGCTCTCGGCCGAGGACGCGCTCGCGCTCGGCGTCACGGGTCCCATCCTCCGATCCGCCGGCGTCCCGATCGACCTCCGGAAGGACGAGCCGTACAGCGGTTACGAGACCTACGACTTCGACGTGCCCGTGCGGACCGAGGCCGACGCGTACGCGCGCTACGTGATCCGCATCGCGGAGATGCGCGAGTCGCTGAAGATCGTCGAACAGGCCCTGGAGCGGCTCACCGAGCCCGGTCCCGTGATGGTGGAGGACCCCAAGGTCGGCTGGCCGGTGAAGCTGTCGGTGGGACCCGACGGCATCGGGAACGACGAGGGATACCTCCGCCACATCATGGAGGAGTCGATGGAGGCCCTGATCCATCACTTCAAGATGGTCACCCAGGGCGTGCGCGTCCCGGAGGGCGAGGTCTACCAGGCCGTCGAGTCGCCCCGCGGGGAGCTGGGCATGTACGTCGTCTCCGCCAACGAGCACCGCCCGTACCGCGTCCATATCCGGGACCCCTCGTTCGCGAACCTCCAGGCGGTCCCGACGATGGTCGAGGGCGGTCTCATCGCCGACGCGATCGCGGTGATCGCGTCCCTCGATCCCGTGATGGGGGGCGTCGATCGCTGATGGCCGTGTTCGAGGGAGCTCGTCTCGAGGAGGCCGAGGAGATCCTGGGCCGCTATCCCGAGGGTCGCGAGCGCTCCGCCATCATGCCGCTGCTCTACCTGGCGCAATCGGTCGAGGGGCACGTTTCCCGTGACGGACTGAAGGAGATCGCCGGTCTCCTGGATCTCACCACCGCCGAGGTCGAGGCCGTCGCGAGCTTCTACTCGATGTATCGCCTCCGGCCCACCGGGACCCACGTGGTGAGCGTCTGCACCAACCTCGCGTGCATGCTCCGCGGCGCCCGCGAGGTTTACGAGGCCGCGCACCAGGCCGCCGGGATGCGTCACGGCCAGGAGTTGTCGGAGGACGAGCTCATCACGCTGCACGAGGAGGAGTGCCTGGGCGTGTGCGACTTCGCCCCGGTCGCACAGGTGAACTTCGCGAACCACGACAACGTGACTCCCGAGCGGATGCGGGAGCTGATCGCGGGGCTGCGCGAGGGCTCCGTGCCAAAGCCGTCGCGCGGCGCGCCGGCGATGTCGAGCTTCAAGACCGCGTCGCGCGGGCTCGCAGGACTGAAGGAGGCGCCCCCCTCGTGAACGCCACCTTCGAACGGCGGCTCACCCGCGACTGGGACGACGCGGCTGTGATCGGGGTCGACGGCTACCGGGCGAAGGGCGGCTACGAGGCGCTGAAGAACGCGCTCAACATGGAGCCCGCCGCGATCATCGACACCGTGAAGGCGTCGGGCCTGCGCGGCCGCGGCGGCGCCGGGTTCCCGACCGGGATGAAGTGGTCGTTCGTCCCGACGAACACCGGCAAGCCCACCTACGTCGTCGTGAACTTCGACGAGTCCGAGCCCGGGACGTGCAACAACCGTGAGCTCGTCGAACGCGACCCGCACCGCCTGCTGGAGGGGACGGCGATCGCGGCGCTCGCGATCGGCTGCCGGACGGCGTTCATCTACGTCCGCGGCGAGTACCTGGCGCAGGGCTTGATCCTCGAGAAGGCGATCGGCGAGGCGTACGGCGCCGGGTTCTTCGGCAAGGGGATCGCCGGCGGCGACGTCGATCTCGACATCGTGTTGCACCGGGGAGCCGGAGCCTACATCTGTGGCGAGGAGACCGCGCTCCTGAGCTCCCTCGAGGGGTTCCGTGGGCAGCCGCGCCTGCGTCCGCCGTTCCCCGCGGTCGAGGGTCTCTACGCCTCGCCGACCGTGATCAACAACGTCGAGACCCTGATGTCCGTGCCCGACATCGTCGTCCGCGGACCTGAGTGGTACCGCGAGATGGGCACGGAGAGATCGCCCGGGACCAAGCTGTTCACGATCTCCGGCAAGGTGGAGCGCCCGGGCAACTACGAGCTCCCGCTCGGGACGCCGCTCCGTGTCCTGCTGGAGGACGTGGCCGGCGGCGTGCGGGACGGGCATTCGCTGAAGGCGTGGACGCCGGGCGGGTCCTCGACGCCGTTGCTCACCGCCGAGCACATCGACACGCCGCTCGACTACGAGTCCGTGGCGGCCGCCGGCTCGCTGCTCGGCACCGGGGCGGTGATGGTCCTCGACGAGACCGACTGCGTCGTGGACGCCGCCCAGCGGATGACCCGCTTCTACGCGCACGAGTCCTGCGGCAAGTGCACGCCGTGTCGCGAGGGGACGTGGTGGGCGGAGCGCGTGCTCGGAAGGATCGCCGACGGGTACGGCAAGGCGGAGGACCTCCCGGTGATGGCGGACATGGGCAAGCACATCATGTTCCGCGCCTTCTGCGCCCTCGCCGACGGAGCGGCCTCCGTGATCGATTCGAGCCTGAAGCATTTCCGGGAGGAGTTCGAGGAGCACGTGCGCCTCGGGCGATGCCCGCTCCATGAGGGGCACGTGGAGGTGGCGTCGGCGGTATGAGCGCTCCCGATGTGACGCTGACGATCGACGGCAAGGAGGTCACCGTCCCCGCGGGGACGCTCATCATCCGCGCCGCCGAGCAGCTCGGCATCGAGGTCCCACGTTTCTGCGACCACCCGCTCCTGAAGCCCGCCGGTGCGTGTCGCCAGTGTTACGTCCGGGTCGAGGGTCAGCCCAAGCTCGCGACATCGTGCACCGTGCCGGTCGCGGCCGGGATGATGGTGAGGACACAGAACAGCGACCCCGAGGTCGCGGATGCCCAGCGGGCGAACATCGAGTTCCTGCTCCTGAATCACCCGCTCGACTGCCCGATCTGCGACCGCGGAGGGGAGTGCCCGCTCCAGGATCAGGCCCTCGCCTACGGGCCGGGGGACACCCGGTTCCGGGAGGCGAAGCGCGTCTTCCCCAAGCCGATCCCGATGTCGCCGCTCGTGGGGCTCGATCGCGAGCGCTGCATCCTCTGCGCCAGGTGCACGAGGTTCTGCGACGAGATCTCCGGCGACCGGTTCCTCGAGCTGTTCGCGCGTGGCGCCGGCGAGCGCGTCTCGATCGCCGCCGGGGAGGATTTCCGATCGCCGTTCAGTGGGAACACCGTCCAGATCTGTCCGGTGGGGGCGCTGACGTCGACGCCCTACCGCTTCGCGGCCAGGCCCTTCGACCTGACCTACGGCGACTCGGTGTGCCCGCATTGCTCCGCCGGCTGCAACATGCGCGTCGACGTCCGGCGCGGCGAGGTCGTGAGGCACCTCGCGCGCGACGAGTACGACGTGAACGACGCGTGGCTCTGCGACAAGGGCCGGTACGCCTATCGGTTCCCGGACTCGGTCGAGCGGATCACGACGCCGCTGATCCGAGACCACGGGCTCGAGCCCGCTTCGTTCGGCGAGGTGCTCACGAAGATCGCGAGCTGGGTCGACGGCGCGCGCGTCGGGGTGCTCACCGGCGGGCGCCTGATGGACGA
>JBPCPX010000011.1:0-31104 GCA_050998695.1 Actinomycetota bacterium
CTTTGACCGAACTGCTCAACCGCCGCGGATTCGAATTCCTCGGTGAACAGATGCTCCGATCTGCATCCCGTGCGACTCAGCGGGTGGGTGTGCTGTTCCTTGACCTCGACGGGCTCAAGATCGTCAATGACCGATTCGGACACGATGCGGGAGACCAAGTCCTTTCGACGTTCGCCGCGATCCTTCGCCGGACGTTCCGTGGATCCGACGTCGTGGCACGGCTCGGCGGGGACGAGTTCGGGGTCCTGACCATGGCCATGGATGGGACGGATCTTTCACCGATCCGCGCTCGCCTGGACGAGCAGGTTCGAACCCATAACTCGGGAACCGCGGTTGGACTCGAACTCGCCTTCAGCGTGGGGGCCGGCTGGTTCGACCCGGCGCAACCGCGCTCGCTGACAGACCTCCTCGAAGACGCCGACGATGAGATGTATCGGGACAAGCGTGACCAGAAGCCGACGATCGCCCACAGCGGCATCGGTTCCTAAGCGCGCCCCAGGATCCCGCAGGGTGGAACATCGGCGCTCCGCGGGTCCACAATCTGCGTGATGGTTGCTTGCCCTTCCTGTGGCGCTCCTGTTCCCAAGGCCGCGCGCTTCTGCCCCGATTGCGCCGCGCCACTAGGGACCGGTCCCGACCAGAGCGAACGGAAGATCGCGACCGTCATCTTCGCAGACCTGGTGGGCTCGACCCAGCTCGGCGGCTCGCAGGACCCGGAGCGGACGAGAGCGATGCTCGAGCGCTTCTACGACGCCATGGCTGCCGAGATCGAAGCCGCCGGCGGGACGGTCGAGAAGTTCGCAGGCGACGCCGTGATGGCGGTGTTCGGCGCGCCGGCATCACTCGAGGACCACGCCGAGCGCGCGCTCCACGGAGCACTCGCGCTGCAGCAGCGTCTGCGCGAACTCTTCGGTGAGACGCTCGCGCTGCGGATCGGGGTCAACACGGGTGAGGTGGTCGTGGGGACGCCACGCGAAGGCAGCTCCTTCGTCACCGGTGACCCGGTCAACGTGGCGGCGCGGTTGGAACAGGCCGCAGAGCCGGGCGAGATACTCGTCGGCGAGCGGACGGTCGCGACCGCGCGTGGCGCGTTCGAGTTCGCGGAGCCTCAGAAGGTCGAGGCCAAGGGCAAGCCGGGGGGGGTTGAGTGCCGTCGCCTGGTCCGTGCCCTCTCCTTGATGCGTCCGCGTGGTGTCGGCGGTCTCCGCCGGGCCTTCGTCGGCCGGGACCGAGAGATGGACGCACTCGAAGGAGCATACGCCGAGGTCGAGGATCGACGAGAGCCGCGACTGGTAACGATCCTCGGGGACGCCGGGGTCGGGAAGACGAGGATCGTCCGCGAGTTCTGGGAACGCCTGGGCGGCCGCTCGCCCGAGCCCCTGCGGCGGACCGGACGTTGCCTCTCGTACGGGCAGGGCATCACCTACTGGCCACTCGCGGAGGTGCTGAAGGAGCACCTCGGGATCCTCGAGAGCGATCCACCTGCCGAGGTGCTGGAGCGACTCGGCTCGCGCGAGATCCTCGGACTGACCCTCGGCCTCGACGTGACCCATGGGCTCCACCCCCTCGCTGCGCGCGACCGCTTCCAGGACGCGTGGGTCGAGTTCCTCGAAGAGATCGCCGCCGAGCGTCCCACCGTCGTGTTGATCGAGGACATCCACTGGGGCGAGGGGCAGTTGCTCGACCTCCTCGAGCGAGTCGTCCGCGACACGCGAGGACCTCTCCTCCTGATCGCGACCGCGCGGCCGGAGCTCCTTGAGCAACGACCCGGCTGGGGGTCCCGGATCCGTTCCGCGACGCTGGAGCTCGACGCGCTCTCCCCGGAAGACGCCGTTCAGCTGCTCGACGAGCTGCTTGGCGGGACGCTCCCGGCCGGCTTGCGCGAGGTCGTCGTCCAACGCGCCGAGGGGAACCCGTTCTTCGTTGAAGAGTTGCTCGGGACCTTGATCGACCGGCAGTTGCTCGATCGGCAGAACGGCTCGTGGCACCTGACGGAGCTGCCGAAGGACTTCGCTGTGCCCGACACCGTGCAAGCAGTGGTCGCGGCACGTGTCGACCTGCTCGATCCGGCCGAGAAACAGGCGCTCCAGGCCGCGTCGGTGATCGGCCGGATCTTCTGGGCCGGACCCGTCTACGAGCTCGTTCACGATTCCGAGCCGGACCTGAGGATCCTCGAAGAGCGCGATTTCATCCGACGACGACCCGGTTCTTCGATCGCCGGCGACCGGGAATATGCGATCAAGCACGCGCTGACGCGTGAGGTCGCATACCAGAGCCTGCCGAAGGCCAAACGTGCGAGGCTGCACGCCGACTTCGCACGCTGGCTCGAACGGACCGGCGAAGGACGGGACGAGGACGCGCCCCTCCTCGCGCATCACTATGCCGAGGCCGTCCGATCGGACGACGCGGACCTGGCGTGGGGAGGCGCGGAGAGTGAGCTCCTGGAGCTGCGGGCACGCGCCCTCGCGTGGCTCCGCCGCGCGGCCGAGCGCGCGATCGGCCGCTTCGAGATCGATGAGGGCCTCGCGCTGCTCCACCGCGCTCAAGAACTGGAGCCGGGCGAGCCGGACCAGGCTGCACTCTGGAGGGAGATCGGGCGCGCGAACGTGTTCAAGATGGACGGCGAGGCTTTCTGGACGGCGATGCTGAACTCATTGGAGGGCACGACCGATCGGGCGACCGTGGCGGACACGTACAGCGTGCTCGCTTTCCAAACGGCCACCAGAGCGGCGATGTGGAAACGGAGGCCGGACCGCGCATTGATCGCGGGGTGGATAGACCGGGCGGTCGAGCTGTCCGAGCCGGACGCGCCGGCTCGCGCCCGGGCACTCATCGCGCGCGCGAACTTCGATCCGGAGGGATCGGGCGCGGCAGCCCGAGAGGCCGGCGACCTCGCCGACCGCCTTGACGACATGGAGCTGCGGTCGTGGGCGTGGGACGCTCGATCGACGGTGGCCTTCGCCCGAGGCGACTACGCCGAGGCCTACGTCTGGTCACGGCGCCGCTTCGACATCGTGCCGACGCTGACCGATCCCGATCACATATCCCTGATCTACGTGACCAGCCTTCCGGCGTGCCTCGCGACCGGCCGCTTCCAGGAAGCTCGCCGCATCTCGCAGGCACACGACGAGGTGACGCGCAACCTCACGCCGCATCATCGGATGCACGCGGCCAGCTTGCTGATCGACGTCGAGCAGACAACCGGCCGCTGGGGTGCGGCCCGCGACCTCACGCCGCGTGTGGAGTCGGCGGTCGCCGCCAACATCTCGACGCCATGCGCGTCCAACGTGAGGACGCTCCTCGCCTGTGCGCTCGCGAACGTGCACCTGGGGAACGACGGGGAAGGACGCCGCCTCGAGCGTAGCGCCGAGGACCTGGGCATGGAGGGCTACAGCTTCGACGATCTGTACGTCGAGATCGCGGTCGCGCGACGTGACCTCGATGAACTCGAACGGAGGCTCACCGAGTGGAACCCAGAGGGGCCCGGGGACGTCGAGGGGTCCGTCGCGCGGCTGAACGCGCTCGTTGCCCTCGAGCGACGTTCGGAGATCCAAGAGGAGGCACCGGCGATGGTGAAACCCGGGACCTACCTCGAGCCGTTCGCTCTTCGGGCACTCGGGTACGCACGTGGTGACGTCGGGCTGATCCAGCAGGCGATCGAGAGGTTCGACGCGATGGGATTGGAATGGCACTCGTCCAACACGAGAGCACTTATGTAGCCGGAGGCCGGCGGGAGGTGTCGGATGTCCATCCAGATCGACCCTGAGGCGAACGAGACGAACGCGCTGTTCGATCTGGTCGACCTCGATGCGCGAGAGGTGCTGGAGATCGGTTGCGGTGACGGACGACTGACCTGGCGATATGCGGACAGGGCGGCGCATGTGACGGCGATCGACACCTTCGCCGAAGCGATCGGACGGGCCAAGGAGCGGCTCCCCGGCACGTTGAAGGGGCGCGTCGAGTTCTACCCCGCAGCGTTCGAAGAGTTCGCCCGGTCCCACCACCCATCCGCCTTCGACGTCGTGATCCTCGCCTGGTCGTTGTGCTGAATGGAGCGGGAGGGCATGGTTCATGCCCTACGGGAGATCCACAGGCTCCTTCGGCGCGACGGTTGTCTGATCGAGATCCACCCCGTCGTCGGTGCGCCGACCGTGGAGGTCAGACAGGATGGTCATCTCTCGTTCGTCGAACATGACCCCGGGTACGACTACGAGGACGACCTGCGCAGCGCTGAGGATGCGGTCGATCGGTTGATCGAAGCCGGCGTCTTCACGGGCGATCGAGGCCGCGAGTTCGAGCTCCGCACCCACAGCTCCTCGGTCGCCGAGCTGCGCGATCACTTCGCGGCCTCTGGCGCGTACGACGCGGACCCGAAGGCTGAGCACCTGCTGGCGCTGCAGACCGATCTGTACGGTCGTGTCGAGGAAGTCATGCGGACGTCCGGCCGCTCGGCGAAGGTCGTCTACTGCGAGACGGCGCGGATGACCCGCCTGCGACCTCGAAGAGCGGACCGAGCAAGGAGCCTGGTCTCGCAGCGAGCGTGACTCCGTCTCTGATCGTTGGGCCAGGCTATACACACGTGCAGTGGACGTCTGCCCGCTGGCACCCCGCGCACTTCACCGTGCAGTACCTGTCCGAGCCGACGTGAAGATGGCCGACGTCGTGTTCGCCCGACACCGACCCGCAGATCGCGCACTTCCAGCCGCCCGCTGATCCTCCGCACTTCGCGCAAAGCTGGTTCTCCGTCTGCCCCACCTTCACTCCTCTCGCTCGTGCTTCGCCGCCGCGAGTCGGGCAGCCAGTGACCGGCCGCCCGACCGCGTCGAGTTCAACCCTTCCGAAGGGTCAGGATCCCTCGAAGCGCCACGAGGGCTCCGGCGACGAAGATCAGCGTCGCGAGGTAGATCAGCCCCAGATGGCCGAGCGTGTCGAAGTGGTTGGGATAGTGAGCCGGAAGAGCCACGAGGAGCCCGATGACCGGTGCAGCAACCGCGCCCACCCACGCCCAGGATTCGCCTCGCCGTACGCCATAGGCGACGAGGAACAGCACGGCTACCCCGGTCGCCGCGATGAACCCGGCCACCGCGATGTGCACGTGGCTGATGTACTCGAAGAGCGACGGGCTGAAGTTCTGGATCGCCTCCTTGCCGACGTTCACCTCGTTCGGACCGATGCCCAGCTCCAGAAAGCTGTCCGTGAAGTTTTGGATCAGGAAGATCACCGCATAGCCGATGAACCCCGCTGCTGCTGCTCCCATCAGCCAAGAGCCTGTGCGGAGGTTCCCCTCCGCGGCCGTCGGTACGGCCCGATCCACTGCCATGATCGTCATCTCATCTCCTCCTTTCGTTCTTCAAGACGACGGTCGAATGGATCCGATTGCGGTTCGGGAGCGCTGCAATAAAGTCGTCGGTGGCTTCGTCCCTTGTAGTTGAGGCCCCGTATGCGGAGATCCGTCAACGATATGAGCGAGGTAGGCATCCGAGATCGAACGAAGGAGGACTTCCAAGAGCTCGTCCTTGTGGAGTTGCCGGCCCTCTACTCGCTCGCGAGGCGGCTCGTACGCGACGGAGCCGAGGATCTCGTCCAGGAGGCTCTGTTGCAGGCTTTCCGAGCTTTCAGCACCCTGAAAGACGAGGCAGCGGCCGGACGCTGGCTCAAGACGATCCTCGTGAACGTGTTCCGGGATCAGCTGCGGAAACGTTCGAGGACCGTCGATGAACGGCCGATCGGCGATCTGAGCGACTTCTCGCTCTACCGCACCCTCGTTGACGAAGATCCCTTCCCATACTCGGACACGCTCCACGCGGACTTCCTGCAGGTGTTCGATTCGGAGGATCTGCGGGAGGTCCTGATCCGATTGCCCGATATCTACCGGATCCCGCTCGTGCTCCGCTACATCGACGGGTTCGCGACCAAGGAGATCGCCCGCATGATGGAGGCACCGCTCGGCACGACCCTGGCGCGACTCCACAGGGGCCGGCGGCTGTTCGAGCGCGAGATGTGGGCGTACGCACAGGAAGCCGGACTTCTCACGAAAGAGAGATGAACATGACGGACACGAAGGCGATCCCGTGCTCGGAGGCGGTGCGGCAGCTCTGGGACTATCTGGACCACGCGATCTCGCCTGAGGACCAGGAAAAGGTGGAGAAGCACCTCTCGTTCTGCCGGAGGTGCTGCGGCGAGCTCGAGTTCGCCAAGGAGATGCGGGCGTTCCTCGCCACCTCGTCAGCGGAGGAGATCCCACCGCACGTGAGAGAGCGTCTCGAGCGCTTCGTGGAAGGGCTGTAAGGCGATGGCGAAGGACCTGATGTTCCAGGACGAGATCAGAGAAGCGGTGAGGGACGCCTACGCCGGGATCTCGGCAGGCGCCGGCGAGACGGTCGCACGGTGGCTCTACTCGGACGAGGAACTCGCCGAGGTCCCAACAGGAGCCGTCGCCTGGGCCCTCGGAGTCGGGAACCCGGTCCGGTACGCCCTGCTGCAGCCCAGTGAGGACGTCCTCGATGTCGGTTCGGGCGGCGGGATCGACAGCATCCTCGCTGCAAAGCGCGTAGGTCCCGAGGGGAGTGTGATCGGACTCGACATCCTGGAGGAGATGTGTGAGCGAGGCAGGGCACACGCGACCGAGGCTCGTGTGGATGGCTGGACGGAGTTCCGTCGCGGCGAGATGGAGGACATCCCGCTCGAGGATGGGTCCGTCGACGTCGTGATCTCCAACGGTGTCATGAACCTTTCGGCTCGGAAGAGCAGGGCGCTCGCGGAGATCTTCCGGGTCCTTCGCCCGGGCGGGCGGATCTCGCTCGCGGACCTGACGGTCGAGGGAGAGCTACCGCCCGAGATCGCGAACGATCAGAGCGCCTGGGCCGGGTGAGTATCCGGGGCCATGGCGGAGCGTGTCTTCGCCGCGAAGCTTCAAGGGGCCGGCTTCGAAGACGTCTGGGTGGGTGGGCACCGTCCATCCGGTATCGAGGAGGCCTCCTATTACCCCCTCTTCACCGAGGAAGTCATCGAGCTCATGAGGAAGACGCTGCCTCCCGAGCGTCACGATCACGTGGCAACCGGGGTGGTGGTCAAAGCCAGGAAACCCGCGGACGCGCGTGAAGATCTATATAGGGCGCCACCGAGCGAAGGAGGAGAGCCATGTCAGTGATCGTGCAATACATCGTGAAGGTGCCGGATGTGGATCGGTTCGTGGCGACGTCGGACAAGTACGCCTCGAAGATGGAGGAGATGGGCTCCCGTAACGGCAGCGTCTACGAGGACGAGAACGAACCGGGCCTCGTCAGCACGATGTCCGAGTGGGACAGCCACGACCAGATGCACGCGGCGTCCGAGCAGGTCGGCGATGACTTCAATCGGGAAGCGGGAACAGAGGGGTTGAACTGGACAACACACATCTGGGAGAGAAAGGGGTCTTCGTAGAGAGTCATACGTGCCGATCGGCGGAACTCCGACGCGAGCCCGAACCGGTAGTCGAGTAAGGTTCACCGATGGCACCCGAGAAGATCCCGTACGAGCCGTGCTGCCCGAACTGCCCGCTGTAGCGGGAGCGGGACAAGATGTGACGAGATACCGCCTTGCGTTCGCTCTGGCCGGCTTGATCCTCCTGGCTGCATCCTGTGACGGAAGGGGGAGGGGGGCCGGGATCCAGGACGATGCTTCTCTTTCCGAAGACGACGCAGCACCCGCCTTCAGCCTTCCGTCGGTGAGCGGGGGGAACGTCGAGTTGTCGGACTTCGCAGGGAAGAAGCCGGTGCTCCTCTACTTCAGCATGGGGCCTGGCTGAGGCGGCTGCGTCAAGCAGGTGGTCGACCTGCAGGAGGACGAGCACTTCAACAGCCTCGATGTGGAGCTCCTGAGCATCGCTCCTGACCCCGTCGCTGCCTGGCGCGAGGAAGGCGAGGCGATGGGGATACGGGAGTTCGAGAGCGTTCTCTCGGACGAGGGAAATCAGGTCGCCCGTCGTTATGGCGTGATGCGATGGGCGGCCGCGACGGGCGAGCCCGGTCACACGTTCATACTCATCGACGAGGCAGGTCGGGTCGCGTGGCTACAGGACTACGGTGCGCCGGAGCATGGCGGCATCATGTACGTCCTTCCGAGGGAGATCGTGCGCATCGTGGGCGACAGCCTGTAGGGAGGCGAAGACGCCGGTGGCGACAAAGTCGACGGCCTCCTCGCCGGTCTAGACGGAGTGACCCATCCTCGCAGCCGGACTCGTGCGAGGCTACGCTTCGGCGGGATGGCGCCCAGCGAACGCGAGCACGCGCTCCTCGCCGTGCTGTTCACGGACATCGTCGGTTCGACCGAGCTCGCGGCTCGGATGGGCGACGAGTCCTGGAAGCGACTCCTGCGGAGACATCACGAGATCATGCGTGGGGTCGTCGGACGCAACGGCGGACGCATCGTGGACACGGCCGGGGACGGCGTTTTCGCCGTCTTCCGTCGGCCGCGGCCGCGATCCGCTGCGCCTTCGACGGGATGCAGGCCCTGAGGGCGATCGGCGTCGAGATCCGCGCCGGGGTCCACTTCGGGGAGACCGAGTCGTCCGAAGGACGGGTCAGCGGCATCGTAGTTCACACGGCCGCGAGGGTGATGGCCCTGGCGGATCCCAGTGAGATCCTCATCACGCGGACCGTCCAGCCGAGCGGGCAGCGATCGCCCGACGCCTGTGAGCGCGAGGCCGATCGCCCTGACGGTCGGTCATGGCGCCGTCTGGATCCTTCATGACGACGACATCGACACGTTCCTGGTCGAACGGATCGACATCGGAGCCGGAACGAGAACGCTGGTGGAGCTCCCCATCGAATCGTCTGGCCCGCTCCAGTGCCTCGAGCACGATGTCGGCCCGGCGCACGCTGCCGAGCTCTGCGCCGCGATCACGGTGGGACGACGAGCCGTCTGGGCGGCCACACCGGGCGATGAGGCCTCCTGGCTGTGGCGCCTGGATCCCGAGGACGGTCGACCGACGGCAGCCGGGGTCGAGACCGCCTGTTGCGCGATGACCATGGTCGGCACGGCCGACGTGCTCGAGACGATCTGGGTCGGACTCTCGTCCGGAGAGATCGTGCAGGTGCCCGAGGTCGAGGGCTCGCCGTCAGACGACGTGCTCACGGTCGGCGCACCGGTGACGGACATCGCGATCGGCTACGGGGCGATCTGGGTCTCGGTCGACGGGCCGCGCGCGTGAACGGCACCGATCAGCTGTGGGTACCCCTTCGGGCCCACACCAAAGCTGCAGGTCAGAGGACGTTTGCGTGTCTATGAGGGTGGGTCGAGATCTCGGAGATCGACGACCTCTTGCTCGGTGGGCACCTGGACATCGAGCTTGGCGCCGACCTTCTTGACATCCACGCGGGCTCGGAAGCCACCGTCCCCTTCCCGAGGATAGAACGCGAACGCCATCCGACGCATGGTTCCGGCATCGTCGATCCACACGTCGAACGAGACGTTCATCTCGCCGAGCTGTCCCGTCAGGTGCTCGGTCGCCTCCTCCGCATCGTTGGCCTGCGTGTGGGTATGCGCGAACGCCTGCTCCAGATCGACATCTCCCCTGTAGTGAGTGCTCGACGCGCCCGCGACGTTCGCCGGGCCGACGGTCACCACATCACGGGCGCCGTTGAGGTAGCCGAGGAACGCGGAGATGTCGGGACCCGTGCCCACCTGATCGCCGATCCCAGCCTCGTTCGAGGACACCCGGACCCAGTCGGAGGTGCCGTAGAGCTCGGGGTCGTGGAAGTACGTGTCGTCCCCGTCGACCACCACCCTGAGTTGGGCGTCGGCGGGCACGTTCGGAACCCCCTGCATCCGGATCGTCATCTCGCCTAGGGATGCCCGGAGGTCCATCGCCACGTCGCCCTCCATCGTGAACGTCTCGCCGGCGAAGTCGAACGTCATCGAATACGTCGCGTCGATCGTGGTTGCGGCGAGGTCCAGTGCCGTGGCCTGCACCAGCTCTTGCGGGTCGCGAGTCTCGCCCTCCCCGCACGAGGCACCGAGCGAGAGGATCGAGATGGCGACCAACAACAGTCGCCCGCGGTAGCGAGGCATCCCTCCTCGAGCGCGCACCATGTCAGGGTACCGCTCGGATCAGGTACCAGGTCTCCATCTGGCCCTTGCCCTTGACCAGGATCGTTCCCCGTCGCCTGCAGACGAACCCGTCCTTCAGCAGCTCGAACGTCGCTCGCGTGATCTGGATCTCATCCGGCGTGCCGTTCGATTCCATGCGGCTCGCCGTGTTCACGGCGTCGCCCCAAAGGTCATAGAGGAAGCGCTTCGTGCCGATCACGCCGGCGGTGACCGGCCCGGAGTTGATGCCGATCCTCAGCTCGAGCGCGTCTCGGCCGGCGATCGCCGAGGTCGCAACCGCGGCCTGCATGTCGAGCGCCAGGGACGCTGCCCTGCTCGCGTGATCGGCGCACGGAACGGGCACACCCGCCGCAGCCATGTAGCAGTCGCCGATCGTCTTGATCTTCTCGAGCCCGTGCCGCTCGACGAGCGTGTCGAAGTGGGAGAACAGCGATCGAGGGTGCCCACGACCTCGGCCGGCGAGAGGCGCTGTGCGAGCGGCGTGAGATCCACGTCGGCGAACAGGATCGAGGCCGACTCGACGTGGTCGGCGATGGACCCCGTCGCGGCCCTCAGGCGCTCCGCGATCGAGCTCGGCAGGACGTTCTTGATGAGCGCCTCGGACCGTTCCTGCTCGGCCCGCAGAGCCGCGAGCGCCGCGTTGCGCTGGGTGGCGAAGGACGCGAGGACCGTGAACGCCACGGCGCCGGTCCCGATCACGTTGAGCGCCAGCATCGTGGTCGTGAGCCACGTCGGGACGTCGACGTTGTTGAAGAACACCTCACCCACGATGCCCAAGAGCACGAAAGCCGCCAGGAACCCGACGAACCATCCGATCGCTTGGCGCACCTCGAGGAAGACGAGTGCTCCGAGGGGAGCCAGCATGCCCCACAGCCCGACCCCTCCCGAGGGAAGGAACCCGCCCGACAGCATCTGGCCGATCGTGGTCATGAGGAGGACGTCGAGGAGCTGCGCGGTGAGGAACGGCGCGAAGCTCCTGGTCCTCGAGAAGACCACCAACGAGCCGACCGAGATAGCGAAGTAGATGAATGGAAGTACCCCGACCCGTGCGCCGAAGGCGAGGTAGGAGGCGCCCCACACCAGGGACACGGGCAGGATCAGGACCGCGAGCAGGACTACGAGCGCCTTCTTGTGGCGCAGGTCCTCGTCGTCCCTGGGATCCGCGCCGATCCGGGCGAACCGTGCCGACGTTTTCGCCGCCATGGTCGCCGGAGGCGAGATCGTGGCCCGGAGATCCGTTCGTACTCGCTCGCGGATACAGGTGAGGCGCTGGCAGCGGTCGGCGGCCACGTCCGAGGGAAGATCGTGGTGACCGTCTAGCTCGGGAGCGCCGCCTCGACCTCGTCGAGGTGCTCGGCCCGGTGCGATGCGCGCAAGGCGTAGAGCGGACTGTCCGGGTTCTGCGGCCACAGGCGGTCGACCGGCAGGGTCGCCACGCGGGCGTCGGTCTCCTCGGCGATCTGGAACGCCAGCCGAGCTGCCTCGAGCGGCGGGATCGCATGGATCAGCGGGCGCGAGGCGTCGTTGATCCAGTCGACGTCCTCAGGCTCGCTATCGTCGGGCGAGAACGGGACGCCACGTTCCAGCTTGTCGGCGAGTGAGAGCACCCGCGCGTCCCAGAACGCGATGTGGCCGAGCACGCCGGCGACCGTCCAGGATTCGTTCACCGGAGTGCGAAGCTCGTCCTCGCCCAAGCCCTCGACCAGGGTGCGCAGGCGCTCGCGCTCCCGGGTGTTCTGATCGATGTACGAACGATCCTCCGCCATGCCTCCCCGACGATACCGCGAGGAGGGACTACCTGCGGCGTCGGACCAGGATGATCACGACCACGATGATGACGATGAGAACGAGTGATCCTCCCGTCAGGAGGTTGTCGTCGCCGGAGTTGCCTGCGTCCTCGCACGCCGTGAGGAGCGCAGCGATCGGTGCCAGTGTGAGGAGCTTCTTCATCTCGGATCTCCTTTCCCGATAGAGCACTCGTAGCGTGTACCCCAGGTAGGGCTCCTTGAACCGGAAGTAGCAGCATCCTCAGCTCGACTTCGCCCATACGAGCCCGTATCGCGATGGGCTGGACGACATCGAAGTAGGCCCTGAGAGGTCAAGCGACCGCCTTCTGGAGAGACTTCAGGAGAGTCTTAGGAGGCCTTGGTGTCCCCGAGGGCGCTCTGCACCACGTGATCGAAGAGTCCTGCGTCTTCCGGTTCCACCGTGATCCGGGCGAGCTTGCCGGTCGGGCGATCGAAGGTGAATCGCTGGAGAAGGATCATCTCGGCCGCATGGCTCGGACCGTGGACGGAGATCTGATGCCGGACGATCATCTGGTCGCCGGCGTGGAGGAAGGACACGGAGCTGCGGCCCGTATCGAGCACCGCTCTCAACGCAACCACGAACGGCCCGACCTCCTCGAGTCCTCGATACGTCCCCGCGAGCGGGGAAGAGCCGTCCAGCTGGAGAACGACGTCTGCTTGCATCGCGGCCCGGATGAACTCGTGATCACGGCGACCGAACGCAGCCAGGAGCTCTGCGAGATGCCCTCGCGCTTGGAGTTGAGCTGCTCGTCGGTCATCCTCCCCCCATCGACCGAGCGGGGAAGGACCTTGAAGAGAAGGCCCATCGTTCAACAGGGAGGGAACAATCCGTCCCGAGCGATCGCGTGGCGGACGCTCTCGAGCTCCACTCCGTCGACCGCGAGCTCATCCGTCGGATCGGCGTCCTCCGCGACCCGGATCTCTCGAACGTTCCCCTGCGGCGGGACCAAGAACCACGCACGGTCGTCGGGCATCCAGCGGAGATGCCATTCGCCTGCCAGCTGAGAGAAGTCTGAAGAGGCGACCATCCGCGGGACCCGGATGCAACAGTCGTGCTCTCGACAGTGCTCCACCACGCTGCCGCCCGTCACCTCCGAGGTCTCCCTTTCGTCGTGCCTCCCGGGCCGATCTGGCGAAGGACCTTAGCATCGCGTCCCGGCGCGCTCGGCTGCGGACAAACTACTCAAAGGCAAGACGGGAGTCCCTGCCCATCAAGAGCAGACACGGGTCTGCCGATATGAAGGACATGCGTCTGATCCCGCACTTCGGACGACGTGCCGCGGCATCTGCTCAACGGGGCTCGCTCGCGCGCCGACTGCTCCTTGTGCTCGCTGCGATGCTCTTGGCCCTGGTGGCAGTCGCCGGAGCACGGGTGGTGACCTTCCGTACAACCGCCGACGCACTCGAGGAGTTCCGAGCCGAAACCGTCGGAGAGTCCCAACAGGTCGCTGAGGTCCGGATCCTCCTGGAAAAGGCGGACGACGCCGGCGAGGAACAAGTAGAAACGCGCGATCGTGCGGAAGGGGATGCGTTCGCCGCCATCAGCACGAAGATCGACCATGGATTCGAACGTCTCGAGCGCTCCGGGTCACGGGGCGAGCGTCTCCTCGCGAGCTCGGCTCGTCTGCGATGGGAAGAAGCACGCGCATCTCTCGCGAGGGCACTCACCCTCCCGCCAGACGGACGCGAGGACCGGCTCGACCCGTTCCACGATGGGGTGGACGCGTCGGCGGCCCTCCTTACCGACGCGTACGCGCTCAATGTCGCCGAGGTCGGACAGGAGATCTCGGCACTTCGGATCCGTGAGCGCTTCCAGTTGTACTCGTCGCTCGTGATCCTGTTCCTCGGATGTGTCCTGGGAGGCATCTTGTCGCGCCGCGTGTATCGATCGGTCACCGGCCCGCTGAAGGGATTGGAGGAGGCGACGGCGCACCTCGGCCGCGAGGATGTGTCTCACCGGATCGACGTGCACGGCGATGACGAGCTCGCGAGGGTGGGGAGCGCCTTCAACGCGATGGCCGACAAGCTGCAGCGGAGCCGGGAAGAGCTCCAACATCTCGCGCTCCACGATCCGCTCACCGGTCTGCCGAACCGTGCGTTGTTCTTGGAGCAGCTTCAGCATGCGATCGCCCGAGCCCGCAGGAAAGGAAGTCCCGTCTCGGTGCTCTACCTGGATCTCGACGGCTTCAAGTCCGTGAACGACACGCTCGGCCACGCGGCCGGCGACGAGCTCCTGATGGGGGTGTCGGACCGTCTGCGTCGAACGCTCCGTGAGGTGGACACCGTCGCCCGGCTCGGCGGCGACGAGTTCGGGATCCTGGTCGAGCAGGAGCTCCAAGGCGCCACGCTGACGGCCCAGCGGATCGTCAGGCAGTTCGAACGTCCCTGGTCATTGAGCTCCGGCCACGCGTCGGTCGGTGTCAGCATCGGTATCGCTGCACGCGACGGCGAGGAGGAGCTCGATGAGCTTCTTCGACAAGCGGACACGGCGATGTACGCGGCGAAGGCGAGCGGGAAGGGCCGGTGGCGCGTGTTCAGCCCGGATCTCGGGACGACAGTGCTCACATCGAGGTCCCTCCGGGCAGAGCTCCAGCATGCCGTCGAGGACGAGGAGTTCGTCGTCCACTACCAGCCGGTCATGAACATCGGCGACGGATCGATCAGCGGCGTCGAAGCACTGGTGCGATGGAACCACCCTCAGAGAGGTCTCCTCCCGCCGTCGGAGTTCCTCGACGAGGCGGAAGAGTCGGGCCACGTGGTCCACATAGATCGGTGGGTCCTCCGCGAGGCATGCCGCCAGGTCCGGGCGTGGCAGACGAGCATCCCCGGCGCCGAACATCTCTCCGTCCACGTGAACCTGTCGGCACGCCACCTCCAGCACGAGGGCCTCGCGGATGAGATCGGAGGGGCGGTACGCGGCTCCGGTCTCGCTCCGGCCGACGTCATCCTCGAGATCACAGAGACGACGCTGGTGCATGACGCCGATGCCGTTGCGGCCGAGCTGAGCAAGCTCAAGGAGCTTCAGGTCGGGCTCGCGTTGGATGACTTCGGGACCGGCTTCTCCTCGCTGAGTCACCTCTACGAGTTCCCGATCGACATCATCAAGATCGACCGCTCGTTCGTCGGCGCCCTGGGCATCGACGCGCGAAGCCCCGATCTGGTCAAGGCACTGGTGGAGCTCGGGCACACTCTCGGTCTCACGGTCGTGGCGGAGGGTGTCGAACAGGCGGCCCAGCTGGAGTACCTGCGTTCCATCGGATGCGAGCGGGCACAGGGCTACTACATCGCGAAGCCGTTGAACACCGAGGACCTCGAGAAGTTCCTCCGCACGGCGATCCCTCACGCCCCCGGTCGGCACCTGACTAGCGTAGCCTGATACCGCAGCGGCTCCTGCTCCGGGTTATGTGCGCAGTGGTTGCACGACGTCACCGAGCGTGCGGATCGAGGCTTCCGTGATGGGATCGAGGACGAGGATCAACTCGTCGGCGCCGGCATCCGCCATCGCACGGAGGCCGGCGCCCATCTCATCCGGCGATCCCTCGAGGGGAGTCACTCCTTGTTGGTCGGGTCGCTCCTTCGCGTCGCCGAGGCGCACGAGGACGCAGGCGCTGTGCTCGACCGATGAAGGGTCGCGACCGGCGCGCTCGCATGCCGCGTCTATCTCACGCAACTTCGTCTGGAACCCGTCGGGTGTGTTGCCGTACCAGTCGAACCAGGTGTTCCACGTTTCCACGTGCGGCAACGTTGCGGCCAGGACGCGATCGCCCGTCGAGCCGACCATAAGCGACGGGCGTTGCGCCGGGCGAGGGAGAAGCACGGCGCCATGCATCTCGTGGAAGCGCCCCTCGAACGTGACCCGTTCGCCGTCGAGGAGGCGTCGCACGATCTCGAAGGACTCCTCGAAGCGCGATGCGCGACGGTCGTAGGGGATCCCGAACGCGTCGAACTCCGTGCGGTTCCATCCGGCGCCGAGACCCAAGACGAACCGGCCGCCGCTGATCTCATAGAGCGCTGCCACCTTCTTCGCGAGTACCCCCGGATTGTGGAAGTTGAGGCACGCGACCAGTGGCCCCAGCCGGACCCGTTGCGTGATGGCGGCGAGGCCAGCGAGGAACGTCCACGCCTCCCACGGGCCGCCTTCCCAGTCGTCCTCTCGATAGAGGTAGTGGTCGCCGAGCCAGATCGAGTCGAAACCGACCTCCTCCGCCGCCCGGGCCATCGCCGTGTACTCGGCCCATCCGACGTTACGTTCAACTTCGGGAAGCTGGACACCGACGCGCAGGGGCCCTGTCATCCGCCGAAGTCTAGGGACCGAAGGGCTGCACGGACGGGCGTTGGCTCACGTGGGCGAGGCCGCAGCCTCGGTGCCTCCGAGGCGCCGTTCGAGCGCGAAGGCGAGCGCGTAGAAGGCAGCGACCAGGACCAGGAGTGCCTGGTATCCGATCGCGATCGCCGCGTACTCGACGACACCGCCCAACATCGCGCCCAACAGGTTCGCCCCGAAGGCCACGGTCGTCATCGAGGTCTCCCTGAAACGCTGCGCGAAGACGAGGTTCGCGATGAAGATCGGGGTGAACGCGAGGGCGACCGCAGCGGCGAATCGGGGGCCAGGCGAAAGGGCGAGCAGCTGCTCCGGGGGTATCGCCCAGGCGACGGCGATGGAGACGAACAATCCCGCATACAGAAGGGACGGGCGGAGAAGCGTGAAGCGCCGCGCGACCTCGATCGCGAGGTAGACGCTGATGAGTACTCCTGTGAAGACGAGCGCGTTCACGAACCATGTCGTTCCGAAGAGGAGGGCGAACTGCACCACGCTCTTCGTCTCCAGAAGGAGGAACGCCGCACCCATGAAGAAGAGGTCGGTGTAGGGGCGAAGCACACGGAGTCCCCCGGTGATGACCCGAACCGTGGCGGTCGATGCGAGGAGGATCAGCGCGAGGGAGACCAGGTAGAAGGTGGGGATACTTCTCCCCTCGATGTAGGGGAAGGGGTGATCATCCGTCGATGGCTCGGGCGGAACGCCCGCCGGCTCCCAGAGGGTCTCGCAGTTCGAGACCTGACCATCTCGGCCGATCGTGAGGACGGCCTGCATGCGGCGACCACTCCCTCGACGCGGTCCGGGGTCGTAGCAGGGCTCTCCGCCGAAGGCTGTTGACAGCGTGCTCGCGTACCGCTCGAAGACGTCGGGGCGATAGTAGTTGTACATCGAGAAGACACCGTCGGTCTTGAGTCGCTCGCGGACGGTCCTGAAGGCCTCCTCGGTGAAGAGATAACTCTCGAGTCGCAGGCCGGCCTGCCCCGACACGAGCGTCAGGGAATCCGGGAGGGCGAACACGATCAGGTCGTAACGACTTTCGGTGCGTTCGAGGAACGCCCGCCCGTCGTCGACGTGCGGTACCACGCGTGGGTCTGCGTACGGGTTCTCCGGGTGCAGCTCCATCCCTCTCGCCTGGAGGACCGGATCGATCTCGACCGCATCGACGTGCTGCGCCCCGTGGTCGAGGGCCACCGCGACGTCGTTGCCGCTGCCTGCGCCCACCACGAGCACTCGCTCGAGCGGCCCGGGGGGCAGATGGGCGTACGCGTAGTCGTAGAACGGCTGGTGGACGCGGAGGAGATCCAGGGGATACATCGACTGATGTCCGAGCCCGTTGACGCGAAGGGCGATCCTTCCGTCACCCGGCTCGATCGTGGTGACCTTGTAGTAGGGCGACCACCCGTCGTGTGCCGAGAGCGAGCTCGCGGCGAAGATCAGCGCCACTCCGGCGAGCGCGGCGACCTGAGCGGGTCGGATGGGCCGATCGAGCACGAAGAGGAATCCGACACAGGCGAGCAGGATCCATACGACCGGGCGCATCCCGAGGAACGCCAGCAGGCTGAAACCGACGATCCCGGCGATGCTGCCGAGCACGTCGAGCCGATATGCCTGCAGGGCCTCGAACTTCCGGAACGCACGGGCGACCCCCTCGGCGATCAGCGCCATGACGACGCCGGCTCCTCCGAACACCAGCGGCAACGACACCCATACCGGGAGGGCGGGCAGTCCTGCGATCCCGCGAAGAACGGGGGCATCTCCGACGCGCGATTGCTGGACAGGGAACAGGACGACGAAGAGCGCGAAGAGCGCGAGTGCGATCGGCGCGTACGGGAAGAGGTCTCGCTTCGCATTCGCCCGGAGGAATCCGACGCCCACGCCGAGGAAGCTCGCGAGCAGGACGAGATTGGTCAGATAGCGAAGGTAGATGTTGCTCTCGGCCGGCCAGCGGATGAGGATCAATTCCACGAACAGCATGAGCGCGCTCAGCACCACGAGCCGCACCCGGCCTTGTAACGGATACCTCGCTACTCGGGCGTCGCCCGATGGTCGCGCTCTCTCCTCGACCGCCACCCGCGGAGGGTACTTCGCAGCCGACCGAGCCTAAGCCACTCCCACGGGGGGCGGGGGCATCGGTGGCGTGGACCCTGAAAGCACCACCGTCGTGCCCCCGCGGCTCCGGATCGTGACGGCCAGCAGGCCGAGTCCCCAGACGCTCGCGAGGAACCAGAGCCACCCACCCACGAACGGGATAAACGCGAGCGCGCGAAGCACCACCCAGCCGACGAGGTACACCACGAACCGGGACGACGAGGACCGCATGATCATGCTGCCGACCGCCAGCGTCGCCACTACGTAGCCGACCGTGTAGATGAACGCGAGCGCGAGGAGCAGGAAGAGCCCGAGTGGGATGCCCACGACCGTGACGAGGAGGATCACGGAGCCGATCGGCAGCAGGAAGAAGAGTCCGAAGCCCCATCCGATCGACGAGCCCAGCCGCTCGCGCACGATGTCGCGAACCGCCGGGAAAAGCTGAGGCGCGAACGCGAGCAACAGGAGTCCGAGGATGAGGGCGGAGATCGAGTAGCCGATCCACCACACGGATCGACCCGCGAAGCCGACCATGTCGACGTCGAATCGGGTGACGACGCTGGTCTGTTCACCGCGGATCGTCGCGCCCTCCTCGATCTGGGGCGTCTGCTGGGTCACGAGGTCGCCTCCGACCTCGGCGCCGGACCGCACGACCACGTCGCCGTTGAACACGATCACGTCCTGCTCCACCGTCCCGACGATCTCCGCATCGCCGTTGAAGACGACGAGCGACTCACGCACGGTGCCCTCCACGAGGGCGGGGCCGTCGAAGATGAGCGCGGTATCCACCGTCTCCTCGGACGCGATGAAGAGTCGGCCGGTCAGCACGATCTGCTCGTTGTCTTCGCTGGAGCGGTCCTCTCCCTGTGCGAAGGCCGGCGACATCGTGAGCATGGTGAGCAGGATCGCCGCGCCGGCCATCAGGGACGATCTGCGCGATCGCAGCCCGCGCGTCGAGGTCATGTGTCGTCGGTTCGCCACGTCTGTCGCGACTGTAGGTACGCAGGTCGGCGCACGCAAACGCGATGCCTGACGGGGGCACAGCAAGGTGGGGTAGCCTCGGCCACCGCATGGAGACCTGGGACGCGATCAGGACCCGCCGCAACGTCCGGCGATACGACGACCGGCCGATCCTGTCGGAGGACCTCGATCGGATCGTGGCAGCGGCGGCCCTCGCACCGAGCTCGATGAACGAGCAGCGCTGGGTCTTCATCGTGTGTCGCGAGCGCGACCGGCTCGAGGAGCTCTCGCGCGCCGGGGACTACATGGATCACGTCGCGGGATCCACCGCCGCGATCGCGTTCCTCACGCCTCGTGCGGAGGACGTTTCGGAGCGGGAGAGCATCGCCTTCGACCTCGGGCAGGCGGTGGAGAACGCGATGCTCGCCGCATGGGAGCTCGGCATCGGTAGCTGTCATGCCTCCGTCTACGACGAGCCCCGCGTCCGCGAGCTGTTGGTGTATCCACTCGAGATGGCGTGCGACCTGGTCGTGTCCTTCGGCTATCCGGCGGACCCGTCTTCCCTCGCCCCACCCGGATCCCGCGGGGGGCGCAAGAGCCTCGGCGACCTGCGGCACGATGAGCGCTTCGGAGGCGAGACGGAGTAGCACCGCCGCACGACGGGTCCCACCCACTCCCGGAGAACCGAAAGACCCTCGACGGGCGTATCTAAGGGTCAACCGGGAGGTTCCGCTGACGGGGCAAGACGACAAGGAGCGCCGGGGTGCCGGGAACCCGCTCTGGAAGAAGGCGCCCCTCGCACTCATCCGCTATCCCGGCCTCCTTGCGGCGGTGGTGGTCGGCGCGCTGCTCCTGTCTCTTGTGGCTGCCGCTTACCCGCTGTTCCTCTCGCGATCCGAAGGTGAGCTTCTCCGTGCCGAGATCGCGAACCCCACGATCACCCCGTACGGCGCCGGGATGTTCTACAGCGTGACGAACGTCCGGTTCAACGAGAGGGTGCCCCGAGGGGGCGACGAGTTGCTCTCAGACCGGTTGGACGAGGAGTTCACGCGTCTCGCCGCCGAAGGGCCGCACCTCGCACGCTCCGTTCGCTACGCACTGGGATCGGTCGTGGAGGTCACCCTTCCCGGAGGTATCCAAGCGGGATCCGGACCCGTCGCCGGGTGGTTGTTCTCCGGCTCCGCCGCCGCTCGGAATGTGGAGGTCGTGAGTGGTAACGAAGAGGGCGGTGCGATGATCCCAGACCTTATCGCGGACGAGTTCGACGTGGGTCCCGGTGACGTGATCGAGATGACGGGTGACCGACGGACGGTGACTCTCCAGGTCGGCGGCATCTACCGGGCACTGTATTCGCAGCCTCGACGCGACTACTGGCTCCCGTGGAGCGAGCAGATCTTCCCTCAATGCGCCGATTGTCCCGCGCCACCCCAGTTCATCCTCGTCGGGCAGCAGGAGCTGTTCGACCTGACGCACGCGGTCGGAGGGCGCGATGTCGACCTCGGCTGGGTGGCGCCGGTAAGCGAGCTCCCGCTCACCCTCGACGAGGCTCGCGACGTCAACGCCTACACGGACGACTTGCAGCGCGAGGTGACGAACCGCCGGACGAAGATCGGGCAACTCTTCAAGTGCTGCGGCCGGTCCTACGGTGGAAGCTTCTTCTTCGGGCGGCGTGACACGGAGTTCCGCTCAGCGATGCCGCTCGTGATGCGAGAGGTCGAACGACGCGCGGCGACCGTCGAGGGACCCCTGCGACTCCTCCTGATCGCCGGGTTGGGTGTGGCGGCGGCCGTGGTGGCGGCGGCCGCAGCCTTCGCGGTGGCCGGTCGCCGCACCGAGGCTGCGCTCCTGCACGCTCGAGGATGGGGTCCGATCCGGTTCGCGACGAAGTCCACACTGGAAGCGGCGATCCCTGTCGCGCTCGGTACCGCGGCGGGACTCGGACTGGGGTGGCTGCTGATCTCCCTGTTCGGGCCGGCGGCGCCGGCGGCCTCTTCGGCTCGGACCGCGTCGCTCACGGGGGCGGCGGCCGCCGGCGCTACCGCGCTGCTCGTGCTCGGCGTGGTCTCGGGCGTCTCCTTCCTCAGGACCTTCGAAGTGCACGCGCTTGGGCGGCGGTTCGCGTCGGTGCCCTGGGAGGTGTTCGCGATCGCCGCGGCCCTCTGGGTGCTCTCCCGATTGGATTCGGGGGGCGCGCTGATCGAGGACACGCGGCTGGACATCCGGCGGCCGAGTGCGCTCCTGCTTGTGTTCCCCGTCCTATTCGTGGCGGGGTTCGCCACGCTCGGTGCCCGGATCGCGGTCGAGGCGCTCCGCCGGACGGGATCGAGGCTGGGTCGCGCCTCGCCGGTCGCCTACCTCGCCGTCCACCGGTTGACCGGCCTCCCGCGGCTCACCGTGCTTCTCGTCTCGGCGTCGGCGCTGTGCCTAGGCGTCTTCGTGAATGCGCAGACCATGGTGCGCTCGCTCCGGGCCACGGTCGACGCGAAGGCCGGCGTCTTCGTCGGAAGCGACGTGCAGGTCTGGGTGGACCACGACTCACCGGTGCAAGCGGGAAGCTTCCCGTTGCCGATGACGAGAGCGACGCGACTGAAGTACGCGGGATCGCTCCTGCCCGGTGAGCGACGATTCGACATGGTCGGCATCGACCCCACGACGATCGTCGGGGCCGCCTTCTGGCACCACGCCTTCGCAGACGAACCCCTCGACGAGATGGTGAGTCGCCTCGGCAGGCGGACCGGCCCGCTGCCGGTCCTGCTCGTCCAGGGACAGGGCACCCCGCAGGCGGTCGAGATGTCCGGCGTCGAGACGCCGATCGAGGTGGTCGGCCGCCCGAACGCGTTCCCGGGCGTGTATTCGGACGATCCGTTGCTCGTCGTGGACGCCACCGCGCTCGAGCAGCGTCTGGGCGCGCGGGACAATCCGCTGCGGCGTCCCGGCGCGCGAACCGAGCTCTGGATCGCCGGAGACCCGGACGAGGCGCTCGCGGCGCTGAGCGAGCTCGACGCGTTCCCGCTCGGTACGACCACCGCGGTCGCGGTGAAGGACGTGCCGTTCATCAAGGCCGCGATCGAGACGTTCTCGATGCTGAACGTCCTCGGCCTGGCAGCAGCGCTCCTGGTGATCGGCGTGCTCGTCGTCTATCTGCAGGCGCGGCAACGGGCCCGTACCGTCTCGAACGTGCTGTCGATCCGGATGGGGATGCGC
The DNA here is from genome assembly GCA_050998695.1 of Actinomycetota bacterium. Lineage (GTDB taxonomy): Bacteria > Actinomycetota > UBA4738 > UBA4738 > HRBIN12 > JAJNBA01. The sequence goes on from JBPCPX010000011.1 coordinate 22,468, forward strand.
GACCGTCAGGCGATCGCCGCCCTCATGCTCGAGCTCGCCGCGATGCTCCTGACCGCCTTCGTTCTCGGGGCGGCGCTCGGGATGGTTGCCGGGCGGTTGGTCTCGCCGCTGCTGGATCCGCTCCAGACGATCCCGCCGGCGCCGCTGTTCGACGCACCCCTGGCCGTCGTGGGATGGACGCTGGTGGGGCTCGCCCTGGTAGCCGTCGCCGGCGGCTGGCTCGTGCACCGTCGAGCGGCGGCCGTCGACCTCGGGGAGGTGCTCCGCGTTGCCGAATGAGCCCGTTCCCGCGCGCTGTGTCGACCTCGTGAAGACGTATCGAACGCCGACCGGCGCCGTGCACGCCCTCCGTGGCGTGTCGCTCACCTTCCCGGCCGGTGCGCTCACGGCGGTCGTCGGCCCGTCGGGGAGCGGGAAGTCCTCGCTCCTTCGCGTCATGACCGGCATCGATCGCGCCACGTCCGGAGACGTGTGGGTCGGACCCGAGAACGTCGGCCGGACGTCTGCCCGGGGGCTCCGAAGACTCCGCCGTCACGTCGTCGGCTACGTGTTCCAGCGCCCCTCAGACAACTTCTTGCCGAACCTCACGATCGGCGAGCACCTTCATCTCGTGACCGGCAGGTCGGATGGCCGCGGCGAGGCCGAGATCCTCGATCGGCTCGGGATCGGGCACCGCATCGACCACCTCCCGGATGAGCTCTCCGGCGGCGAGCAGCAACGAGCGGCCTTCGCCCAGGCGGTGGTCGCGGGCTCCGCGGTCGTCGTGGCGGACGAGCCGACCGCCGAGCTCGACACGGAGTCCGGGCGCCTCGTCATGGACGGTGTCCGCACCCTGGTGGATGCGGGTGTCACGTTCGTCGTGGCGACCCACGACGCCGCCGTCCGCCGGCTCGCCGACGAGGTGGTGGAGCTCGACCACGGAAGGCTGAAGGGGACGTATCCGGAGGCGCGGACCGGCCGTGGCGCCGGGTTCGCGCGCTATCCGGGCGAGCGCCTCCCGTCGGAGGATGCCGAGGCGACGGTGTCGGTGCACGAACTGACCAAGGTGTTCCACCACCACGGTGGGGAGGTCGTGCACGCCCTCGGATCGGTGAGTTTCGAGGCGCGACCCGGCGAGCTCGTCGGACTCGTCGGCCGGTCCGGGTCCGGCAAGACCACGTTGCTCAACGTCATCGCCGGCTGGGAGCGTCCGACCGAGGGCGAGGTGCAGTGGCGAGGACCCGTGGATCCTTCGTCGCCGACATGGTCCGCGGTGGCGGTCGTCCCGCAGAAGCTCGGCCTGATGGAGGAGCTCACGGTCGAGGAGAACATCGGGTATCCGGCCCGGCTGGCAGGCATCCTCGACGAGCGGTCCGACGATATCGAGGAGCTGATCGGTGAGCTCGGCATCGCCGAGCTCCGGTCCCGGTACCCGCGCGAGGCGTCGGTGGGGGAGCAACAGCGCACCGCGATCGCCCGTGCGCTCTCGGTGCCCACGAGCGTGCTGCTCGCGGACGAGCCCACGGCGCATCAAGACACCGCGTCGGTGGAACGCGTCTTCGCTGCACTCCGACGCGCCGCCGACGCGGGCACCGCCGTCGTGGTGGCGACCCACAACCCGGAGGTGATCCGCCATCTCGATCGAGTGCTCGCCATGGCGGACGGCCGCCTCGAGGGAACCCTCCCGACCTGAGGACGGTTGCTCACGTGCGCTGCACCGCATCAGTCCCAGCATCGACGGATCACTCTCGCCGGGATCCTCGTTCTGGTGCTCGCCGCCTGCGCGTAGGCTCAGGGCAACGGAGAGGTGTCCCCGACCGACAGTCCCACGGTGACGCTTATGCCGGCCGAGAGTCCGGCCGCGACCTGCGCCGAGCCGGCCCAGACGAAGATCGACCTCTCGATCTGTGCGCCCGATCTCTCCAGCGCGTTCACGGGTGATGCCGCCTTCCCTGCCGAGCGGTTCCGCTACAAGGTGCCCGCGCTGGAGGCCGGCCAGTACCTGTTCCAGTGCGACATCCATCCGAGGGATATGGAAGGACCACTCATCGTTCAGTAGTCGCCCCGACTTCGATCCGTGTGACCATCTCCTGGACGTCGCCTATCCTTAACTCCCATAGAGGGCGCGTAGCTCAGCGGGAGAGCGCTTGCTTCACACGCAAGAGGTCGGAGGTTCAAAACCTCCCGCGCCCACCGATGAGCCGAGCTTCGAGACTATGACCGCATCGTGTGGGCCTCAGAGGTGCACGGTCGCGGGCAGGCGATGAGCCGTCTAGGATGGAGGTATATGAAAGGGGTGAGCGCTCGTGCCTAACTGGGTGTGGATCGTCATCGTGGTTGTTCTCCTCCTGGCGGTTTTTGGCGTGATCCGTAGCCGCTAGGTGATCTCGCGATCTCGCGAGGGAGCGCGCCTAGAGGTTCCGGTCCGCCGCTTGACTACGAACGCGAGGATGTAGCCGACCACGGCGCCAAGGATCGCGCCACCGATGCCGCCGGTGAGCAACCTTCGGTCGTTCGTGGTCACAGGGAACGGGGACCCCGCTGAGCCATCGCTCTGTGCACGTCCTCGGTGAGCATCAGGATCAGAAGACCGATGAGCACGCCAAGCAACGTGAGCGAAGCCGCCCCCCAGAAGATGTTGTCCAAACCCAGTCCCCATCCGACTCCGAGTCCGATAGACCCTAGACGCGGCGGGAGGATCTCGCCAATCGCCTGGTAGAGGCGTCGGACGTGGCTCTTCAGCGCGGTCGAACGTTCACCTGGACCTACCGTGGCTTCCTTCTCCTCAGCGGGCTCGTGCTTGTCATCGGATCCCAAACGGATCGCCCCGTGATCCTGTGGTCGGCCTTTCGATGTTGGTTGCCACGATCCTGTTCATGCTGCTGGGGACGCTCTTCGTGTGGCCGACCGGACAGCTATCGGGCGATCGGGTCCGACTGTCGTTCGTGGACGAGCGATTCGCGAGAGCACTCGAGCACTGGTACGGAGATCACTGACGTCCTTCGCGAGGTGCGAACGGCGAGTCTCACACGGCGATGAGACACGGGAGGACATGGAGGTTCGGCGCCTTCTCGACGCCCATGAGCTCGATGACCTTCTGGGTGCTGTCATGGACACCGTGCAGGACCACGCACCCACCGGGCAGATGATCTTTGGCCGCCTTGAGGATCGCACCCACGCCGCTCGAGTCGATGAAGGTCAAGCCGGATAGGTCGAGCGTGATCGGACCACCCGCTCCGATCGAGCCGTTGAGGGCAGCCTCCAGAGAGGGAACGGAAGCGATGTCCAGTTCTCCCTCGAGGAAGAACGTCATCGGACCCTTGTACGTGATGTTGAAGACAGACATGGCGCCTCGCGATCCGAAGGTCGGGGGGCGGCCAGTCAGGCATGCGCCGACAGTCCAGGCGACCGGGGGTGTGTTGCACCTCTATGGTACCGGAGAGGGGACGACGGCGGAGCAAGCGCTGAAAGCCCCTGCGTCAGATGGCGTCCACAACTCGTTCATATCCTTCACGTAAGCTGCCCGGCTACATCTCTTGAAGGGGAATCATCACGCTCACCGTTGCAACCCGACCTGCTGCCGCCCGCGCGGTCGACCTTCGGAAGGTCTATGGAGCGGGAGCAGCAGCAGTTGAGGCGCTCCGCGGAGTGTCCGTGGAGTTCGCCGCCGGGGAGTTCACGGCGATCATGGGCGCTTCGGGCTCCGGCAAGTCCACGTTGCTGCACATCATGGCGGGCCTGGACAAGCCCACCTCGGGCACCGTCTGGATCGGCGACCAGGACCTGACCCTTCTCAAGGACCGCGATCTCACCGAGATCCGGCGCGACCGCGTGGGCTTCGTCTTCCAGGCGTTCAATCTGGTGCCGACCCTCACGGCAGCCGAGAACATCACCCTTCCCACCGACATCGCCGGTCGGGATGTGGACAGATCGCGCTTCGACGAGGTCGTCGACACGATCGGGATCCGCGACCGCCTGACGCATCTCCCCTCGGAGCTCTCCGGCGGTCAGCAGCAGCGCGTCGCTGCGACGAGAGCGCTGGTCTCGCAACCCGCGATCGTGTTCGCGGACGAGCCCACCGGGAACCTCGACTCGCGAGCGTCCGGAGAGCTGCTCCAGTTCCTCAAGGCGGCCGTCACCGACCACGGCCAAACCATCGTGATGGTCACCCACGACCCGGGCGGCGCGGCCTACGCCGACCGGATCGTGTTCCTCGCCGACGGCCTGATCGTGGACGAGATGCGGGATCCGACCGCGGAGAAGGTCCTCGACCGGATGAAGTCGTTGGAGGCCTAGATGTGGCGCGCGGCGCTGAAGAGCCTCCTCGCGCGGAAGCTCCGGCTCGGGCTCACGGCGCTGGCGATCGTTCTCGGCGTCGGCTTCGTCGCCGGGACCCTGGTCCTCACGGACACGGCCCTGTCTGCGTTCGACGATCTCTTCGGCGACATCTTCGCGAAGACCGACGTCGTCGTGCAGGCGGAGAACGCGTTCCAGGACATCGCGGCAGGCGGTGGTGGGGGAGGAGGCCAGGAGCGGAACCCGATCCCGGAGCAGGTCCTGGAAGATGTCCAGGCTGTGCCCGGTGTGGCGGCGGCCAACGGCAGCGTGGGCGGCTTCGCGCAGGTGATCGACCCGCAGACCGACGAGGTGATCTCGGGCGGCGGCGCGCCCACGATCGGGAGCTCGTGGGACCCGGACGTCACACCGTTCGATCTCACGGGGGAGCCACCGCGGGCCGAGGACGAGGTCGTGATCGACGCGGACACCGTCGAGGAAGCGGGTCTGGAGATCGGTGACGAGGTCCGGATCGTCACCACGCTCGGGGTCGACCCGTACCGGCTGACCGGCGTCATCGCTCTGCCGTCCACCACCACCATCGGCGGCGCCACGGTCGCTTCGTTCGAGCTCCAGACCGCACAACACCTCTTCGACCGCGAGGGAAGCTTCGACCAGATCTACATGGTCGCCGAGGAAGGGACGTCGGCGGCGTCGGTTGCCGCGCAGGTCCAACAGGTGCTCCCTTCCGGCTTCCAGGCGATCACGGCGACCGACGCCGCCGCCGAGCAGACGGAGCAGGTTCGCGAGGGCCTGGGTTTCCTCCGTACCGCCCTGCTCGTGTTCGCCTTCGTCGCGTTGTTCGTCGGGGCCTTCGTGATCTTCAACACGTTCAACATCGTGGTGACGCAGCGAACCCGCGAACTGGGGCTCTTGCGGGCTCTCGGTGCCAGCCGCGGCCAGGTGTTCACGTCCGTGGTCATCGAGTCCCTGGTGATCGGGCTCGTGGGTTCCGCCGTCGGGCTCGCCGCGGGGATCGGGCTCGCGGTCCTGCTCAAGCAGGGCCTGGAGCTGATCGGGCTGGAGCTGCCGCCGACCCCGCTCGCGATCCGGCCGACCACGATCGTCGCGGCGCTCGTGGTCGGTACCGTCGTGACGGTCGTGGCGTCGGTGTTCCCGGCGCGCCGCGCGTCGCGCGTCGCGCCGATCGAGGCCCTGCGCGAGGGAACCGTCGCTCCGACAACGTCGCTCCGTCGTCGTTCCATCGTGGGTGGGTCGCTCACGGCGGGCGGTGTGGCGGCGATCGCCGCGGGACTCTTCGGGGACGTCCCGCACCCGGCGGCGATCGTGGGCCTCGGGGCTTCGTTCACATTCATCGGCGTCGCGGTCCTGTCCCCGTTCGTGGCCAGGCCGCTCGCGACCGCGATCGGGGCCCCCGCCCGGCGGCTCGGGATGACCGGTCGTCTCGGACAGGAGAACGCGAAGCGGAACCCGCGCCGGACCGCGTCGACGGCCGCAGCGCTGATGATCGGCCTCGGCCTGGTCGTGTTCGTCTCGGTCTTCATGACGACGCTGAAGGCGTCAGCGTCCGACACGCTCGACGAGACTCTGCGCGCGGACTTCATCCTCAGCTCCTCCGGGTTCCAGCCGTTCAGCCCGGGGATCGCCGACGCGCTGTCGGAGCGGGACGAGTTCGCCGCCGTATCGCCGTTCCGGCAGGCCGGTGTGCGGATCGGCGGCGGGCTGACCTTCATCGCCGGCGTGGACGAGACGACGGTCGACGACGTGGTCAGCGTGCCGATGGAGACCGGGACCACCGCGGCGCTGGCCGAGCCGGGGACGATCCTGATCCACAAGGGCCCCGCGCGAGCTCGCGGGCTGGAGATAGGAGATGAGCTTCCCGTCCGGTTCGCTCGGACCGGAACGCAGGAACTCACGATCGTCGGGATCTACACGGACAACCGCCTGCTCGGCGACTACACGATCTCGCTCGAGGAGTACCGAGCGAATGTCGCGGAGCAATTGGACTACCTGGTCTTCGTTCGGAAGGCCGATGGCGTGTCCCTGGAACAGGCGAGGGCCGGCCTGGAAGAGGTCGCCGGCGAGTTCCCGAACGTCGAGATCAACGATCAGGCGCAGTTCAAGGAGGAGCAGGACCGGCTGATCGATCAAGTCTTCGGGATCGTCCTTGTGCTTCTGGTGCTGTCGGTGATCATCTCCGCCTTCGGGATCGCGAACACCCTCGCGCTGTCGATCTACGAGCGGGTCCGCGAGCTCGGGCTCCTGCGGGCCGTCGGCATGCAGCGGAGGCAGATCGGCTGGATGATCGTGATCGAGGCGGTGATCGTGTCCCTGCTGGGTGCCGTGCTCGGGATCGCGATCGGACTCCTCTTCGGCTGGGCGATGCAGCAGGCGCTCTCCGACCTCGGCGTGTCGCGCTTGGCGATCCCGTGGGGACTCCTCGTCGCGTTCGCGGTGATCGCGGCGGTGCTCGGGCTCGTGGCGTCGATCGCACCCTCGATCCGGGCCTCGCGGATCAAGGTCCTGGAAGCGATCTCCTACGAGTAGGGGCCCGTCGGAGCGCCCGTACCCCACCGATATCATGATGCCCGTGCCTCGACTGATCCTGCCGGACGGTGCCCACGTGGAGCTCCCCGAGGGGGAGCCTGTCGGCGCCGCGTTGCCGCCGGAGGCGATCGTGGCTCGCGTGGACGGCTCACTCCGCGACCTCTCCTACGTGCCGGATGCCGACTCGACCGTCGAGCCCGTCGAGCCCGCGGCCGACGACGGGCTCCACGTCATCCGTCACTCGACCGCCCACGTACTGGCGCAGGCCGTCTGCCGGCTGTTCCCGGGCGCGAAGTACGCGATCGGACCTCCGATCCAAGACGGCTTCTACTACGACTTCGACCTGCCTTCCGCGATCAAGGAGGACGACCTGCCCACGATCGAGGGGGAGATGCGGAAGATCGTGGAAGGCGACCAGCCGTTCATCCGGGAGGAGGTGACCCGGGAGACTGCACTCGCACGGCTCGAGGACCAACCGTTCAAGCGGGAGATCATCGAGGCGATCGGCACGGCCGAGGGCGAGGTGTCGGAGGGCGAGATCGTGTCCCTCTACCGGAACGACGGTTGGGTCGATCTGTGCGAGGGGCCGCACGTGCCCTCGACCGGGCGGCTCGGCGCGTTCAAGCTGACATCCACCGCGGGGGCCTATTGGCGAGGCGTCGAGACCAATCCGATGCTCACCCGGATCTACGGGACTGCCTGGGCGAACGAGGAGGACCTCGACGCGCACCTGCTGCGTCTGGAGGAAGCTGAGAAGCGCGACCACCGCCGTCTCGGGCGCGAGCTGGATCTGTTCTCGAGCCCCGACGAGCTCGGTCCCGGCCTGTGGATCTGGCATCCCCGCGGCGGGATCTTCCGGAAGGAGCTCGAGGATTGGGTCCGGGACATCCACCTGGAGCGGGGGTATGACCTGGTCGTCACGCCGCACATCGCCCGATCCGTGCTGTGGGAGACGAGCGGCCACCTCGAGAAGTACCGCGAGAACATGTACCCGCCGATGGAGGCCGACACCGGCGACTACTACGTCAAGCCGATGAACTGCCCGTTCCATGTGCTCGTCTACAAGTCGCAGGTCCGCAGCTACAGGGACCTACCGATGCGTCTATCGGAGCTCGGGACCATCTATCGACACGAGAAGGCCGGCACGCTTCACGGCCTGCTCCGGATCCGTGGCGGCACGCAGGACGACTCGCACATCATCTGCACGCCCGATCAGCTGATCGACGAGATCCTGGCGGCGTTCGATCTCGCGCTGGAGATCCATCGGACGTTCGGCTTCACCGACCCCGTCGTCGAGCTCTCGACACTGCCCGTCGAACAGTCGATCGTCGACGACGAGACGGCGGCGCGCGCCACGGAGGCGCTCACCCTCGCGCTCGAGAAGAGCGGCCTCGAGTATCGACCCGCCGAGGGCGAGGGCACCTTCTACGGGCCGAAGGTCGACTTCCACTTCCGTGACGCGATCGGCCGCCTGTGGCAGCTGACCACCGTCCAGTGTGACTTCGCCCTGCCCGAACGCTTCGACATGGAGTACACGGGCGACGACAACCAGCGCCATCGGCCAGTGATGATCCACCGCGCGATCCTCGGCACCCTCGAACGGTTCAGCGCCGTGCTGATAGAGCACTACGGCGGCGCGTTCCCTCTCTGGCTCTCGCCGGAGCAGGTCCGGCTCGTCCCGGTGGCCGACCGGCACGTCCCGAACTGCCAGGAGCTCGCGGTGGGGGGGGGGGGGGGGGGGGGGAGGGGGGGCGTGGGGAGGAGGAGGGGAGAGGGAGGCAGGGAGGGACGGGAGGGGCAGATCATGAAGCCACA
>JBPCPX010000043.1:0-10765 GCA_050998695.1 Actinomycetota bacterium
TGCACTACCCGAAGTTCGAGGTCGTCGTCGTTTCGGACGGTTCCACCGACGGGACGATGGACCTGCTGATCGAGGCGTTCGCGCTGGTGGAGGAACCACGCGTGTGGGCCCGCACGATCCCCACCGCCCCAGTGATACGTGTGATGCAGTCGCTGCGCCATCCCGGGCTGGTGGTCGTGGAGAAGGAGAACGGGGGCAAGTCGGATGCGCTGAATGCGGGGATCAACATCGCCAGGTATCCGCTGATCGCGCCCGTCGACTCCGACTCCCTGCTGGACGCCCAAGCGATCCTCCGCGCGTCCAGGAACTTCGTGAGGGACGACAGCGTGATCGCGGTGGGTGGGACGGTACGGCCGCTGAACGGCGCCACGATCACTGATGGTCGCCCGACCGACCTGCGGATGCCACATACCTGGGTGGAACGGCTGCAGGTGGTGGAGTACGCTCGCGCGTTCTTCCTCGGTCGCGCGGGTTGGACTCGGCTCGGTGCGCTCCTGATCGTTTCGGGCGCCTTCGGCTTGTTCCGCCGCGACGCCGTCGTACGCGTGGGCGGCTTCTGGACGGGCACCGTCGGGGAGGACATGGAGCTCGTGATACGCCTTCACAAAGAGTTCGCGACGGCGCGGCTGCCTCACCGGATCGTCTTCAGCCCCGATCCGATCTGCTGGACGGAGGTGCCGTCCGACCTCGGGACCCTTCGGCGGCAGCGGAATCGGTGGCACCGGGGGCTGTGGACCAACCTGTGGCGTCATCGCGACATGTTCCTGAATCCCCGATACGGACGGCTGGGGCTGTTCGCGGTCCCGTACTTCTGGATCTTCGAGGGACTCGGCCCCGTGATCGAGGTCCTGGGGTTCTGCTCGCTGCTCGTGTCCGCGTTCCTCGGCGTGCTCGACATGAACGTCTTCTGGCTCTTCCTGAGCCTGGCCGTGCTGCATGGGATGGTCCTCTCTCAGGTTGCGGCTGGCGTGGAGGCGATGCTCCTTCAGCGGTACTCGTCCTTCGCGGACCGTCTCCTCCTGTTCGCGGCGTCGTTCATGGAGTTCCTCGGCTTCCACCAGATACTCGCCGTCGAGCGCTTCATGGCGATGTTCCAGACGGGGCGCAAGCGGCGGGAGTGGGGTGCCATGCCCCGAACGGGTATCCCGTCCGCGGCCGTTCCGAGCCCTTCTCGTGTCAGCCAGCACTCGGACCCATGACTAGCCGGCCAGTCGCGCGGCCAGATCGGCGAATCGCTCTTCGGCGACGTCATCGTCCACGTCGATCACGGAGGTGGCGGCCTTCGGGATCGCGAGCGTGAGGCTGGCGATGCCGAAAGGCCGCTGGGTCGGCGACCGGCTCAGGACCAGATGCTGGATGTTCGCCTGGTCGGCGACCGTCGTTCGCCGTACGAGCGCTCCCGAGCGCGCGAGCACGTGCGGTCCGACGATGGCGTGTCCGAGGGCCCGCCAGGCCAGGAACTGGAAACCGAGCGCGAGAGGGAGGACCGGGAGCGCCGCCGCGAACGCACCGTTCCGGAAGGCGAACCCCAGCGCGAGGGCGGCGGTGCCGAGGATCGCGGCGAAGCAGAGGCGCCGCACCAGCGCTCGGCGCGGCGCAGGAAGGATCTCGGCGCTTCGGAGACCGGCCGAGCCGAGGACCGCCTCCGCGAGCTCGAGGCATCGCCGACGATCGGCGACCGGGACGAGCATGCTCGACTGCTGCTCGTCGCCGGAGCCACGTCCGTACCCGGCGGTGAGGACCCGGAGCGACGCGAGGCCGAACGCTCGCCGGGTGAGGTTCTCCTCGAGCCTGATCGCCTGGATCCGTGCGATCGGGACCACGGATCGCCTCGTCTGCAGGAGCCCTCGGGTGATGATCAGCCGATCGTCTCGTCGCACGGCGGTGAAGTCCCAGTAGACCAGCACCGTGCTCACGAGTGAGATCACGATCGAGGCCGTCAGCAGCACGGCGCCCATCACCAGGACGGTCTCGAGGTCGGACCGCTCGGTGCCCGCGAGGCGGTCCAGGGTCTCGACGAACGTTCCCTCGGGCAGGATCTGGAACGCCCACCCCGCCATCGCCGCGACCACGGCGACGCGGCCACCGGTCGCGCCGGCGAGCAGCAGATCCGCGGGACGCATGCGCACGAGCGCCGGTTCCGTGGGGTCGTCGTCCGCGACGTGATCGGCCAGGAGGAGGGCGCGGAGCGAGTTCGCCTCCTCCGGCGTCAGGGCGACGAGCGATCCTTCCGTTCCCGTTCCGCCGACGACCTCGATGCGCAGCTCCACGACGCCGAAGAGGCGATGCGTGAGCTTCTGGACCACGTCCACGCTCTGGATGCGCGCCGGTTGGAGTGTTCGCTCCCAGCGCTGGAGGAGGCCGCCTCGGATCACCAACGTCTGTCCGTCGAGCCGGTACCAGTACCGCGTCCACCTGATCACGGATCCGACCACCGCGATCGCGCCGATCGCCGACGAGAAGAAGAGCGGGCCACGCTCGCCGCCGAGGACCAGGAGTACCAGCAGGGGGATCGCGAAGCTGCCGACGATGCCGGAGATCCAGACGGCGATCGCCGCGGGGTGCAGACGCCTCCAGGCGACGAACAGTGTCGCCACTCCGTCGCCTTCCGCCACATCCGGTCGCGGCGGGGGAGGCTCAGACACTCTGCGTTCCTGCGACCTTCGACAGCTCCTCGCGGAGCGATCCCGCCTCCTCCGGCGCGAGCCCGGGGATCCGCGCGGCTCTGCCCGCCGCCGTGTACACCACGAGCTGCATCAACCCGAACGCCAGATCCAGGGGTCCCTGGTGCGTCTCGACGTACTGGATCCGATCGAACGGGATCAGCGTGAGGACGAAGAAGAGCGAGCCTCGGGAGAGGAAGAGGTCGCGCTCCCGGATCTCGTAGCGCCACCGGCGATACCTGAGGTACGGGATCGCAGCGGTCAGGACGATCGCGGAGAGCACCCCGATGACGTACGCGGCGGTGAAGCCCGGTGACCGGCCCAGGAGCGGTGATGCAACGGCCGCCCCGATCGCCACCAGGACACCCCAGGTCGTCCACCACATCCTGAGGACCCTGCGGTCGAACGCCTTCGCGGGTCTGCGCCGCTGCACGGTGTCGGTCCCCACGTTCGTGACGCCAGTGTACGGAGGTTGCCCGCTACGATGACCCGATGCAGGGCTACGAACCCTCCGAGATCGAGCCGAAGTGGCAGCGCGTCTGGGAAGAAGAGGGCCTCTACCGAGCCTCCGACGACGCCGACGACGCGCGTCCACGGTTCTACGCGCTCGACATGTTCCCGTACCCCTCCGGCGATCTCCACCTCGGCCATGCGGAGGCATTCAGCGGCGGCGACGTGGTGGCTCGGTTCCGGGCGCTCCAGGGTCACAACGTCTTGCACCCCATCGGCTGGGACTCGTTCGGCCTTCCGGCCGAGAACGCGGCGATCAAGCGAGGGATCCATCCCAAGCAGTGGACCTACGAGAACATCGAGCAGCAAGCGGCCTCGTTCAAGCGGCTCGGGATGTCCTTCGACTGGACCCGCCGGTTGCACACGAGCGACCCGGAGTACTACCGGTGGACCCAGTGGTTGTTCCTGAAGCTCTTCGACATGGGACTCGCGTACCGGAAGAACGCCCCGGCCAATTGGTGTCCGAACGACCAGACGGTGCTCGCCAACGAGCAGGTGATCAACGGCTTCTGCGAGCGATGCGGAGCCGCGGTCGTGCGGAAGGACCTCACGCAATGGTTCTTCAAGATCACGGACTACGCGCAGCGTCTGCTCGACGACGTGGACACGCTGGAGGAGTGGCCCGAGCGTGTGATCACGATGCAGCGGAACTGGATCGGGCGCTCCGAGGGAGCAACGGTCCGATTCACCGTCGAGGAGACCGGCGACGAGGTCGAGGTCTTCACCACGCGGCCCGACACGCTCTGGGGAGTCACGTTCTTCGTCTTCGCTCCCGAGCATCCGCTGGTGCCGAAGCTGGCCGAGGCGGGCGGGACCTCGGAGGCCGCCCGAGAGCTGATCGACCGCTTGCAGGCCACGCCGCTCACGAACAGAGAACAGGCCGAGAGCCGCGAAGGGGTACCCCTCGGGGTTCACGTCGTGAACCCCGTGAACGGCGAACGGGTGCCGGTCTTCGTGGCGCCGTACGTGCTGATGGAGTACGGGACCGGCGCGGTGATGGGCGTGCCGGCCCACGACCAGCGTGACTTCGAGTTCGCCCGCGAGCACCGCCTCGAGATCCGCGTCGTGATCCAGCCGTCGGGGGAGGATCGGGACGCCGCCTCGATGACGGAGGCCTACGACCACGAGGGCGCGATGGCGCACTCCGGGCCCTTCGACGGCGAGCGGTCGCCCGAGTCGATCGCGAAGGTCGCCGAGTGGCTCGAGGAGCAGGGCCTCGGCCGTGCCGCGGTCACGTTCCGGCTGCGCGACTGGCTGATCTCCCGCCAGCGGTACTGGGGCGCACCGATCCCCATCATCCACTGCGACGAGCACGGCGAGGTGCCGGTGCCCGAGGCGGATCTCCCGGTCGAGCTCCCCGAGGACGTCGACTTCCGCCCCGGCGGCGTGTCGCCGCTCGCGCGTCACGACCGGTTCGTGAAGACCACCTGTCCCACGTGCGGTCGTGACGCGCGACGCGAGACCGACACCATGGACACGTTCGTGGACTCCAGCTGGTACTTCTTCCGGTACTGCTCGCCGGGCGACGGGGAGGGACCGTTCCGGCGTGAGGACGTCGAACGATGGCCCGTCAGCCAGTACACCGGTGGAGTCGAGCACGCGATCCTGCATCTGCTCTATGCGAGGTTCGTCACGAAAGCGCTTCACGACGCCGGTCTCGTGCCGTTCATCGAGCCGTTCCCGCGCCTGATGAACCAGGGTCAGGTGATCTACGGCGGCGCGTCGATGTCCAAGTCGAGGGGCAACGTCGTCGAGCCGATGCCGCTGGTCGAGCGATGGGGAGCCGACTCGATGCGGCTCACGATGCTGTTCGCGAGTCCGTTCGAGGACGACATCGACTGGAAGCTGATCGCGGGCGATCCGAACCGGCGACCCGGCGTGCACCACTGGCTCGGGCGCGTGTTCTCGGCGGTGGGAGCTGCCGCCGAGGGTGGCGGCGAGGAGCCGGGGGAGCTGGTGCGCCTGACGCACCGGACCATCAAGGGCGTGACCGACGACATGGAGCGGTTCCGCTTCAACGTCGCGATCTCGAAGCTGATGGTGCTGACCAACGAGATGCGGTCGGCGCTGGACGCGGGCGGAGCAGCGCGCGGGGCCGGCGAGGCGCTCGTCCTGATGCTCGCGCCGTTCGCGCCCTTCGCGGCCGAGGAGCTGTGGCGCGAGGTCCTCGGCCACGACGACTCGGTCCATGTCTCCCGCTGGCCCGGGTACGACGAAGCCCTGGCCGCGGCGGACACCGTCACGCTGATCGTGCAGGTCGACGGGAAGGTTCGCGACAAGATCGAGGTGCCGGCGGACGCCGACGAGGGACGCGTCTTGGAGCTGGCCCGAGCGTCCGAGAAGACCCGGAGCACGATCGCCGACCGGGAGGTCGTGAAGGAGATCGTCCGCGCCCCGAAGCTCGTCAACTTCGTCACGCGCGTCTAGTCCGGCCGGGCGCAAGCGCCCCGAAGATCCGCAGGCGCTGTGACGCGTCTCACTGCGGAGACCGCTGACCGCGCATAGCGTCCCCGCCATGTCTTTCCGAGAACGTCTGGACATGCTCTCGCGCGGGGAGATCGCGGGGCTGATCGTCGTGTTGGTGGCGGTGCTGGGCGGCGCCGGGCTCTGGTACGCGCGCTCGTTGCCCAAGCCGGTCACCATCGCCGAGTCGGGGCCCGGTACCGCTCAGCAGGTTCCGTCCTCGGCGAGTCCTTCGGTGACGCTCATCGTGGACGTCGCGGGCGCGGTCCGCGAGCCGGGTGTGTACGAGTTCGTCGAGGGCGACCGCGTGATCGACGCCATCGATCGCGCGGGCGGGTCGCTGCCGAAGGGGGACCTGAGCCTCCTGAACCTCGCGGCACCGCTGACCGATGGCACCCAGATCCTCGTCCCGAAGGCCGGCCCGCCGGGAGCGGTCGTGCCCGGAGGATCGGCACCCGGTTCGACGGGCGGCCTCATCAACATCAACAGCGCGTCGGCGACGGAGCTGGAGTCGCTGTCCGGGATCGGGGAGGTGCTTGCGGCCACGATCGTCGAGTACCGGAACACGAACGGGCCGTTCGCCTCGGTCGAGGACCTGATGGACGTGAGCGGGATCGGCCCGGCCACCCTCGACGAGATCCGCGACCAGGTCACGGTCTGAGGAGCGCCCGTGGGCGCCTGGACGCTGCCCTCCGCGGCGGTGGCGTTCGCGGTCGGGCTCCTCGGCTGGACCTGGATGCCCAGATGGACCGAGCCGTGGATGGCGTTCGGTGTCGGGCTCGGCGCCCTCGGAGTCGCATGGATCGTGGCGGGGCGTGAGCGTCGCGGACCGGGGCCACTCGCGCGAGTCAACCTCGTTCCCCCCGATCACCCGACCGTCGAGGCGGTCGCGGGCGGTCGCGTCACCTCGGTGGCCCCGGCGATCGCGGCCACCCTGACGCTCATCGGCGTGCTCGCCCTGGGAACGGGCTGGAGCGGCTTCCACCATCGGGGACTCGGGACTGCCCTCCTCGCGACCCTCGCCCCGGAGCGCGTGGAGATCGAGGGAACGCTCAAGACCGATCCTCGGAGGACCACGCTCGGCTGGTCCGCTACCGCGCAGGTGAGCCGGGTCGAGTGGTCGGACGGCGCCGCGACCCTTCGGTCATCCGTGTGGGTGAGCGGGAGCGACGAGGTTCCACGCGCCCGCCGCGGCGATCTGATCCGGCTCGAAGGCGTGCTCCGCGTGCCCGACGACGAGGAGTTCGCCGAAGCGCTCCGGCACAAGGGGATCCCTGCGCAGCTCCAGCTGGAGACGCTCACGCGGATCGGCTCGTCGCCGAGCGCCTTCGTCCGTGCGACGCAGGCAGCTCGCAACGTCGTGGGCCGCTCGATCGAGCGTGTGTTCCCTCCGAAGGAGGCGGGGCTGCTCCTCGGCCTGCTATTGGGCGACGACTCGCAGCTCGACCCTGGTCTGGAACGTGATTTCCGGGCGGCGGGGCTCAGCCATCTGCTCGTCGTCTCGGGCGGGAACGTGGCGATGGTGCTCGCGCCGGTGCTGGCTGCGGCCGCGCTCCTCCGACTCTCCCGGTGGCCGAAGTTCGTCGTCGGTTTCGGCGCGGTCGCGTTCTTCACGATCCTCACCGGTGCCGAGCCGTCGGTGCTCCGCGCCGGCGTGATGGCCTGCATCGCGCTCGTCGGGGTGCTCGCCGGCAGGCCCCGCACGACGGCGTCGATCCTCTCCGCCGCCGTGCTCGGCCTGCTCGTCCTCGATCCCTGGCTCGTGTGGTCGGTCGGCTTCCAGCTCTCCGTCACGGCCACCGCCGGCATGGTGGCACTCGCGTCACCGCTCGCCGAGCGGTTCGGGCGCCTCGTGCCGAGCCCGGTCGCGACGGCCGCGGGCGCGACCATCTCGGCACAACTCGGCGTCACGCCGATCCTGCTGTACCACTTCCACGAGGTTCCCCTCGTGACGCTGCCGGCGAATCTCGCCGCGTTCCCGCTGGTGGCCCCGTCGCTCCTGTTGGGCGCCGTGGCCGCCGGCACGGGGCTGGCGTGGTTCCCGCTCGGGAAGGTCGTCGGCACCCTCGCGCTCCTGCCGATGCGATGGCTGGAGCTCGTCGCGGACCATCTGGGGAAGGCCCCCGTCGGCTACCTCACCGCTGAGGGTGGACCGCTCGCCCTCGTCGGAGGGACCGCGGTCGTCGCGGCGATCGTCGTCTGGATCCGCACGGGATGGAAGCCGCCACGGACGGCGACCGCCGTCGCGGTCGCCGTCCTCCCCGTCGTCGTGTGGGCCTCTGCGCTCGGCAGCGGCCCGCCCGACGGATTCACGGTGCATTTCTTCGACGTCGGTCAGGGCGACGCCGCTCTGCTCACGACCCCCGAGGGCGGCACGGTGCTCGTCGACGGGGGACCGGAGCGCGACCAGGTGGCGACCGAGATCTCGGCCCTCGGGATCAAGCGGCTGGACATCGTGGTGGCGAGCCATCCGCACGCCGACCACATCGTCGGACTGCCGTCGGTCCTCGCGCGATTGCCGGTGGGGCTCCTCCTGCAGCCCGGCTGCGAGGGGGAGCAGCCCTCACCGCTCCAGGCCGATCTCGATCGTGCGATCGCCGACGAGGAGGTCCCGGTCCGGAACCCGCGCGCCGGGGGCACGTTCTGGCTCGGCACGCTCCGGCTCGACGTGCTGTCCCCGGACCGATGCTGGACCGGTACCGAGTCCGACGCCAACAACGACGCGATCGTGATCCGAGCGACCTACGACGAGCACGTCGTGCTGATCGCCACCGAGCCCGAGGAACCCGCCCAGGAATGGCTGTTGGAGTCCGGCGTCGACCTCCGAGCCGACGTCCTCAAGGTCCCGCATCACGGCGCGGCGACCTCGGTCCCGGAGTTCTTCGATGCGGTCGACGCGGACGTGGCGATCGTGTCGGTCGGGGAGAACGACTACGGGCATCCCACGGCGTTCACGCTCGACGCCCTCTCGGCATCCGGGGCGCAGGTCTGGCGCACGGACCGGCACGGCACGATCACGGTCCTCCTCACCGGTCCCACCCCCTCGGTAGAGTCCGAGCGATGGCGGTGAAGACGGCTCCCGTGACCCTGCTGTGGGGCGAGGACGTGTTCCTGGTCCGTGAGGCGGCCCTCGCCGTCCTCGGCGGGACCAAGGCGACCGAGGTCGACGCGGCCGAGTGGCAGGGCGGAGAGCTCCAGGGATTGGCGACACCCTCGCTCTTCGGCGAGCCTCGCGCCCTCCTGGTGAACGACGCGAAGTCACTCCGGAAGGAGACCCTCGAGGAGATATCGCGGTACCTCGAGGCTCCCGATCCCGACGCCACCCTGGTCCTCGCCTGCGTCGTGGCCGAGCGCGGGAAGGTGCCGGCGGGGCTCCAGAAGCTCGTGGCATCGGTCGGGGAGGTCCGCAAGGTCGACATCGCCCGCAAGGAGCTGGAGCCGTGGCTCGTCGCCCGAGCCAAGCAACGCGGTCTGGATCTCGCGATCCCGGGAGCGCGGACGCTCGTCGAGACGCTCGGTCCCGAGCCCGGCCAGCTGGTCGCGGCGCTCGAGCAGCTCCAGGACGTGTTCGCCGGGCAGCGTGTCGGGTCTCGCGAGATCGCACAGCAGTTCCGCGGGCTCGGCGAGCAGAAGACGTGGGACCTGTGCGACCGGGCCTTCGGCAAGGACCTACCCGGCGCGATCCGCTCGCTCCGCGCGATCGAGGAGGGAGGAGACGATCCCCTGATGGTCCTGGGAGGGATCGCCGCGCGACTCCGCGATCTCCTGAAGGTGCGATCGCTGCCGGAGCGGATGCCGCCGGCCGAGGTGGCGAAGGAAGCCGGCCTCCGGTTCGACTGGCAGGCTCGCCGGTATCAGCAGCAGGCGAGGAACTTCTCGATGCTGCAGCTCGTTGCGCTGCACGACCGCATCACGGAAGCCGACCGCGCGCTGAAGTCCGGCGCTACCGGTGACGTGGTGATGCCGACCCTCGTGACCTCGATCGCTGGCTAGCGCCGGAGTGCGACGACCATCGGCTCTCCCTGCTTCCGGATCGTTCGCTAACGTGTGGGCCCGATGACCCGGGATCCAGCTTCCATGATGCGCGTCGCGTTCCTGCACGGACCCGGCGAACTGCGCGTCGAGTCCGTCCCGGTGCCCGAGGCGGGTGAGGGGGAGCTGCTCGTACGCGTGGAGGCGTGCGGCATCTGTCCCACGGACGTTCGGAAATTCGAGATCGGCACCGACCGGTACCCGTTGAACCCAGGACACGAGTGGGTCGGACGTGTCGAGGTCTCGGATGTCGACGGATGGTCGCCGGGCGATCGCGTGTACGGCGACACCTATGCCGGCTACGCGGAGTTCGCAGTCATCCCGGTGGTGCCTCGCGAATGGTCGGCGGGCCCGGTTCGACTCCCGGAGGATCTTCCTCTCGAACGTGCGATCTTCGTGGAGCCTCTGGCCGACTGCCTGCACGCCGTGCACGACCGCGCCCAGATCGAGGCAGGCGATCGCGTGGCGGTCGTCGGGGCGGGCCAGATGGGCCTGCAGCTGTGCGCGGTCGCGTCGCTCGCGGGCGCGCGGCTGACCGCCGTCGAGCCGCTCGAGGAGCGGCGGAGGCTGGCGAGCGAGTTCGGCGCCACGGACGCTGTGGAACGCCTGACCGAGGGACCGTTCGATGCCGTGATCCTGTCCGTCGGCCGTGCGGAACTGGTCGAACCCGCCCTGCGAGCCTGCGGGCCCGGCGGTCGGGTCGTCTTGTTCGCGGGGCTCGGCGAGGTCTCTCGAGCCGACCTGGATCTCGACCTGATCCACTACAAGGAGTTGGTGCTCACCGGAAGTGAGTGGGTCGGAACCCCGCCGAATCAGCGTCGAGAGCGATACGGAGAAGCGCTCGAGCTGCTGGTCGCCGATCGTGTGCCGGTCGAACGACTGGTGACCTCGCGGTGCGGTCTGGACGAGCTCCCGGCGGCGTTCCGGGGCGTGAGCGCGCTCCGCGGCCTGAAGACCGTGCTGGTGTTCTCGTGACCGGTCGCGTCGCGCTCGTGACCGGTGCCGGCCGCGGCATCGGACGGGGGGGAACCAGCATCGCTCCCGCAGACACAAAAGGAGCAGGGGGGGGGGGCACGACAAAAAAAGAAAAAGGGGCC
>JBPCPX010000103.1:0-3990 GCA_050998695.1 Actinomycetota bacterium
CGTCGCGGCGAAGCGCGTAGTTGAGGCACTCGATCCGAACGGGACACTCCGAGCAGATGCGTTTGGCCTCCCTGGACGATCCCCCCTTCTCGGGGAAGAAGACCTCAGGGTCGTGGTCTCGACACCTCGCCCGTTCCTGCCATGGGATGTAGTGATGCATGCACCTCTCCCCCCCAAATCACATACTTGTGATTCTGAGGGAAGAACCGCCTCCCTGGCAAGAGGGAATCTCAGGTGATTCTCTGCCTCGACCCTCATCGGATGTAATCGTCCCCAAGCGAGAGCGCGAGTGCAACCCTTTCCGCGAAGAAACTCTGTCGTCAGTCGGGATGACCAATTCCGTCAGGCGGCCTGACCTGTTGGGCTCAGAACGCGGCTTTGGTCTCGATCCGATCGTACGTCGTCGTTCGCACGGCGGGTGTTCTGCCGATCGCGCGGATCGCGTCATCGAACTCTTCCGGCGCCATCCGGATCCCCCACCCGGCGCCCGCCATCCGACTGATCGTCTCCTCCATCAACGTGCCACCGAAGTCGTTCGCCCCGGACCGAAGGATCTCCGACGATGCCTCCACCCCGAGTTTCACCCACGACACCTGCACGTTGTGGATAACTCTGTCGAGGAGGATCCGCGCGACCGCGTGCACGCGGACGCTGTCGTCGAAGGAGGGGCCGGGCCTCGCGTGGCCCGCCAGGTAGATCGGTGCGTTCCGGTGGATGAACGGCAGCGGCACGAACTCCGTGAAGCCGCCCGTGTCCTGCTGTATCCGGGTGATCCGTCGCAGGTGGCCGACCCAATGCGGCGGGGCGTCCACGTGCCCGAACATGATCGTCGAGGAGCTCCGGAGCCCGACGTCGTGCGCCGTCCGGACGACCTCCTCCCAGGTGTCGGCCGGGAGCTTGCCCTTCGTCAGCAACCACCGGACGTCGTCGTCCAAGATCTCGGCGGCTGTTCCGGGGATCGTCCCCAGACCGTGCTCCTTGCAGGCGCTGAGGAACTCACGGAAGGACACGCCCATCTTCGTCGCCCCGTTCAGGATCTCCATCGGGCTGAACGCGTGCACGTGGATCCCCGGGACGCGCGCCTTCACCGCGTCGAGGAGGTCAAGATAGAAGGAGCCCGGAAGGTCGGGGTGGATACCGCCCTGCATGCAGACCTCGCTCGCCCCCTCCGCCCAGGCGGCCTCCGCCCGGTCCGCGACCTCGCCGAGCGTGAGCGTGTAGGCCTCGGGATCGACCTCCCGCTGCGCGAACGCGCAGAAGCGACAGCCGACGTAGCAGACGTTCGTGAAGTTGATGTTGCGGTTGATCACGTAGGTGACGACGTCGCCGACGGCTTCCTGCCGGAGGCCGTCGGCGACCCCGCGGAGGGCGTCGAGATCGACGCCCTCCGCCTGGAACAGCGCCAGCGCCTGCTCGTCCGAGATGGGACGGTGCCGCTCGGCCCGCCGAAGCGCCGCTCGGATCTCCGAGCTGAGGCGCTCCGGCACGACCTCTCGGGACGCCCAAGCGCCCGTGACCGCGTCCTCTGCCGGGATCTCCCCGTATACGGCGCCGGCATCGGTGCGCAGGCCCGCCTCCGGCCCCTTCGCGAACGTGAGGTCGATGGTCCGGGGCTTCCAGGTGACATCCGGGTCCTGCCAGCCCATCGGCTCAGGCTTCGTTCCCTCGACCGCGAGGCCGTCCTCATCGAGGAGAGCCTCGACGGGCGCACGCATCTTGCCCGCTAGATACGGATCGGGACTTCCCGCGAACCGTGGATAGATCGTCAGTCGCTCGCGCAGGGTCTTGCCGCGGGAGGCCGTCGTCGCGGCGAGGGAATCGATCGCCGGCCACGGCCGCTCCGGGTTCACGTGGTCGGGCGTGAGCGGCGACACGCCGCCCCAGTCGCTGATGCCGGCATCGAGCAGTCGGAGCTGTTGCGTCGCGTCGGACAGGTTGGGCGGAGCCTGGACGCTCACGTGCGGCCCCATCACCACGCGCGTGGTCGCGACGGCGGCGAGGAACTCCTCCTCGTCCGGCTCGGGGGATCGCGCCATGGCCGTTCCGGGCTTCGCTCGGAAGTTCTGGACGATCACCTCCTGGATGTGCCCGTAGCGACGGTGGAGCTCCCGGATCGCGAAGACCGAGGCGGCGCGCTCGCGTGCATCTTCACCGATGCCCACGAGGATGCCCGTGGTGAACGGGATCGCGAGCCGGCCCGCGTCCGCGACCATCCGCAGCCTCACGGCAGGGTGCTTGTCCGGGGAGCCGAAGTGCGGCCCGCCCTTCGACGAGAGCCTGTCGGAGATCGTCTCCACCATCAAACCCATCGATGCGCTCACCTGCTTCAGTCGCGCCAGCTCCTCGTAGCTCATCACGCCGGGATTCAGGTGCGGCAGCAGGCCTGTCTCCTCGATCACGCTGATGGCGGATGCGCGCACGTACTCGAGGGTCGAGGAGAATCCCCGCGAGCGCAGCCATTCGCGTGCCACGTCGTAGCGGTCCTCCGGCCGATCGCCCAGGGTGAACAGCGCCTCCTTGCAGGCGCGAGTCCGACCGGCCCTCGCGATCGAAAGCACCTCCTCCGGCGTGAGGAACGGCGCGTCGAGCTTCGCGGGCGGCTTCGCGAAGGTGCAGTAGTGGCAATGGTCGCGGCACAACATCGTGAGCGGGATGAAGACCTTGCGCGAGTAGGTGATCCGATCGCCCGTGCCGAGGTCACGGAGCTGCGCGGCCACCGACTGCAACCGCACGAGATCCTCACCCCTCGCCATCATGAGGTCGGTCGCCTCGTCCTCGGACAGAGCCTTGCCTCGCTCGGCGCGCGCGAGCGCCCGCCGCAGGGCGTGAGTCGTCACGGCCGCCACGGGCGGAGGCTACTACGCTCTGCTTCTGTGAAGGTCGTCGCACTCGCCGGAGGGGTCGGCGCGGGGAAGTTCCTGCGCGGTCTCGTCCGCGCGGTACCGCCCGCGGACGTCACGGCGGTCGTGAACACGGGAGACGACCTCGACCTCCACGGTCTCCGTGTGTGCCCCGACCTCGACTCGATCACGTACTGGCTCGGCGACGCCTTCGACCGCGATCGCGGATGGGGGCGGCGCGACGAGACGTTCCGCGCGACCGAGGAGCTTCGCTCCTTCGACCCCGACGCCGCCTGGTTCGGGCTGGGCGACCTGGACCTGGCGACCCACCTGTTCCGGACACGATCCCTCGCAGAAGGACTCCGGCTTTCGGAGGTGACCGCGCGGATCGCGGCCCGGTTCGACATCGGGTCCGCGATCCTGCCGATGAGCGAGCACAGGATCGAGACCCGGCTCGACGTGGTCTCATCCGGAGAGGAGATGGACCTGCATTTCCAGGAGTACTGGGTCCTCCGCGGCGCTCGGGACGACGTCAAGGCGATCCGCTTCGAAGGGGCGGGGGTCGCCACGCCGGCGCCCGGGGTGCTGGACGCGATCGAGTGGTCGGACGCGGTCGTGATCTGCCCCTCCAATCCCGTCGTCTCGATCGGTCCGATCCTCGCGGTGGGTGACATCAAGGACGCCGTGGCCCGCAAGCCTGTGGTCGGGATCTCGCCGATCGTCGGAGGGCGGCCGCTGGCGGGGATGGCGGACCGGCTCATGCCCGTGGTGGGCCTCGAGGTCTCCGCGGCGGGCGCGGCGCGAGCCTACGACGGCCTCCTGGACGCATGGGTGATCGACGACGTCGACGCGCGCCTGGCGGGTCGCGTGCACGAGGAGACGGGTGCACGGGTCGCCGTCACGGACACCGTGATGCGCGACGACGAGGTCGCCGAGCGGCTGGCCCTCGTCACGCTCGACGCGCTCCGATGACCATCGAGCTGATCCCTCTCGAGGGACTCCCGGAGATCGAGCCGGGCGACGACCTGGCCGCGCTCCTGGCACCCTCGCTCGCGGCGAACGCCGCGAGCGACAGCGAAGTCGTGGCCACCCCACAAAAAAGCGTCTCCCAAGACAAGGGGGGCACCATTTCCGCCGAGGACAACGCCAC
>JBPCPX010000169.1:0-3161 GCA_050998695.1 Actinomycetota bacterium
GTTCGCCGCCCGGCTGCACGGCGTCGAGGAGTCCTTGTACAAGGATGCGATGCACCAGAAGTGGTTCCGCGCACGACCCGACCAGGTCCGTACACGGTGGGCCGGTCGAGGCGCGCTGCTCGCGGTCGCCGGCGGCGTCGTGACCTTCGTCTTCGCCCGCTGGACACATTGGGGGCTCATCGGGATCCCCGTGATCGTGGCGGGCCTGGTGCTCGCCTTGATGGCGGGGCGGATGCCCGCTCGGACGGCGAAG
Organism: Actinomycetota bacterium; assembly: GCA_050998695.1. Taxonomy (GTDB): domain Bacteria; phylum Actinomycetota; class UBA4738; order UBA4738; family HRBIN12; genus JAJNBA01. The sequence continues at coordinate 254 of JBPCPX010000169.1, forward strand.
GGAACCGCGATGCTTCGACGGATCCGCGGCTTCCGCCGGGTCATCGCGACCGCGGAAACGCACATGTCGCGTTGGGCGGAGGAGGAGAACGTGTTCACCCGCTACCTCCCCTATGCGATCGTCTTCGGCCTCACGAAGAAGTGGGCGAAGGCGTTCGAGGACCTGGGGATCCAGCCGGACACCTCGGGGTGGTACGTGGGCCCGCACGCGTTCACCGCGGTGGCGTTCGCGAACTCGATCGACGGGTTCGCCGTGACCACCGGGGGGACACTCGCGTCCACGCCGGCCTCCTCGGGGTCGAGCGGGTTCGGCGGGGGAGGGTCCTCCGGCGGAGGCGGCGGCGGCGGGGGCGGTGGCTCCTGGTGACCGGGATCGAGGTCGTCTTCTCCGAGGACCCCCGGGACTTCCAGCGTCGCGATTGGAGCGATCTCGTGCGGGCCGACCCGGCGGGCACGCTCTTCCACACGCCGGATTTCCTGAAGCTCTACTGGGAGGAGTTCGGCGAGGAGCCCGAGCATCTCTTGCTCGGGTTCGGCGAAGACGATACGGGCGCGCAGGTGTCCGCCGCGGCCTTCGAGCTGATCGGAGACACGCTCCGGTTCCTGGGGGGAACCGAGGTCACCGACTACATGGGTCCCGTGGGCATGCCGGAGGCCGTCGGCGGCTCCGCACACGCGCTGTGGGCCGGCTTGCTCGCACGCGACGACTGGCGAGAGGCCGATCTCCGCGGCCTGGCCGAGGATTCGCCGTGGCTCACGGAGCTCCGTGAGGCGGCCGTCAGCCACGGGCTCACGGTGGAGGAGACCGAGGATCAGAACGGGGTGGCCCCGATCCTCGACCTCCCGCCCACGTGGGACGAGTACCTCGCGCAGATCCCCTCCAAGCTTCGGCACGAGATCCGGCGCAAGGCGAAGAAGCTGGAAGCGGAGACGGGACCGTTCCGCATCGAGACGGCGACCGACGAGACATTGCTACCCCTCATCGACCGGTTCGTGGAGCTGCCCCGGATGAGTGAGGGTCCCAAGGGGGTGTTCATGGTCCCGGGGATGGAGATCTTCTTCCGGCGGCTCGGGCACACGTTCTGCGAGCGAGGCGTCTTCCGATTGACCTTCGTCCGAGTGCGCGACGAGCTCGCCGCCGGCACGATCGGTTTCCGCTTCGAGGGCACATACTCGCTCTACAACTCCGCGTTCGACAGGAAGTGGCAGCAGCTCGCGCCCGGGATGGTATTGGTGGCCGAGGACATCAGGCAGGCGATCGAGGAACACTGCGCGGTCTTCGACTTCCTCAAAGGGGACTACGGGTACAAGTACCGGTTCGGCGCGGGGAAGCGGCTCGTCAGACGATTGGTGGTCTCGCGCGGCTAGGCCGGACGGAGCCCGGCGGTCGCGAGCGTGGACCCGTCGGGGGCGGTCACCGTGAGACCCGTCATCGAGGCGATGCTCCGATCGGTGACCCACCACACCGCCGCGTCGCCGTCCCCGTCGAACTCGATGGGCCCGGGGTCCCACGAGGTCCCGTCCGCCCGGGACACCAGGAGCGATCCGTCGCCCGTGAGCTCCGGCGTCCGGACGAACACCACGACGAACGACTGGTCGTTGCTGGACTCGTAGGCGACGACGCTTCCTTCGACGGGCACCGGTGTGGCGGCTTCGAGACTCCCCACCTTGAACCCCGTCCCTCCGAGCGTGGCGAGGACCGTGCGGAAGCTGGTCGCGTCGGCCGTGGCATCACGGGCGTGACCCAGTTGGATGATCCCGAAGGCTGTGGCGGCGACCGCGAGCGCGAGCGAGGCGGCCATCGCCATGCGCCAGCTTCGGGGAACGCGCCCTCGCGATTTCGAGGATCCATCTGCTTCGGTCCATTCCTCCGAGAGGACGTTCATGACTCGATCGTGCAGGTCGGTGGGCGCGGTGCGTTCCATCGTCGAGGCGAACACCTCCACTCCCTCGCGGAGCGCATCCAGCTCGCGTCGGCACCCACTACATCCGCGCAGGTGGCGACGCATATCGAGGTCACCGGCGCCGTCGAGGGAGCCCAACACGAAGTCGGGGAGCAGAGGGCGAACGTCGTCACAGTTCGTCACGATCGGTCCCTTCCCCACGTGGATCCTCTCGCCGATAGGGATCCTCCTGGGCGGCCTCTGTGGCCAGCTCTGAGGCCATCGACTCCCGCAGCTGGAGCAATGCCGCCCGGATCCGCGTTTTCGCGGTGCCGATCGGGATCCCTTCGAGGTCGGAGATCTCGGCGCTCGTCTTCCCGCCGAGATACGCGAGCTCCAGGGCGGCGCGCTGCTCGTGAGGCAGCGACGACATCGCCCGGCGCGCCCGCTCGGTGAGATCGAGGGTGACCACCAGGTCGTCCGGTCCGGGGGCTTGGTCGGCCTCGAGCGGACGATCCACCCGTTCGAGGGTCCGCGCCTCGAGCACCCGGCGCCTGATGGCGTCGATCGCGAGCGACCGGGCCATCAGGAGCACCCACGTTTCCAGCTTCCCGCGCGATCGGTCGTAGCGCTCCGCGTTGCGCCACAGCTTCACGAACGTGTCCTGCACGAGGTCCTGCGCCGCGGCGTCGCTCCCGAGCATCACGAGCCCGAGCCCGTAGATCCGGCCCGCGAACCGCCGAAAGAGGGTGTCCGCCGCGCCGGGGTCCCGTGCGGCGAAGGACCGCATCAGACGCTGGTCGGCGTCGAGCTCCTTCGCGGGCATGACCAGGACCGTACACGCAAGGGATACGGGCGAGGAACCCGCCCGGTTCCCTCAGACGAAGGCGCGGATGTGGCGTAGGACCGCGACGCCCAGCTCCACGTCGAGGCCCACCACGAGGTTCCCGGACGCCAGCACGTCGACGGCGGAGAGGCGCCGAGCCGCGACCAGGGCGAGCTGGGGAGCTCGTCCCACGATCGTGG
>JBPCPX010000028.1:0-4191 GCA_050998695.1 Actinomycetota bacterium
TCCTCGATCCGCACGCCACCCATGCCGGGGAGATAGATCCCCGGTTCGACGGTGACCACCGCGCCCACCGGCAGGACGTCCTCACCGTCTCGGCGGAGCGATGGCCCTTCATGGATCTCGAGACCGACACCGTGACCAAGGCCGTGCGTGAATCGATCCCCGAAGCCGGCGTCGTCGATCACGCGGCGAGCCGCACGGTCCACATCACCACCGGAGACGCCCGGTCGGAGCGCGTCGATCCCCGCCTGCTGGGCAGCGGCCACGAGATCGTGGACCTTGCGCAGCTCCGACGCCGGCTCACCGAAGGCGACCGTCCGCGTCATGTCGGTGTGATATCCGCCGACGAGCGCACCGAAGTCCATCTTGATCACGTCGCCTTCGGAGAGCGCGCGATGACACGGCCGGTGGTGCGGCTCGGCGGCGTGCTCTCCGAAGGCGACGATCGGATCGAACGACAAGGCATCGGCTCCGTGTCTCGCCATCGCGAGCTCGAGTTGCGCGCCCGCCTGTCTCTCGGTGATGCCGACCACGAGCAGATCGAGGATGTCCTCGAAGGCGACGTCGGTGGCCTCTTGCGCCGACCGCAGCAGCGCGATCTCATCGGCGTCCTTCGACCATCGGAGGCGCTCCACCTCCTGGTCGACCCCCTTCAACTCGACCCCTTCGAACACCTCTTGCCACCGCTCGAACTGCGACACGGTGGTCGAGTGCCGTTCGAAGCCGAGCCGGCCGATCCCCAGGCGCCGGATGTGGTCGTGGATGGCGCCGACGGGGTTGTCCATCGAAGCCACCCGGGTCAGGTCCGGCACCTCGTGCCGGGCCTGTTCCCCGTATCGGCCGTCCGTGAAGAACACCGACTCCGAGGGGCCGAGGAGCGTCGTCGCGGACGAACCGGTGAATCCCGTGAGGTAGCGGACGTTCGCCAGTTTCGTTACGAGGAGCGCGTCGACGTCGAGCTCCGCACAGCGCTGGGACAGCAGCTTCCTTCTCGTCACGTGATCCACGGCATCGCCTCCAGAGCGAGATGATAGCCACCGGCCCCGAGGCCGATGATGGACGCGCGGCAGACGTCGCTCACCACGGATCGATGACGGAAGTCCTCCCGCGCCTGGGTGTTCGACATGTGCACCTCGATCACGGGAAGGCCGCTCGCCTCCACCGCATCGCGGAGGGCGTAGGAGTAGTGGGTCAGCGCGCCGGGATTGATCACGACGGCGCCCGTGCCCTCGGGGCCGGCGCCGAGGAGCCAGCCCACGAGGTCTCCCTCGTGATCGGACTGCCGCCAGACGACCTCGTGGCCCAAGCCCGCGCCGCGCTCCTCCACGGACCGCATGATCTCCTCCAGGCTCTCGGAGCCGTACAGGGACGGGTCCCTTCGCCCGAGCGCCCCGAGGTTCGGACCGAACAGGAACAGCACCTTCATCAGGAAGCTCCCATCTCGTGCAGGATGTGTCCCACCTCCTCCTCCGACACATCGTCCACGACGACGGGACGGCCGACGTCTTCCAGGAGCACGAATCTCACCCCGCCCCGATACTTCTTGTCGAGCAGGAGGCACCGCCGCACGTCCTCCGCGGGCGGCATGGTCTCGTCGGGCTCCAGTCCGAGGGACCGAAGGAGCCGGATCGTTCGCTCCGACAGACCCGGCGCGAGACCTCGCGACTCCGCCAGAGACGCGGCGAAGACCATCCCGAGAGCGACCGCCTCCCCGTGCGTCCGGCCGCGGAACGCGTCCAACCTCTCCAGCGCGTGGCCGATCGTATGGCCGTAGTTGAGGACCAGCCGGGCGCTCGCGTCCCGTTCGTCCTCCACTACGATCCTCGCTTTCGCCGCGACACACCGGGCGACGACATCCTCCATGACGACCGCGTCGCGCGCGATGATCGGACCGGGATCGCTTTCCAGCAGGGCGAGGAGCTTCTCGTCCAGCGTGAGCGCGTACTTCGCCACCTCCGCCAGGCCGGATCGATAGTCCCGGTCGGCGAGGGACGCCAGGACATCGACGTCGGCCAGGACGGCGAGCGGTTGCGCGTAGGTCCCGACGAGGTTCTTCCCCTCCGGCAGGTTGACCGCCGACTTTCCCCCGATCGCGGCGTCGACCTGCGCGGTCAGCGTCGTCGGGACCTGGACGAACGGGATCCCTCTCATGTACGTGGAGGCCACGAAGCCCGCCAGGTCTCCCACGGCGCCCCCGCCCAGCGCGAGGATCACGTCGTCTCGATGCGCCTCGCGTCCCGCCAGCTGCCGCAGCAGGCTCTCGTAGCTCTGGAGGGACTTGGCCCCCTCCCCCGCCGGCACCAGTAGGAGGACGGTGGCGAGACCGCGATCCTCGACCGCCTTCGCGAGCGGTTCGTAATAGAGATCCGAGACCGCCCGGTCCGATACCACGAACGCCGTCGTCGCGCCGGACAGGTCAGGCAGATGTTCCTGCGCGTTCGCGATGATCCCGGGCCCGATCGTCACCTCGTAGGCGCGTCCCGACAACGGGACGGTCACACGGACCAACGGAGCTCCTCGACGATCGCCTCGGCGACGGTTCCGGGATCGCTGCTCGCATCGACCACGTGGGCGGCGAACTCCCGATACAGAGGTCCCCGGGAGGTGAGCAAGCGCTCAAGATCTCCCTCCTGCCGGATCAGTGGCCGATCGTTCGCGGGCTCCACCCGCCGACGCAACTCCTCGAGCGGCACGTCCAGGTACACCGCGACCCCCGTGTTGCGCAGCGTGATCCGGTTGGCAGGTTCCAGGACGACCCCGCCGCCGCAGGCGACCACGGCGGGATCCTGCATCGATGCCTTCACGAGGGCGGCGGCTTCCAGCGCCCGGAAGGCGGCCTCGCCCTCGTCCCGGAAGATGTCGGTGACAGCGGCCCCGGTCTCGGCTTCGATCTCCGAGTCGAGGTCGATGAAGGGGACCCCGAGACGCCCCGCGAGCTCCCGGCCCACCGTGGACTTGCCGGCCCCCGGCATGCCCACCAGATAGACGATCACGGAAGCGTCTCCACGAATGCGTCGAGGTTGCGTCGGGTCTCCGGAAGAGCATCTCCCCCGAACTTCTCCACGACGGCGTTCGCGAGCTCGAACGCCACGACGGCTTCGCCGACCACGCCCCCGGCGGGGACGGCGCAGACGTCGGTCCGCTGCTTGATCGCGACCGCGTCCTCGCCGGTCGCCAGGTCGACCGTCGCGAGCGCTTTCGGCAGGCTCGAGAAGGGTTTCATCGCGGCCCGAACGCGGATCGGCTGTCCGGTGCTCATGCCTCCTTCGATCCCGCCCGCGCGCGCCGTCGCGCGCATGATCGTGCCTTCGCGCCGCACGATCTCGTCGTGCGCCGCCGAGCCGTAGCGTGCACCGGAAGCGAATCCGTCTCCGATCCCGACGCCCTTCACCGACTGGATGCTCATCAACCCGAGCGCGAGGCGCGCGTCGAGCTTGCGGTCGTAGTGGACGTGCGAGCCGAGTCCCGGCGGGCACCCGTATGCGATCACCTCGAACTCGCCCCCCACCGTGTCCCTCGCCTTCCGGACACGGTCGATCTCGGCGACCATCTTCGCCGCAGCAGCCTCATCGAAGCAACGCACCGGCGAGGCGTCCACGGCGTCCAGGTCCTCCGGTGCCGGCAGACGGCCAGACGCGCGCGCGGTCACCTTCCCGATACGGACGACGTGGGAGACGATCCGGATCTCCAACTCCGCGAGGAAGGCCTTGCAGACGGCGCCGATGGCAACCCGGGCCGCCGTCTCACGAGCGCTCGCACGCTCCAACACGTTGCGGACGTCGTCGAACCCGTACTTCATCGCTCCGGCGAGGTCGGCATGACCGGGGCGGGGCCGCGTGAGCCGGTCGGCGGGATCGTCTTCTCCCTCCACGGCCATGAGGTCGCGGTACTTCGCCTCCCACTCGTTGTTGGGGATCGTGATCGCGATCGGCGAACCGAGGGTCCTTCCGTGCCGGACGCCGCTCAGGATGTCGAGGGCATCGGTCTCCAGGCGTTGCCGCCCGCCGCGACCGTGCCCGTGGCGACGCCGAGCGAGCTCACCCGCGATCTCCTTGGGAGCCACGGGCACGGCCGCCGGCATCCCCTCGAGGATGGCCGCCAGCGCCTTCCCGTGGGACTCCCCGGCGGTGAGCATCCTGAGCACGGGAGCATCGTATCGGACCCCATCGCGCCGCCTGAGGGTGCGGGGGGGGG
>JBPCPX010000040.1:0-5402 GCA_050998695.1 Actinomycetota bacterium
TGGCCTTTGTTTTTTGGGCACAGACTTGCGCCGACAGGCTGGCGGCTGTTTGCCTTGCGGACGGGCCGCCCGCGATCGTCCAGTGGGCGTGGACGCCGGAACAGCGATCGGTGGTGGGGACTCTTACTAACCTGCCCATCCTCGCCGAAGCAGCCAATATCGGCCCACCCGCAACGCTCATCGTCGGAGCGGTCGCCGCCTTGCCGGAAACGCTTGGGCTCATCCCCACGGCTGCCGCATCCGGCCGCATCCCCGCCTCGATCCGTTCGTCTACGGCAGGATCTCCCGACCCTAGACCGACCGGTCTGATGTCTCCGAACGCCCGGGATCGCCTCTAACCTCCGAAGCGTGTTATGGCAGGCGGCCCGGCTCGACGTTTGCGACTTACGATGAAGATGGTGCCGCCGAGAACAGCCCCGCCGAGAACGAGCCCGATCTTAAAGAACAACCGATCCGACGCCTCGTAGGCCCATAGCGTGCCCTCCTGCACGAGGGGCACGCATGTGAAGTCGTTGTTCTGAGGCCATCTCTCTGGCTCGGGTAAAAGAATCAGATTCCCCGGGCAGTCGTAACGCGGAAGCGCCACACCGGCCAGGAGAGACGAGAAGACGATCACTCCCGCAACCGTCGCGAGTGCCACCCCGCGTTGCATCAGGCGAGCGTACGCTAGCGCACCATTTTCGAGGCAGGGACCGGAAGAGCAGCGACGGTGAAAACCGCCGTGTCCCTTAGTCGCGACCGGCCTCCTGCCACGCGCCGTAGCCGCCCCTGAGGTTCACGACCGGGCCGACGCCGGCTCGTTCCAGCAGCGAGGCAGCCGTGGTCGAGCGCATCCCCGACGCGCAGTACACGAGAAGTGGGCGCCTGGCCGGGAGCCCCGCGGCACGTCCGGGCAGGTCCCCGAGCGGCACCGAGACGGCACCGGCGACCCTGCCGAGCTCCAGCTCATCCGGTTCGCGCACGTCGATGGGCTGCGCACCCTTCTCCATCCAGGAGGTCACGTCGTCGGGGCCGATCGCGGGCAAGGAGCGGACGGGCAGGCCGGCCTCGCGCCACGCCTCCATCCCGCCGTCGAGGTAGCCCTCGAACCGCTCCAACCCGACCAGGAGGCTCGCGTCGACCACATCCTCGAGCGCCGCATCGCCCAGCACGAAGAGCAGTCGCGCGTCGACCGGCACGAGCCACCCTAGCCAGGTCGGGAACGCGTCGCGGAACGGGATCGCGAGCGCCCCCTGCCCGTGCGCCTCCGCGTAGGACGCGGCGTCCCGCACATCGACGACGAGCGCGCCCTCCTTGGATGCTGCGGCCGCGAACGCCTCCGGCGTGAGCGGCCGCGGCATCTCGATGTCCGTCCGGAGTCGAGGCCCCGCCCAGTTGATCTCTCGCATCCGCGCGAAGTACGCCGGTGTGCGTGGGAAGGATGCGGGCCACGCCTTCAGGAACTCCGTCTCGCCCATCGCGAGCAGCCGGTTCGTCTGCCGCTCCTCGCCGAGCGTCGAGGTGTGCTTCCTGCCGCTGCCCGACGAGCAGAACGACCCACCGCCGTGCGTCGGCTTCAGCAGTGTCTCGTCGGGCAGGTCCGAGAAGGCGCGCTGCAAGGTCTCGAACTCCTGGTGCGTGAGGCGGTCGGTGAGCTCTGGTCCCACGAGATCGCTCCGGGCCGCGCCGCCCACGATCAACGACCCACCGGAGAACAGCACGGGTACCCCGTCGCCCTGCCCCCGGAACACGTACGAGATGTGCTCGGGCGAGTGACCAGGCGTGGACAGCACCTCGACCTCGATGTCGCCGAGCTCGAGTCGCTCGCCGGGTTTCACCGGCGTGTGGGGGAACGACACGCCCGCTTCCGCAGGCTCGTACAGCTCGGAGCCGGTCTCGACCCGCAGATCCTGGGCACCCGAGACGAAGTCCGCGTGCAGGTGCGTGTCGAGGACCCCGACGATCTCCAGCCCTCGATCCTTCGCCGAGTCGAGGTACCGGCGGATGCGCCGGTCCGGATCGACCAGCACCGCGCGCCCCGAGCCCACCTCGACCAGGTAGGACCCGTTCCCGAGTCCGGCGTCGCGGAAGAGCTGAACCTCCATGCGATGAGGCTAGCGGCCAGCGCCCCACACGACCTAGGAGGTGGCGGCCTTCTTGAGTTCCTCTTCCTGGAGCACCCGGCGCAGGACCTTGCCTATCAGCGTCTCCGGCAGCTCGGAGCGGAACTCCCACTCCTTCGGCACGCGGTACCCGGTGAGACCTTGAGCCGGATCGCGAGCCCAGGCCTCGAGTTCCTCGCCCGTGAGGGCCTCGCCTTCCTTCGGCACGACGTAGGCCTTGACTCGCTCCCCCGTGGTGTCGTCTGGCAGACCGACCACGCAAGCCTTCAGCACCTTCGGATGCCGGTAGATCACGGCCTCGACCTCGGTCGGGTAGACATTGAAGCCGGAGACGATGATCATGTCCTTGATCCGGTCGACGATCTGGAAGAACCCCTCGTCGTCCATGACCGCGATGTCGCCGGTGTGCAGCCACTCGCCCCTGATCATCTCGGCGGTCGCCTCGGGCTTGTTCCAATATCCGAGCATCACCTGTGCTCCCTTGATGCAGAGCTCCCCGCGCTCCCCCGGCGAGACCTCACTGTCCGGATCGTCGAGCGACACGATCCGGCAATCGGTGTCGGGGATCGGCAGACCGATCGTCCCGTGCTTCGGCTTGTCGAACGGGTTCACGTGCGTCACGGGAGAGGTCTCTGTGAGCCCATAGCCCTCGACGAGGTTGGCACCGCCCGTCACCTCGTGGAACTTCTCCGCGACCGCACGTGGGAGCGGCGCCGCGCCCGAGATGCACGCCTTCACGGACTTCAGGTCGTACTTCGCCGTCTCGGGCGCCTCGTTCAGGGCGACGAACAGACGAGGCACGCCGGGGAAGAACGACGGCTTCTCCTTGTCGAGCTCCTTCAGGGCCATGTGGACCTCGAAACGAGGAAGCAGGACCAGCTTGCCAGCCTGGGCGATCCCGAAGTTCATCGCCACCAGCCCGAAGGAGTGGAAGAACGGCAAGATGCACATCACGCCGTCCTTACCGCGCTCGAAGAACGTGATGCACGGCACGACCTGCCGGATGTTCGAGGCGATGTTGAAGTGCGAGAGCATCGCGCCCTTCGACAACCCGGTCGTCCCGCCCGTGTAGACGAGAGTCGCTACGTCGTGCTCGGCGTCGACCTCGGCCACCGGCGGCGGAGCCCCGGCCGATCCCATCGCCTGCTGCCACCAGCGGACGCGCGCATCCGACGGGACCGGCGGCCAGGGCTTCCCCTCGTGCTTCGCGTCCTTCCTGAACTTGATCGGCGCGAGCAGGTTCAACGGGAACCGCATGTAGTCGGTGAGCTTGGTGACGATCACCTCCCGGACCGGCACCTCCTTCTCGACGGCCGCCCAGGCCGGATAGAGCTGGTCGAGGACGACCATCACGCTGGGCGAGTGGTCCTTGATCTGGTGCGCCAGCTCGCGCTGCGTGTAGAGCGGGTTGTTGCCCACCGCGACGGCGCCCAGCCGCTGGCACGCGTACCACGCGATCACGTACTGGGGCGAGTTGGGAAGGAGGAGCCCGACGCGGTCGCCTCGCTCGACCCCGAGGCCCTCGAGGACGGCGCTGAAGCGCTCCACCTCCTGCAGGAGCTCCCGGTAGCTCAGGTGCTTGCCGAGGAACGCGATCGCCGTGGACTCCGGGAACCCGGCGGCGGAGTCGACGAGGAGGTTGAAGACGCTCTGGCGCGGGAACGGCGCGACCGTCTTCGGGACGCCGGTCCGCCAGATCCGGAACCACGGACGGTGGTCGGTCATGGTGCGCATCATAGGGTGATGGCCGTGAGCACGCAGACCTCCACGCAGGGGGTGGCGCCCGAAGGGCTCTTCGGGCGCGGCCTCCGCCTGATCGTGTCCTACGTCCGGATGCATCCGGGGCCGTTCTTCGTCTCCGTGACCGGCGCGATCGTCTTCGCGTTCGCGTCGATCGCGCTCACCACCGCCCTGGGGCGCGCGACGGACGAGGTGCTTCGCCCCGCGTTCGAAGGGGGCGTCTCCTCCCGGGAGATCTGGCTCTCGGTGGGCGCGCTGATGGCGTTCGGGTGCCTCCGGGCGCTCGGGATCATGACGCGCCGCTTCTACAGCGGCGTGGCAGGCGAGCGGGTCATGGCCACGCTCCGCACGAGTATCGCGGACCGCTACCGCCAGCTCTCCCTGGCCTACCACCGGGAGACGCCGACCGGCGAGCTCCTCGCGCACATGGAGGCGGACGTGAAGGCGGCGGTGGACGTCTTCTGGCCCGTCCCGTTCGCGACCGGCGTGATCGTGCTGGTCGCACTCGCCCTGATCCAGCTGATCGAGGCGGACATCTACCTGGCGATGGTCGCGATCGTCCTGTTCCCGGCACTCGCGCTGATGAACAAGAGCTTCGCGAAAAGGATGGAGGTACCCGCCCGCCGCGCGCAGGAGCGGATCGGCGAGGTGTCGGCCGTCGCGCACGAGTCGATCGACGGCGCGATCGTCGTGAAGACCCTCGGACGCGAGGAGGCCGAGATCGAGCGGCTCTCCGTGAAGGCCAGGGCCCTCCGCGACGACCGGGTCGAGGCCGGGTTCATCAGAGCCACGTTCGAGGCGGCTCTCGACGCGCTGCCGGCCCTCGCCGCCGCGCTCCTGCTGGTGGTCGGCTCGTGGCGGGTCTCGGTGGGCGCGATCACGCTCGGCGAGCTGATCGGGTTCGTCGCCCTGTTCAACCTCCTCGCGTGGCCGATGCGGTTCATCGGCTGGATCCTCGCGGAGCTGCCGCGCGCGGTGGTGGGGTACGACCGGCTCGAGACGGTGTTCGGCGAGCCGGTGACCGTGCTCCCCGCCGAGGACCCGCAACCGCTGCCCGTCGGCCCGCTCGGCATGGAAGCCGCCGACGTCAGGCACGTGTTCGACGGATCCCGTGTGCTCGACGGGGTCTCGCTCGAGATCAGGCCGCAGGAGTCCGTGGCGATCGTCGGGCAGACCGGAGGCGGGAAGTCCACGCTCGCCCAGCTCCTCGTCCGTCTCGCCGATCCCGAGAGCGGCACGGTTCGCATCGGCGGGGTCGATCTCCGTCATGCCGACCCGGACTCACTCCGGCAAGCGGTCTCGATCGTATTCCAGGAGAGCTTCCTGTTCTCGACCACCATCGGGGAGAACATCGCTCTCGATTCGGAGGCGGACGACGACGCGGTCGAACGTGCCGCGAGGATCGCGGCCGTCGACCGGTTCGTGGGAGCGCTCCCCGCCGGCTTCGACACGGTGGTTGGTGAGCGGGGGTACACCCTGTCCGGTGGCGAGGGCCAACACGTCGCGCTGGCGCCGGGCACCCTGCGCACAACCCAAGGGGTTCTGCCTGCCGACACCGAA
>JBPCPX010000058.1:0-21603 GCA_050998695.1 Actinomycetota bacterium
CCGACATCCGGGCGGTCGGATCACCGCCCGGCTCAAGACAGACGTCCCAGAGCATCTTGGATCGTCGCCCGGAGTTCGCGGCTCGTCTGGAGGAGCTCACGCGCCTTCTCCCGGGTCTCGGTGAGATTGTTGCTCTGTGTTCTCCTCGCTTGGATCTCTTCCAGTTCGTAGGCGAGGGTGAGGGAGTCGAAGGCGCTGAGTGCTTCACGAACCTCGGGGCTGTGTACCCGTCGCCTCAGTCGGTTCCACTCCCCGTAGAAGGTGAGGAGATGGCCCGCAAACTTCCGGCTCCCTACGCTCGAGGATGGGGTCCGTTGAGGCGTCGGCGCGACGCGGGAGCAGATCCTCGAGGATCTCTGGCCGTGTCCTCTGCATCCGGCCACGATCTCGGGACACCCGAACCTGGCCGATGCGCTCGAGGCGTGGGATCGAGGAGACGACGAGATCCAGCACTCGCTCGCTGGCAAACACGCCGAAGAGTTCGGCGTACTGGCGAAGGTCGTCGAAGGTCGGGCAAAGCTGCAGTGGGGGATGATCCCGCTGGACGGGCTGTTCGGGGATGCTGAGGACTAGCCAGCGGCGTGGATCATCTGCTCGTGCTCGGGCGGCTCAACTCTGACCGTCATTCGCTCCCCACCGACGAGGATCACGAGGGGATGATCGTGGGTCTCGTTGGCGTATGCGACGTGCCATCCAGGCGTGTCCTCGCGCCAGTAGGAGAGCTGGAAGTTGGCCTCCGTCACTGCTGGATGCTCGTGCCGCGTCATGATCGCTCCTCCCTTGGTCCACTCTCTATCCGTCTAACGCTTGGTCTAACGAACGCCGCACAACGTAACCGGACGGAGCGACATGGACCGGACGGGGCAACGTACGACCAAGCACATAAGAGAACCGATGCGGACTCGATGGACAGGCGCTATCGGGTTGAGGGCCTAGTCCCCTTCACAGGGGGTGGGGGTTCAAATCCCCCCTCCGACACTCGCTCCGGATCCGTACGCGTTGGGACCCGTCGCTACGGCGTCGCGAGCTCGCGCTTGTCCGCAGCGCGCCTGCGACGAACGACGTCCCCGAACGAGAACTCGCCGATCCACGCCCGCTCGCGGGCGGCTTCGACCCTGTGGCGCCAGACGAACAGTGCGACACCTGCGAGTGCCACGGCTACGAGCCCCCAGATGACCAGACCCGGCAGCGTGATCAGGAACCACACCAGGAGTGGAAGGACGATCACAGCGAGTCCGAACGTGAACAGGTTGCCTGAAACGGTCTTCGGCCAGTGGGCCACGGATGCCTCCTCGATCTCAAGGAACCGGGAAAGGCAAGGTCGCGAGGTGCTCGCGCGTGCGCCCCGTCTTGGGCGGCTCCACCAGTGGTGGACACATGCAATCTACCACCGAGGAGCCAACCCCCGGCAGTTGCTCTCAACCGATAGCAGCAGCCGATCGCTGCACATCAACTTGGGCGACATGGAAGGGCACGCTCGTCACCACGACTCCCGGCTCGAAGAGGAGCAGGCGCTTGAAGAACAATGCGCTCTGACTGTGCAGCAGCTGCTCCCACCAATGGGCCACGACCAGTTCGGGCAGGACGACCGTCACGACCGTGCCGGCCCTCGCCGTATGCCGGCGCACCTCCTCGAGCATCGGCTGTGAGAGATCCCGGAACGGCGCGTCGACGATCGACAGAGGTATGGCCATCCGCCGATCGATCCAAGCCTGCGCCAGCTCTCGGTCATCACCCGGGTCCGCGGAGAAGAAGACCGCCTGGGCCTCGGCGGCCTCCAGGGACAGTGCATAGGACACCGCTCGGATCGAGGCGGCGTGCACGCTGGACACCGGGACCACGACCACGTGCCGGGCGGGCTCCACCCGTCGGATCCCCATCGATGAGTGCTCCTCGGGAAGCAGGGGCACATCCGCCACCACGATCCCCACCTCGAAGAACAGTGAGACCTTCAGCCAGAATCCCCAGCGGCGTCCGAGGTGGCTGAGCAGCGAACGGCTGGTGAGCTCCTCCGCCACCACGACGGTCAGGAATCCGGGTGACTCGTCTCGGAGCGACCGGAGCCTCACCCGAAGACCCCGTGTGGGACGCCCGACGCCGGCGTCGAGCTGTTGGAGCGACCCCAGCCGAGGAGCGAAGCCCGGCCATCGCTCCGCCACATCGGCGAACCTGTCGGGGTCTCCGGTGAACAGCGCGACCACCCGCTGCGGTCGTGATGCGCGCACGTAGCCCACGGCCTTCGCGGTCGCAGGTCCGAGGTCTCGTACGAGGAGCACGAAGGTGTTCGGCGTATTCGGGGCAGGTGGCTGCAGGTCGGCTCGAAGCGCCACCCCGACGGCTTCGTAGTGTCGATGGACGGCCAGGAAGAAGCCGATGATCACCGGCATGGCGGCGATGACGATCCACGCGCCATGTGTGAACTTCGTGATGGTCACGATCACCAGGACGACACCCGTCGCCGTGGCTCCGATCGCGTTGATGATCATGCTTCGCTGCCATCCGCGCTGCCTCAGGCGTCTCCAGCGGCGGACCATCCCGCTCTGCGACAACGTGAAGGCCGTGAAGACGCCGACGACGTAGAGCTGGATCAATCGGGTCAGGTTCGCGTCGAAGAGGTAGATCAGCACGCTGGCGACCACCGCCAGGATGAGGATCCCGTTCGAGAACACCAGTCGGTCGCCTCGGTTCCGGAACTGAGAGGGCATGAACCGGTCACGGGCGAGGATCGCGGAAAGCCTCGGGAAATCCTGGTAGGAGGTGTTCGCGGCGAGGATCAGGATCCCCGCCGTCAGGCCTTGAAGCAGGAAGTAGGGGAACGTTCGGCCGAACACGGTCTCCCCGATCTGGGACAGGACCGATCGGGTCTCGGCGATCTCCTCGGTCACGCGGACCTGCAGCAGCACCGAGAGCAGCGTGATGCCGATGAACATCGTGATCGTCATGATCAGCATCGAGCTCAGGGTCGAGGCGGCGTTCTTCGATTGGGGCCTCCGGAAGGCCTGGACCCCGTCCGCGACCGCTTCCACACCCGTGAGCGCGGTGGCGCCGGAGGAGAACGCACGGAGGACGAGGAACAGGCTTACCGTCGCCGTGGCCTCGAGAGGAAGATCAGCTGTCTCCGCGACAGGGCAGCCATCCAGGCATCTGACGAAGCCGACCGCGAGCATCACGTAGACCATCGCCACGAAGCCGTACGTGGGCACGGCGAAGAGGGTGCCGGCTTCCTTCACCCCACGGAGGTTCGCGAGCGTGAGCAAGACGATCAGCCCGATCGACAGCACCACCTTGTGCCGGGCGAGCCCCGGTGCGGCCGACGTGATCGCGAGGGAACCCGCGACGACGGACACCGCCACGGTGAGCACGTAATCGATCAGGACCGCCGCAGCGGCCACCAGTCCAGGGATCGTCCCGAGATTCTCGCGGGCCACGATGTAAGAGCCGCCGCCGTTGGGATACGCGCGCACGGTCTGTCGGTACGAGATGACGACGATCGCGAGCATCAGGGCGATGGCGATCGCGATGGGGATGCGGTAGACGAGAGCCCCCGCGCCCGCAGTCACGAGGACGAGCATCATCTGCTCGGTCGCGTAGGCGTTGGACGACAGCGGGTCCGAAGCGAAGATCGGGAGCGCGAGGATCTTGGGGAGAAGCTGGTGCTCCGCCTTGTGGCTTTCGAGCGCCCGTCCGACGAGGACCCGCTTCAGGGATGCGTTGGCCACGTCGATCCGACCTTCTCGTCGACCTCGGCCGACTCCTCGTCCCCGTCGGCCTCCATCTCCATCCTCTCGAGGAGCCGATCCGTGAGACGGGACTCACGGGAAGCGGCCGCCCACTCCGCGCGGGTCAGCCACCAGCGGATGACTGGGCCGACGAGGTAGCCGATGAAGATCCCGAGAGCGAGTCCGACGACGGATCCGTCGGTACTGCCGCCCGCCGCAACGAACGAAGTGAGTTCCATATCGCAAGCGTCTCGCGGCGCGCATAGTTGCGAGGTAAGGGATCGGGCATCCGACATAAGGGTCCCGTAAGGTTCGCCAGCGTCCGGTTGAGCCTTGCTACCCTCCCGAGGAGGAAGCTGGATGACGCTCGCGAGGGAACGCCGCCGGTGGTCGCGGCTCGTGCGGGGAGGACTCGCGGGCTTCGGGCCGCCGGGCATCGTGACCCTCGCAGCGCTCCTGCCTGTGGGGATCCCGACCACGATCGCGGCCCTGCTCTATGTGCTCGCGGTCGTGGTCGCAGCCGCCGCAGGCGGTCTGATCTCCGGTCTGGTCGCCTCCGTCTGCTCCTTCCTCGCGCTGAACTTCTTCTTCACACCGCCGATCCACACGTTCGCGGTCGAGAAGACCGACGACCTGGTGGCGCTCGCCGTCTTCGTTGCCGTGTCGGCGACCGTGGGCACGATGCTCTCCCGCGTGCTCGAGCAGCGCGCCCGGGCCGAGCGGCGGGAGCGTGAGGCGCGGGTGCTCCACCATCTGGGGACCCGGCTTCGATCGGGCGTGCCCACCGAGGAGGTGCTCCGGAGCCTCGCCCGCTCGATCACGGAGCTTTTCGATCTCGCACGATGCGAAATCACCAGCGAGTTGGCGCAGGGACCCGTCGTGGCGGAGGGTCGGAACGGCCGGGCGACCACGGGTCGGGAGGAGATCATCCCCATCACCGTGCAGGACCGAGACCTCGGCCGCATCGTGGCGATCCCGAACGACACGCATCCCACCCTCAGCGTGGAGGAACGTGGAGTGATCCAGACGCTCGCCGCGCAGATCGCGCTCGCGATCGACGGGATGCGACTCGGGTCCGAGGCTGAGGAGGCGCGGATGGAGGCGGAGACGAACCGGCTCAGGGCGGCACTGTTCTCATCCGTCACCCACGATCTTCGCACCCCGCTCGCCTCGATCACGGCCTCCGTCTCGAGCCTTCTGGAGGAGGAGTCGCCATTGCAGGGTGCCGATCGCAGGGACCTGCTCGAGACGATCGACCAGGAGGCCGGACGTCTGAACCGCGTGATCGGCAACCTCATGGATCTGTCGCGCATGCGCGCGGGTGCGGTGTCGCCCTCGAAAGCGCCCACCGCGGTCGACGAGCTGATCGAAGGAGTGATCGCTCGTTCGGGCCCGCTGCTGAAGGATCACGACATCCGGCTGATGCTGCGCGAGAATCTCCCGGAGATCCCTCTGGACCTGGGGCAGATCGACCAGGCGCTGACGAACGTCCTGGAGAACGCGGCGAGATTCACGCCGGCGGGGAGACGGATCACCGTCGCGGCTGCTCGGTGGCGCGACGGGGTCCAGGTCCGGATCACCGACCGAGGCCCGGGGATCCCGCGGGAGGAACGTGAGCGCGTGTTCGAACCGTTCGTGCGGGGGGAGGACAGCGCGGGCACCGGCCTGGGTCTGGCGATCGCCCGAGCGATCGTGGAGGCGCACGGCGGCACGATCCGCGCCGCCGACGAGCCGGGCGGCGGTGCCGCCGTCGTCATCGAGCTCCCGGGGCGACCTTGATGATCGAGGGCCGGGTCCTGGTGGTCGACGACGACCCGCAGATCCTTCGCGCCGTACGCACCAGCCTCCAGGGACACTCATACGAGGTCCTGACCGCGGGGAACGGCGAGACGGCTCTGGATCTGCTGCCGGATTCGGACGTGGACCTGATCGTGCTTGATCTCGGTTTGCCGGGGATCGGCGGTCAGGAGGTGATCGAGCGTGTGCGGACCTGGTCCGAGGTCCCGATCATCGTTCTGTCGGTTCTCGACGGTCAACACGACAAGGTCGACGCCTTCGAGGCCGGAGCCGACGACTACGTGACCAAACCATTCGGCATGCCGGAGCTCCTGGCGAGGATGCGAGCCGTTCGGCGCCGCACGGAGGGCGAGCGTCGCCCTCCGGTCGTTCGATTCGGCGAGCTGGAGGTCGACCTGGGGCGGCAGTTGGTGCGGTTGGCCGACCTCGACATCCATCTGACGCCGACCGAGTACCGGCTCCTCGAAGCATTCGCCACGAATCCCGGGAAGCTCCTGACCCATCGGTGGCTGCTCCAGAAGGCGTGGGGGCCGGGGTACGCGACCGAGAGCCAGTACCTCCGGGTGTTCATCCGTCAGCTTCGGAGCAAGCTCGCCGACGATCCCGCGCGCCCGCGATTCATCGTCACCGAGGCGGGTCTCGGCTACCGGTGGAAACCCGATCCCGACCCCGAGCGCTAGACTTCGATCGTGAGCTAGCGGGACCTCCTCGAGCACGACCGGGCGCTCCGAGCGCCCGTGTGTCCGCGTCCCGATCCCGGAGGTACCGATGCCCGCACAGCCCACATCTCCAGTCCCGCGCCGAGAGGGGCTGCGCCGATGACCGCCCTCGAGGTGATCGGTCTGTCCGTGGAGGCCGGCGGCGCCCCGGTCGTCGAGGGCCTCGACCTCGTGCTCACCGCCGGCGACAAGGTGGGGATGGTCGGACGCAACGGCGCCGGCAAGACGAGCACGCTGAAGGTTCTCGCGGGAGAGGAGCCCGTCGCTGCCGGCACGGTGAGTCGCCGCGGCGCGGTGGGCTATCTGCGGCAGGATCCGCGGCAGCATCGCGCCGACGACGCATCCAGCGGCATCGAGTACCTCCTCGCCGCGCGCGGCCTGGTCGAGCTGCAACGAGGCGTGGAGAAGGCGCGCCTCCAGCTGGAGGAGCACGCGTCGGAAACTCAGGTCGCACGGTTCGCCCGGCTCGAGGACGAGTACGAACGGAGCGGCGGGTACCGTGCCGAGGCCGACGCGCGGGCGATCGTGGCCGGACTCGGTTTGTCCCAGGACCGGCTCGACCTCTCCGTCGGTGCGCTCTCGGGCGGCGAACGGCGCCGGCTGGAGCTCGCCCGGATCCTGTTCGGCGGCTCGGACCTCCTGCTGTTGGACGAACCGACGAACCACCTCGACGCGGACGCGAAGGGCTGGCTGATGCGGTTCCTCGCCGGCTACCGGGGGGCACTGCTGGTCGTCAGCCACGACATCGCCCTCCTCGACGCCTCGATCACCCGGATCCTGCACCTGGACCGGGATGGAATCGTCGAGTATCGCGGCACCTACACCCAGTATCGGGAGGCGCGAGCCCTCGACGAGAAGCGTCTGACGGCGGTCGCTTCCCGCCAGGACGCCGAGATCAGACGGCTGAAGACGCTGGCCGACTCGATGCGGGGGCAGACGGCCAAGCGGGCGCGCAAGGCGAAGACGCTCGACACGCGGGTCGCCCGTCTCCAGGCTCGGAAGGTGGCCGCCCCGTCCCGGGAGCGAGGGGTTCGGTTCCGGTTCCCCGATCCACCTCACTCGGGCCGGACGACCCTCGTCGCCGAAGCCCTGACGAAAGGGTACGGGGGACCGTCGGTTTTCGAGACCGTCTCCTTCGATGTGGAGCGCGGAGAGCGCCTCCTGGTGATGGGCCTGAACGGTGCCGGGAAAACGAGCTTGCTGCGGATCCTTGCCGGCGAGACCCGGGCCGATGCGGGCTCGTTCCGTCTCGGTCACGGCGTGCAGCTCGGGTACTACGCCCAGGAGCACGAGGGGATCCGCGACGGGATGACCGTGCTCGCCCACATGCACCAGTCGTCGCGAGCCGACGACCAGGCGCTCCGCACGCTCCTGGGGATGTTCGGTCTTCCCGGCGAGATGGCGTTCCAGGACGCCGGCACCCTCTCGGGCGGTGAGAAGACCAAGCTCGCGTTGGCGCAGCTCGTCGCCGGCAGGAAGAACCTCCTTCTCCTCGACGAGCCGACGAACAACCTCGACCCGCCGTCGCGAACGGCGATCGCCCATGCGCTGCGCGACTGGCCGGGAGCGATGGTGATCGTCAGCCACGACACCGAGTTCGTCCAAGCCCTTGCGCCGGAGCGGGTCCTGCTGATGCCGGATGGGAGCCTCGACTACTGGAGCGAGGATCTCCTCGATCTCGTCGCGCTGGCGTGAGCGCTATGCTCCGCCGATGACCTCGGCCGACCTCGCCTTCGTCAACGGCGCGGTCTACATCGTGGACGCGGCTCGAACCCGGGAACAGGCGGTCGCGGTGAAGGACGGACGGATCGTGGCCGTCGGGAGCGACGACGACATCCGCGAGCATGTGGGCCCGAAGACCGCTGTCTTCGATCTCGCCGAGCGGATGCTCCTCCCGGGATTCCAGGACGCGCACGTCCATCCGGTGAGCGGCGGTGTCGACCGGTTGCAGTGCGACCTGCACGACCTCCACTCTCGCGAGGACTACCAGCTTCGCGTGAAGACCTACGCCGAGGAGCACCCGGACCGCGAGTGGATCCTGGGCGGCGGCTGGTCCATGGACGTGTTCCCAGGGGGGACCCCGACCAAGGACCTCCTCGACGCGATCGTGCCCGACCGCAGCGCGTACCTGCCGAACCGGGACGGTCACACGGTCTGGGTCAACAGCCGCGCCCTCGAGCTCGCGGGGATCACGGCGACGACACCCGATCCGGCAGACGGCCGGATCGAGCGCGACGCAGCCGGCGAGCCGAGCGGCTCCCTCCACGAGGGCGCCGCGGACCTCGTCGGCCGACTCGCACCGCAGCCGACCCCCGATGAGGTCTACGAGGGATTGCTCGAGGGCCAGCGGTACCTGCACTCCCTCGGGATCACCGCCTGGCAGGACGCCATCGTGTCCACGGCCTATTGGATGGACAACTACTCCGCATACCTCCGTGCCGCCGGCAACGGCGATCTCACCGCCCGCGTCGTCGGGGCGCTCTGGTGGGACCGCGAGCGTGGCGGAGATCAGATCGACGAGCTGCGGGAGCTTCGGGAGCGCGGGCAGGCCGGACGGTTCGCCGCCTCGACGGTGAAGATCATGCAGGACGGGGTCTGCGAGACGTTCACAGCGGCGGTCCTCGAGCCCTACTTCGACGCCGAGGGCCGGCCTACCGACAAGCGGGGGATCTCGTTCGTGGAGCCTGAGGCCCTGAAGGGATACGTGACCGCCCTCGACAGGGACGGTTTCCAGGTCCACTTCCACGCGCTGGCGGAGCGCGCGGTCCGCGAGGCCCTCGACGCGATCGAGGCCGCCCTCAAGGCGAACGGCCCGACCGACCACCGACACCACCTGGCACACATCCAGGTGGTGCATCCCGACGACGTGCCGCGATTCCCGAAACTCGGGGTGGTCGCGAACGCCCAGCCGCTCTGGGCGGCGCACGAAGGACAGATGGACGACCTGACGATCCCGTTCCTCGGCGAGCCGCGGTGGCGGTGGCAGTACCCGTTCGGGTCTCTCGTCCGTGCGGGCGCGATCCTCGCGATGGGCAGCGACTGGTCGGTCTCCACCCCCGACCCGCTCGAGGAGATCCATGTCGCGGTCAATCGGAAGACGCCGCCCGCGTATCTCTACGGCAACGACAACGACGAGGTCTTCCTCCCCGAGGAGCGACTCGACCTCGCCACGTCGATCGCCGCGTTCACGATGGGCTCCGCCTACGTGAACCACCTCGACCGCGTCACCGGCTCGATCGAGGTGGGCAAGGACGCCGACCTCACGGTGGTGAACCGCGATCTCTTCGCCCATCCGGTCGACGAGATCGCGAACTCGCAGGTGGACGCGACCTTCGTTCAAGGGACACCGGTGTACGAACGCAACGGCTCGAGCTGACTTCGGGTCAGTCGGCGTGGTTGTCTGCGCCAGATGGCGCTCGCACGATACGGAGGCATCGGTGGCGCTCGCGCCCGGCGGGCGGCCGTTACGGAGAGGAGCACCCACATGACCGAGCCGTTCGACATGAGCCTCGTCCAGCGCGGCGCCCGCAACCGCCGGACCCCGTACTACGAAGCCACCCAGCGGTACGGCCCGAAGGGCATGACGGTCTACAACCACATGTACTTCCCGATCCGCTTCGACACGTTCGAAGCGGAGTTCGAGGCACTGCTCAACGGGGTCACGCTGTGGGACGTCGCGGTGGAGCGCTGCCTCGAGATCTCCGGTCCCGACGGTTTCCGGTTCGCACAGCTGATGACGCCGCGCGACCTCTCGAAGTGCGCGGTCGGTCAGGGGAAGTACGTGCTCATCTGTGACTCCGACGGCGGCATCGTGAACGACCCGGTCCTCACGCGGATGGACGAGAACACCTTCTGGTTCGCACTCGCCTCCTCCGACGCGTTGCTGTTCGCGCGGGGACTGAAGAACGCGTACCCGGACCTCGACGTCACGATCCGCGAGGCCGACGTGGCGCCGCTCCAGGTGCAGGGCCCGAAGTCCAAGGACCTGATGGCGAAGCTCCTGGGTCCCGAGATCCTCGACCTGAAGTACTACTTCTGGACCGAGGCGAAGATCGCTGAGGCGCCGGTCGTGGTGACCCGCACCGGATGGACCTCGGAGATCGGCTACGAGGTCTACCTCACCGACACGGCGAAGGGCACCGAAGTGTTCGAGGCGATCATGGAGGCCGGCCGGGAGTTCGGGATCATGCCCACGGGTCCGAGCGACATCCGCCGGATCGAGGGCGCGATCTTCAACTGGGGCGCCGACATGTCTTACGAGAACAACCCGGTCGAACTGGGGCTCGATCGCCTGGTCGCGTGGGATCTGTCGGACGAGGCGTCGATCTCCATCGCCGCGCTGCGCGGGATCCGCGACGCGGGAGTGACCAGAAGGATCAACGGCGTGGAGTTCGACGGCGACCCGTTCCCGGAGCTCAACAACGTGAGATGGCCCGCCCTCGACGGCGGAGAGGTGATCGGGAAGGTCACGTCGGCGATCCACTCCCCGCGGCTCGGGAAGAACATCGGCTACTGTTGGCTCCCGACGGATCGCTCGACCGAGGGCGAGTCGGTGCGCGTCGGAACCGAGTGGGGAGAGCGAACCGCGACGGTCGTCCCGATGCCGTTCGTCGATCCGGACAAGGCGATCCCGGTCTCGTAGCGTCGACCGTCGATTCCCTAACGGTCGTTCAGACACTTCGTCCCTGTTCAGGGCCTATGCATCGAGTTGCACCGGACACGTAGATTGAACGATGATTCAACTCCACGACCCCGTGTCCGAGGAGGCAGCGATGGTCAACGAGCGACCGGAGATGCTCGCCAAGAGCGCGACCCTGTATTTCGGCCCCTGGTACCGGCAGTCACCGTTCTTCAAGTCGACGCTCCGAGCCGGATGCACCGCCTACGACATCTACAACCACATGTACCTGCCCGGCTACTTCGACGATCCGGACACCGAGTACGCGCTGTTGTCGACCGGCGTCACGATGTGGGATGTCGGGGTCGAACGGACGGCCCAGGTGGCGGGTCCCGATGCCGATCGGCTCATCGACATGATCACGTGCCGCGATCTCACGAACTGCGCGGTGAAGCAGGGCAAGTACATGATCGTCACCTCACCGGAGGGCGGCATCGTGAACGACCCCGTGCTGCTGCATGTCGCCGAGAACACCTGGTGGATGCAGTTGGCCGACTCCGATGCCGGCCTCTACGCGATGGGCGTCGGAGCTTCCTCCGGCCTCGACGTCGACGTGACCTTCCCCGACGTCCATCCCATGCAGGTGCAAGGGCCGCTCTCCGCCAAGACGCTCGAGAAGCTCGTGGGACCCTCGATCTACGACATCAAGTACTACTGGGTCGACGAGTTCGAGATCCGCGGCATCCCCGTGCTGATCAGCCGGACCGGGTGGACCGCCATCCCCGGCTTCGAGGTGAACCTCCTCGACGGATCGAAGGGCGACGAACTCTGGACCGCGGTCGCCGACGCGGGGGAGGAGTTCGGGATCAAACCGATCGCACCATGCGAGGCTCGCCGGATCGAGGCGGGGATCTTCAACTACGGCTCCGACATGACGATCGACGACACGCCGCTGCACGTGATGGGTCTCGAGCGGCTCGTCGAGGACCAACCGCAGGACTACATCGGCAAGGAAGCGCTGGAGCGGATCAAGCAGGAAGGCGTCGACCGGAAGCTCGTCGGCATCGAGCTCGACGGCGATGAGCTCCGCGCCGAGATGTCGGAGTTCTGGCCGGTGCACCACGAGGGACGCGAGGTCGGGCGCATGACCGATGCGGTCTGGTCGCCGGGGCTCGCGAAGAACATCGGCTACGTCTGGGTGCCCGTCGCGCTCTCGGCACCGGGGACCGCCCTCGATGTCGAGACCGAGGACGGGGAGCACCTCGTGGGGCGAACCGCGCCCATCCCGTTCGTCGATCCCCGGAAGGAGCGGCCTTCCGGTTCCTTGCTCACGTAGCGTGGGTATGGTGGGTTCTCCGAACCCCCGAACGACCGGGAGCGAACCCTCCGCGTGAAGCCGTTGACAACCTCCAGGCGTCTCCTGCTGCCCACCGTCTCGCTCGCCCTCCTGCTCGGTGCCTGCATCCAGTCGACGGTCCGGGAGGAGAGCCCGGCGGCATCCCCGCTTCCGCCATTGGATCAGGGGGAGGAGCCCTACGCAGCGGTCGCCGAACGGGTCCTCCCGTCGGTGGTCAACGTCACCACGAACGTCTACCAGGCTTCCCCGACCGGCCAGCCCGAACAAGGAAAAGGTGTGGGCACCGGCTTCATCGTGCGGGCGAACGGCGTCGTCGTGACCAACTGCCACGTGGTGCAGGGGGCGTCCCGGATCACGGTGTCGACCTCGGAGGACGAACCGACCCGCTACGACGCTCGTGTGATCGGCGGCGATTGCGAGCACGACCTGGCGGTCCTGAAGCTCGATGCGGAAGGGCTGACGGCCCTCGCGGTCGGGGCCAGCGCTGATCTCCGGCTCGGACAGCAGGTCGTCGCGATCGGGTACGCGCTCGCCTTGGAGGGTGGCCCCTCGGTGACCACAGGCATCGTCTCCTCACTCGACCGGACGATCCGGGTGCCCGACCCGCAGTGCACCGTCTGCCCGAACGGCGTTCGCACCTACAGCGAGGTGATCCAAACGGACGCGGCGATCAACCACGGGAACTCCGGAGGACCCCTCGTGGACATGGAGGGACGGGTCGTGGGGATCAACTCCGCCGGCAGCGAGAACGCGGAGAACATCGGGTTCGCGATCTCGATCGACTCGGCGAAGACCGCGATCGACGCAGCCATCTCGGATCCGCTTCAGGCTACCGCGTACCTCGGCGTGTCGACGAGGGACGTCACGGCGGACCTCGCCTTCCAGCTCGGGCTCCCGGTCGATCACGGGGCGTACGTGCTGGCCACCCTCACGAACGGCCCCGCCGCCGCCGCCGGGATCCGTGAGGGCGACGTGATCGTGGAGGTTGACGGAGAGGCGATCGAAGCTGCCGCGGACCTCGGCCGGGTCCTGGACGCGTTGAAGCCGGGCGACGAGGTCGACGTGCAGGTGATCGGCTCGGACGGCGAGGAGCGGACCATCTCGGTCGAGCTCGGAACGAAGCCATTGCCGACGGAGTTCCTCGAGCCGTAATAGCCTCTCGGCGTGAAGGTCAAGCTGCGGAACCCCGACCGCGAGGTGCAGGTCCGAGGGGGCCGTCCGGTCGGCTCCGTCCTCGAGGAGCTCGGCATCTCGGTGGTCAGCGTGCTCGTGATCCGGGCGGGCGAGCTCATCACACGCGAGATGCGCGTCCGGGACGAAGACGAGCTCGAGATCCGCCCCGTCATCTCGGGAGGCGTCCGATGAGGTGCCGGAGCTGCCGTGGGGACGCCGTGATCGAGATCAGGCGTCACCACGCCGCCTTCTGCACCGAGCACTTCTTCACGATGTTCCGGACCCAGGTGGAGAAGGCGATCCTGCGCCACCAGATGATGGCGCAGGGTGACCGGATCCTGCTCGCCGTCTCGGGAGGCAAGGACTCGCTTGCGCTTTGGGACGTGCTCCTCGACCTCGGTTACGACGTCACCGGTCTCTACCTCGGCCTCGGTATCGCGGAGTATTCGGATCGCTCGCACGACGTCGCGCGAGCGTTCGCGGCGAAGCGCCGAGCCCGGCTGCTGACGGTCGACCTGCGACGTGACTACGGCTACGACATCCCGACCGCCGGACGGCGCGGTTCGCGATCGACCTGCGCGGTGTGCGGGTTGTCGAAGCGATACGTCTTCAATCGTGCCGCGCTCGAGGGCGACTTCGACGTGGTCGCGACCGGTCACAACCTCGACGACGAGGCCGCCACGCTGCTCGGGAACACCCTGCGCTGGCAGACGGACGCGATCGCGCGTCAGTCGCCGGCCCTTCCCGGGCGAGACGGGATGGTCAAGAAGGTCAAGCCCCTCCATCGTCTGTCCGAGCTGGAGACGGCGGCGTACGCCTTCCTGCGTGGCATCGACTACGTGGTCGAGGAGTGTCCGCTCGTCGCCGGGAACACCCAGCTCCGATACAAGGAAGCCATGAACGCGATCGAGCAGACGTCGCCGGGGACCAAGTCGCAGTTCTTCCTCGGCTATCTGGAGCGCGGCATGCCCCTGTTCCGGTCGGAGGATCGAGCGGAGCTTCGACCCTGCGAGTCGTGCGACCAGCCCACCACGGGCCGCTTCTGCGCGTTCTGCCGGGCTCGCGCGCAGATCCTCGGCCATCGCCTGGGCACCGACCCGGGCGCCGACCTGGAGCCGTCCGATCGTGAGGTCGCCCAGGAGCTCTCCGAAGAGGTACTCCCCGCGGAGATCTACGCTCGGGCCGCCCGATGAGCGCTCCGTTCGAAGCAGGCGAGCGAGTCCTCCTCATCGATCAGCGAGAGCGGACGTACCTGTTCTCGTTGCAGGTGGGCGCCACGTACCACACCCATGCGGGCACCCTCGCGCACGACGACCTCATCGGCCGACCGGAGGGGACACGGGTGACGACCGCGCGCGGCATGGTCCTCGCCGCGTTCCGTCCGCGGTTCTCGGATTACGTCCTCAAGATGCCGAGAGGGGCGCAGGTCGTCTATCCCAAGGACCTCGGACCGATCGTCGTGTACGCGGACGTCTACCCGGGCGCGCGGGTCCTCGAGGCCGGGACGGGCTCGGGAGCGCTGACGATCGCGCTGTGCCGGGCGGTGGGCGAGCAAGGGCGGATCGTCTCGTACGAGGTCCGGCCGGAGCACCGTGAGCGGGCCCAGGCGAACATCGAGGGCTTCTTCGGGAAGAGCCCCGACACCCTCGAGATGCGCGACGGCGACGTGGCCGAAGCGGGCTCCAGCGGGGATCGGTTCGACAGGTTGGTCCTGGATCTCCCCGAGCCATGGGCGCCTCTCGGAGCTCTGCGGCCGGCGCTCGAGCCCGGGGCGGTCCTCTGCGCCTACCTCCCGACCACGATCCAGGTCCAACAGCTCGTCCTGGCACTCCCGGAGTCCGGCTTCCTCCACATCGAGACGTTCGAAGTGCTCAAGCGAGGGTGGCACGTCACCTCGCGGAGCGTCCGCCCCGACCATCGGATGGTCGGCCATACCGGGTTCCTGACCGTGGCTCGTGTCGGTCCCGAGGACTAGCTTCGGGAGAAGTACCCTGTTCCGGGCATCGGCCGGGATCGGCTGGTTGCCGTATCTACGGGAAAGAGGCCCGCAAGGGCTCAAGATGCGGGTGAAGCGTTGATGACCTCGGTGGGAGGTGAGCCGGATGGCGGATCGCCACGAGCAGGCTGAACAGCACGCGAAGAAGATCCACGAGCTGCAGACGCAGATCTCCTTCCTCGAGGAGGAGGTCGGCCTCCTTCGCCGCCGCCTGACCAACGCCCCGCGACAGGTGCAGCTCCTCGAGGAGAAGCTCGTCGAGACGCGGGAGGCCCTCGCCCGGGCGACCGGTCAGAACGAGAAGCTGGCGGATGCGCTCCGGGACGAGAAGCAGCGGATCGAGTCCCTCGCCGAGGAGGTCGAGAAGCTGTCGCAACCGCCCGCTACCTTCGGGGTCTTCGTCGGTACCAACGACGACGGCTCGGTCGACGTGGTGACTGCCGGCCGGAAGATGCGGGTGATGCCCGCACCCGACCTCGACGCGGACAAGCTCAGATCGGGCGCCCAGGTGATCTTGAACGACGCGCTGAACGTGGTCGAGGTGCTCGACCCCGACGGGGCCGGTCAGGTCGTGAAGGTGAAGGACAAGCTCGGGACCGATCGGGCGGTTGTGGTGAGTCGTGGCGACGAGGAGCACGTCGCCTACCTCGCTGGTTCCCTCCTCGGTACGACGGTCCGCGCCGGCGACCCCGTCCTGTACGACGCGCGCTCCGGTGTGGCCACCGAGCTGCTGCCCAGAGAAGAGGTGGAGGAGCTCGTCCTCGAGGAGATCCCCGATATCACCTACGAGGACATCGGAGGACTCGAGGGTCAGATCGAAGCGATCCGGGATGCGGTCGAGCTGCCGTTCCTCTACGCCGAGCTCTTCCACGAACACGAACTGGAAGCGCCCAAGGGCGTCCTGCTCTACGGACCCCCGGGATGCGGCAAGACGCTCATCGCGAAGGCCGTGGCCAAGTCCCTCGCCGACAAGGTGCGCGAGCGCACGGGCCGCGAGGACGCTCGCAGCTACTTCCTGAACGTGAAGGGGCCGGAGCTGCTGAACAAGTACGTCGGCGAAACGGAACGGCAGATCCGCGAGATCTTCCAGCGGGCCAAGGAGAAGAGCGAGGAGGGTCTTCCCGTCATCGTCTTCTTCGACGAGATGGACTCCATCTTCCGCACGCGCGGCACGGGGATCTCCTCCGACGTCGAGTCGACCATCGTCCCGCAGCTGCTCTCCGAGCTCGACGGCGTCGAGACCCTCAAGAACGTGATCGTCATCGGCGCATCCAACCGTGAAGACCTGATCGACCCGGCGATCCTGCGGCCCGGGCGGCTCGATGTGAAGATCAAGATCGAGCGGCCCAACGCCGACCAGGCCAAGGACGTGATGTCCAAGTACCTGCACCCGGTGGTCCCGATCCACCCGGACGAGGTCGAACGGAACGCGGGCGACGTCCAGGTGGCGGTCTCGCGCATGATCGAGCGAACGATCGAGCAGATGTACGAGCCCTCCGAGCGCAACCGCTTCCTCGAGGTCACCTACGCCTCCGGAGACAAGGAGATCCTGTACTTCAAGGACTTCAACTCGGGCGCGATGATCGAGAACATCGTGCGCCGGGCCAAGAAGGACGCGATCAAGCGTTTCCTCTCCACCGGGGAGAAGGGCATCAAGACCGACGATCTCCTCACGGCGATCCGGGACGAGTTCAAGGAGAACGAAGATCTCCCCAACACGACCAACCCCGACGACTGGGCTCGGATCTCGGGCAAGAAGGGCGAGCGCATCGTCTATGTCCGAACGCTGCTCGGCGACGAGGGCGACGGCCGGCAGGTGGAGCGCGTGAGCCCCGGTCAGTATCTGTAGGGTCCCTGGGTGGCCATCCCCAAGGTCGTAGGCACCGAAACCGAGTACGGCATCGCCGCGGTCGGGGTCCCGGACTTCAACCCCGTCCTCTCGTCGTCGCTATTGATCTCGACCTTCGCGGGGTCGCTCAGGCGGATCCGCTGGGACTACGAGCAAGAGTCGCCTCTGCGGGACGCGCGCGGCTTCGAGCCGATCCCGTCACGCGAGGTATCCGACGAGGACCTCGGCCTCGCCAACGTGATCCTCCCGAACGGCGCGAGGTACTACGTGGACCACGCGCATCCCGAGTACTCGACCCCCGAGTGCCTTACACCTCGCGAGCTGGTGATCCACGACAAGGCGGGGGAGCGCATCCTCGAGCGCTCGATGCGCGAGGTCGCCATGCAGCTGCCCGAGACGCCGGCGCTCCTGATCTACAAGAACAACTCCGACGGGAAGGGCAACTCCTACGG
The DNA here is from genome assembly GCA_050998695.1 of Actinomycetota bacterium. Classification (GTDB taxonomy): domain Bacteria; phylum Actinomycetota; class UBA4738; order UBA4738; family HRBIN12; genus JAJNBA01. Next base: position 17,681 of record JBPCPX010000058.1, read on the forward strand.
TACGCACGAGAACTACCTCGTCGACCGGCAGACGCCGTTCGCCGACATCGTGCGGGACCTGACCCCGTTCTTCGTCTCTCGCCAGATCTTCTGCGGTGCAGGGAAGCTCGGCTCCGAGGCGCCGTGGGACGAGCGGGGACGGCCGATCTACCAGCTCACGCAGCGCGCGGACTTCTTCGAGACCGAGGTCGGCCTCGAGACAACGCTGAAGCGTCCCATCATCAACACGCGGGACGAGCCCCACGCCGATCCGGAGAAGTACCGGCGCCTGCACGTGATCATCGGCGACGCCAACATGTGCGAGGTCGCGCAGTTCCTGAAGGTGGGCACGACGGCGATCGTCCTCAAGATGATCGAGGATCGGTTCCTCCCGGATCTCTCCCTCGAGGGACCGGTACGGGCGCTGCACGAGATCTCGCGGGACGTGACCTGCACGGTCGAGGTCCGTCTCGCCGACGGCAGGCGCCTCACCGCCGTGCAGCTCCAGTGGGAGTACTTCGAGCACGCGAAGAAGTACATCGAGCACGAGGACGACACCGAGGCGAATCGTGAGGTCCTCGAGCGATGGGAGAGCGTGTTGACGTCGCTCGAGACCGAACCCCTTTCGCTGCACCGCGAGCTCGACTGGGTGGCCAAGTATCGCCTCATCGAGGCGTATCGCGAACGGGGAGGACTCGACAGGGGCGACCCGAAGCTGCGGGCGATCGACCTCCAGTATCACGACGTCCGCCAGGAGAAGGGCCTCTACTACCGGCTGGAACGCTCCGGGAAGGTGGAGCGCATGGTCGCCGAGGCGGACGTGCAACGCGCCATCATGGATCCACCCGAGGACACGCGTGCGTATTTCCGGGGACGATGCATCGGCAAGTTCCCCGATGCGATCGCGGCCGCGTCGTGGGACTCCCTGATCATCGATACCGGCGCCGAGGCGCTCCAACGCATCCCGATGAGGGAGCCGCTCCGCGGCACGAAGGCGCACGTGGAAGAGCTGCTCGAGGCGTCCCACGACGCGGCCGCGCTGGTGACCGCCCTCCAGGGGTGATCCGTCGCTGCAGCTAGAATCGCCACCGAGGAGGAACCATGCCCGAACAGGAACGGAAGCAGGTCCAGAAGAAGGGCGGCGACGGAGACCAGCCCGATGCCGACGCCGGCCAGGTCTCGTCGACGTCGAAGGCAGCCGAGCTCAAAGAGGAGATGGACGAGATCCTCGATGAGATCGACTCGGTCCTGGAAGAGAACGCCGAGGAGTTCGTGAAGTCCTACGTGCAGAAGGGCGGGGAGTGACCGACAGGGTCGAGCTGCCACTCTCGGGGGCTTCTTTCGGCGCCGACCCGAGCTTCGTCGAGCTGCTCAAGCGGCAACGTCCTGAGGCGATGCCCTCGTCGCTGCAGATGGGCGGGGTGGACGTTCCTCAAGCGACCACGGTCCTGGGCCTGCGATACGCGGAGGGGATCGTGATGGCGGGCGATCGCCGCGCGACCGCCGGCTACACGATCGCCGACGCCAAGATGAAGAAGGTGTTCGCGGCGGACGACTTCTCCGCGATCGCGATCGCGGGGGCGGCCGGACAGGCCGTGGAGACCGTCCGGCTCTTCCAGCTCGAGCTCGAACACTACGAGAAGCTCACGGGCGACCGGCTGTCCCTCGAAGGGAAAGCGAACAGGCTCGCCCAGATGATCCGAGCGAACTTCCCGCTCGCGGTACAGGGTCTCGTCGTCGTCCCGCTGTTCGGTGGATACGACGAGGGCCGCAACGAGGGCCGGCTCTTCTACTACGACGCGACGGGCGGACGTTGGGAGGAACAGGACTACCAGGCCACGGGATCGGGGGCGCAGCCTGCCAAGAACTCGCTGAAGAAGCGCTGGCGGCCGGGACTGGATCACGACGAGGCGATGCGGGTGGCGGTCGAGGCATTGATCGACGCCGCCGAGGACGACGTCGCGACGGGGGGGCCGGATCTCGCGCGAGGGATCTTCCCGGTGGTCGTGACGGTCACCGCACAGGGCGCCACGGAGTCGGTCGACGAAGACGTCGCGACCGCCGTGCGCGCGGTGGTGGAGACGAGGTCGTAGATGTCGTTCATGCCGTACGTCTCGCCCGACCAGCTGATGAAGGATCGGTCGGATTACGCGCACAAGGGCATCGCGCGAGGACGCTCCGTGATCGGGCTCGAGTACGCCGACGGCCTGTTGTTCATCGCCGAGAATCCGAGCTCCACGCTGCACAAGATCAGCGAGATCTACGATCGCATCGCGTTCGCCGGCGTCGGGAAGTACAGCGAGTTCGAGGATCTGCGGATCTCGGGGATCCGCCTCGCGGACCTGCGCGGCTACTCCTACGGCAGGGAGGACGTCAAGGCCCGCGACCTCGCCAACGCGTACTCGCAGGCATTGTCGACGATCTTCACTCAGCAGATGAAGCCGTACGAAGTGGAGATCCTGGTGGGCGAGGTGAACGGCGATGTCGACGGCACGTCCATCTACCACGTCTTGTTCGACGGCAGCGTGACCGATGAACACGGCTTCGTGGCCATCGGAGGCCACGCCGACGACCTCACCGAGAGCCTCAAAGAGAGGTACGGCCCTGCCTGGGATCTCCCCACGGCCGTGAAGAACGCGGTGCAGGTGCTCGGCGCACCGGACTCCCGAACGATCGATCACGACCACATCGAAGCGGGCGTCCTCGAGCGGAGCCAGCCGCGCCGGCGGAAGTTCCGGAGGCTCCCCGACTCCGAGGTCGCCGGCCTCCTCGCCGGTTGATGGCGGCCAGGACTGGCGTCTGCCACAGCCGGGGAAGGAGCACCTACCGTCTCTGAGCATGAGAGCCCTCCGCATCCCTGATCCCACCACCGGGGTCCTGCGGCCCACGTCCAAGGGCTCGGAGGTTCCCTTCATCAGCACCCGGGACACACCGGCATCACACACCAGATGCCGGGCTTCCTCCGGGGTGATCAGACCGACATCTTCGAGCTCCGAGCGCCTCCCGAGCCGGCCCTGCAAGCTCTCCATGTCCACCGTCACGACCACGTGGGGACGCTCTCCTGCCACCTGAGGCCTGTCGGAGCGATCGAGGAAGGCTCGACAGAGCTCCACCAGGGCATCAGCACGGCGCTGAGGGGCCGACCTGGGGTCCTCTGCCCCGTCCCTGGTCCAGGAGTCCTGGACGGAACGGAGCGCCGTGATGAGGCTCTGTCCGGACTCCGGGTCCAAGGACCCGTCGATGCGGACCCTGCCCTCGATGGTGGGGGAGACCTGGAGGTGGCGGCCCTCCCACAGCCTCCTGGTACGCTCCTCGGCCCCACAGGCATCTGCAGCCTGGCGCCAGTAGGCGATCGCCACCCGGAGCTCACGGGCCGGAGGGCAATCGCAGCGTCCACGAGCATCGGCTCCGCCTCACCGAAGGCCTCAGGAGCCGCCTGTTGGGCACCCACGAGCAACCGGGCAGCCTCCGAGGACACCTGACCCGAACCGAGCGCCTCCGCCGTCAGAGGCATCTCTCGGAGGGCCCGGGACTGTTTCACCTGCCGGGAGGCACGACCGAAGCCGACCGCAGCCGCGCCGCAAGCCACGACACGACCGAGAGGTGGCCGTCGATCGCCCAGGTCCCTCTCCGCTCCACCTCAACCAGGCGACGGGAGCGTTCTGCCTCCAAGACGCGCGTGGCGCGTTCCAGCTCGACCAAGCCCTCACCCAGCTCCTCCTCGGAGGCCATCTCGAGGTCTTCGGACCGCAACTCATCCAGGACCGATCGCAACGTGCTCACCGGAACGACGCTAGCGACCCCGCATTCCCCGCATAGTGAAACGGGTCACATGTGACCAGGATTTTCTCGAGAGCTACCGTAGAGAGCCCTCGGGCGGGGCCAGAGCTTGAGTACTGCCCCTGCGCAGCGACGATCGATGGGAATGAGTGAGCCCCCGTGTG
>JBPCPX010000178.1:0-8627 GCA_050998695.1 Actinomycetota bacterium
GGGGGGGGGGGGGTGTGTCATGGTGTGTTGCTTTCTCTTCTCCCCCCCGCGGTGGTCCTGTTGGAGCGGTTCACGTTCGGTCACGGCAGCGGCAGCTCGGGAGGGCCGACCCGGAACTTCCGGCTCACCTATCACGACCCCCTCTGCGTCCGGATCGCACGGGAGGCCCTCGGGCGGTGGCGTCGACTCGAGGCGGATGCGGGCGTCGAGCTCCTCCGGGTCGTGGGCGGGCTCGACGTCGGCGAGGCCACGAACCTGTCGGCCGCCGCTCTCGAAGCCTCCGGCGAAGCCTTCGAGCGACCCTCGGCGGCCGAGGTGGCGGACCGGTGGCCGGCGCTCCACTTCGACGGGGTGTCGGCCTTCGTGTATCAGCCCGAGGGAGCGATCCTGCGGGCGGACGAAGCGATCGGAACGCAGGCGCGGCTGGCGCGCGTCGCGGGTGCGGAGCTGCGCGAGCACACGGTCGTCGACGCGCTCCATCCCTCGGGAGACGGCGTCGAGATCGTGACGTCCCACGGCGAGGTGATCCGGGCACCGGCCGCGATCGTCGCCGCCGGTGCCTGGGCCGCCCCGTTGCTCGAAGGCGCGGGCATCCAGCTCTCCCTGCGCCCGACGCTCGAACAGTCGAGCCATTTCGACGCCGGCGAGGAGGGATCCTCGGTCCCGACGGTGATCGACTGGGACTCCGCGCCGCAGCAGCCCCCCTACATGGTCCCGAACCCGTTCAGGGTCGGGGAGATCAAGGTCGGCGCGCACCTGTCCGGGCCCGTGATCGACCCGGATGCCCGGTCGTTCGAGCCGGACGCCGACCGCGAGGCGCAGTCCGCCGCGTGGGTCGGCGAGCACCTCGCGTCACGGCCGTCGCTCGTTCGGACCGAAACGTGCCTCTACACGACCACGCCCGACGAGGACTTCGTGATCGACCGGATCGGGCCGCTGGTGATCGGGTCACCGTGCAGCGGCCACGGCTTCAAGTTCGCCCCGCTGATCGGGGAGGTGCTCGCCGACCTGGCAACCGGCGAGCAGCCGTCGGTCCCGCTCGACCGCTTCCGGATGGATCGTCCCGGCCTCCGCGTCTGACCGGGCCTCAGGCTCCCTCGTCGACGGTTTCCAGTAGCAGCTCGAGCGCCTCCCGGAGCCCCTCGTACCGCCGGCCACCGAGGGCTCGTCTCGCTCTCGCCTCGACGGCGGCGACCGCCCGCCGGCACTCGGCCGCGAACGTCCGGCCGCGCGCCGTGAGCCGGACCACCTTCGCTCGTCCGTCCTCCGGATCGGGAGTTCTCCGGACGAGCCCTCGAACTTCGAGCTCGTCGACCACCACCATCATGGCTTGTTTGGTAACGCCCGCGCGTCGTGCGAGCTCGGTGAGCCGTGTCCCGGAGCGGCGGTCCACGTTGAGCACGAGGGCTGCCTGTGAGGCGCGCAGCTCCGGCCAGCCCCGCTCCTCGAGCTCCACGACCAGATCGGCCGCGAACCCACGGTGCGCGGCGAGCAGGAGACGACCGAGCTGCGGTTCCGTCACCCCTTCATCCTGCCCGCCCGTCATGAGAAGTCAACGAACCTGACCGTCAGCATCCGAAGCGGCTCCGCTAGCCTTCCGCGGGTGGAGGTTCGGGAAGCGACCGCGGACGAGCACGCCGCTGCCGGGCGGGTCACGGCCGAGGCCTATCGCGAATTCGTCCGCCCAGGCGACGACGATTGGGAGCGATACCTCCTCCGGATCGCGGACGTGGCCGCTCGCGCCGATCGGACGACGATCCTCGTCGCGGTCGATGACGGACGAGTCGTGGGCTCGTTGACGCTCGAGATCGATGGACGGGTGCGGGACGACGAGGATGACGAACAGCGGCCGCTCGAACCGGAGGAAGCCCACATCCGGATGCTCGGGGTCGATCCGGCTGCGCGGGCTCGCGGCGTCGCTCGAGCCCTGATGGCCGAATCGGAGGCGCGGGCCCGCGCGGCCGGCAAGACGTTCATGACGCTGAACACCACGCATCGGATGAAGGCGGCGCAGTCGATGTACGAGCGACTGGGCTACGAGCGCACCCCGAACATCGTGTTCCCGGACGGCTTCGTGCTGCTCGGCTACTCGAAACAGCTCTGAGTGACCATACGCCGCCTGCCGGTCAGCTCGCGGTGCGCACGACCTCACCGGAGGCGAGGATCACGCCGTCCTCGTACTCGGCCTGCACCTGGCCGCCGCGGAACTGCTGCTCGTAGACCCGCGCGTACAGCCCGCCCCGATTGAGCAGATCCTCGTGCGTCCCCTGCTCGACGATCCGCCCCCGGTCCAAGACGAAGATCACGTCGGCCGACAGGATCGTGGAGAGGCGGTGCGCGATGGCGATCGTCGTTCGCCCCATCATCAACGGCTCCAGCGCCGACTGCACCAGGCGCTCCGAGGTCGTATCCAACGACGACGTGGCCTCGTCCAGGATCAGGATCTTGGGATCCTTCAGGACCACCCTGGCGATCGCGAGGCGCTGCTTCTCTCCGCCGGAGAGCTTGTAGCCGCGCTCCCCGACGACCGTGTCATAGCCCTCGGGCAGCTCCGTGATCCGGTCGTGGATGTTCGCCGCCCGTGCCGCAGCGATCATCTCCTCGTCGGTCGCGTCCGGTTTGCCGTACAGGAGGTTCCGGCGGACCGTGTCGTGGAACAGGTACGTCTCTTGCGTGACCACGCCGATCGCTTCACCCAGCGACTCGAGCTTGATCTTCCGGATATCGAGGCCGTCGATCTCGACAGCCCCCTCCTGCACGTCGTAGAGGCGGGGCACCAGGTACGTCACCGTCGTCTTGCCGGCGCCGGAGGGACCGACCAGCGCGGCCAGCTGCCCGGGTCGGATGTCCAGGTCGACACCCTCGAGCGTCCATTCCCGCGGAATGGGGTCGTCGTCGCCGGGCGGCGGTGCATCCGGCGACACGGGGATCCCTTCTGGCGGCTCCTCGTAACGGAAGCGGACATCCCGTAGCCGAACGTGGCCGGTCACGTGCTCGATCGACACGGCATCCGGTGCGTCCTGGATCTCGTGCGGCAGGTCCAGGTACTCGAAGATCCGATCGAACAACGCGAGCGAGGACTGCACCTCGGTCGAGACCTGCAGCATCGAGCCGATCGGGAAGAAGAGCCGGGACTGGAGCGTGGTGAACCCCACGAGCATCCCCGACCTGATCACGTCGAAGCCCGCGTCCGCGTTCACCCAGCCCGCGACCAGGTAGACCAGGGCAGGGGTGATGGAGAAGAACGTGCCCACGAGCGCGAAGAAGGACCGGCCGATCATCGTCTGGCGGAGCAGGAATCCGGTCAGCCGTTCGTTCTCGCCGCGGAACCTGCCGATCTCGAACTGCTGCCGACCGAACGCCTTCGACAGCAGGATCCCGCTCACGCTGAGCGTCTCCTCGGTGATGGTGGTCATGTCCGCGAGGGTCCGCTGCGTGTTGGTCGCGACCTCTCGCCGGGCCCTGCCGACCTTGACGGTGAGCCACAGGAAGAGCGGCATCAGCAGCAACGACAGTATCGTGAGCGGGATCGAGATGAGGATCATCGCGATGATCGTGCTGATGATCGTCACGACGTTCGAGAGCACCGTAGACGCCGTGTCGGTCACGACGGACTGCACGCCACCCACGTCGTTCGCCAACCTCGACTGGATCTCGCCGGTCCGTGTCGTCGTGAAGAACCGGAGCGGCATCCCCTGCAGATGCTCGTAAAGCTTGTTCCGGATGTCCTGCATCACGTTCAGCCCGACGAGGTTCGTGAGATAGGTCTGCCCGATCCCGATGATGCTCGTCACGATGGGGACGGCGATCATGATCGCGACGTAGAGGTACAGCAGCGGGAGGTTCGGGCACGGCTGACCTTGGCAGACGCCGTTGTCACCGAAGAGCGCTCTGTCGAAGACCAGGACGATCATCAGCGGGTTGATGACGCCGAGCCCCGACGTGAGGCCGATCAGCAGTCCCACCAAACCGACCTTGCCCTTGTACGGGCGGAACGTCCCGATCACGCGACGGACGGTCGCGCGATCGACCTTCCGGTGATCCTCGTCGGCCGGAGGGACGCGGAAGAAGCCGTGACGACCCATCAGGCGAGCATAAAGGGGGCGGCAGGCTACGCCCGCCGCCCCCGACTACCTGCTGTCGCTGCTACTCGGCGAAGCAGGGACCTTCGATCTCGGCGCTGGTGTGGGCGTCGCCGTCATCGATGAAGTAGTGGTCGGTCCCGAGGCCACCGGCGACGCGGTCGTTCCCACGGCCGTCGACCGTCGCGAGGCAAGCTTCGTTCCCGGGCCCGCCGTAGACCAGGTCGACTCCGGCGGCGCCCCCGTAGAGGGTCGAGTCGCCCGTCTCGCCACCGTAGGTGCGATCGTCCCCCCTGCCCCCGTCCCCGTCGTCCATCCCGCGCGCACCCCGCATCACGTTGTTCCCGGTGCCTCCGATCATCGTGTCGCGACCCTGGGACCCGAGGAGTCGGTCGTCTGCTCCTCCGCCGCTGAGGAAATCGTGGCCCGGTCCGCCGCGGAGGATGTCGTTCCCGGCGAATCCTCTGAGCTCATCGTCGCCTCCGAACCCGCACAGCACGTCGTCGCCAGGCGTCCCGTTCATCACGTCGTCACCTTGCGTGCCTGTCTGCGTGCAGGGCGCCGCTCCCATCGACGGAAGTCCCCAGAGCAGCAGAGACGCGCCTCCCAATCCGAGCACCGCAACCAGCCGAGCGATCCGCATGCTGCATCTCCGTCCGTGCGGCGTTGTCTCGACCGTAGCCGCGGCTATACGCGACGGTCAACCACCTCGAGCCCCCGGTCTTTCCGGGACACTAGGCTCCGAGAGGTGGGCATCTTCGAAGACGGCCGGGTGACGCTGGAGCTCACGCTCGCCGCCCGGATGGGGTTGGCTGCGCTGCTTGGCTTCCTCGTCAGGCTCGAGCGCGAATCCCGCGGAAAGAGCGCCGGCGAGCGCACTTTCGCGATCGTGGCCCTCGGGGCCGCCGGATTCTCCGGTGTCGCGATCTCGATGTTCCCCGACACGGCCGGACAGGCAGTCGCCGGCGTGGCCACCGGCATCGGGTTCCTCGGGGTGGGCATCATCTGGCGCGCCGAGGAGGGTCAGACGCGCGGTCTCACGACCGCCGCCTCGATCCTCAGCGTCGCCGCGATCGGCGTCGTGACCGGCATCGGCCTGTACCTCACCGCCATCCTCGGGACGGCACTGGCCCTCGCCATCCTCGAGTTCGATCGGTTGCCGGGGTTGCACGGGCTGCACCGGCGCGTCACCGGCCGACCCGACTCGGACGACGAGGATCAGAGCTAGCGAGCTGCGATGCCACGGGCGTGTTCGAACACCTCGTCCAGCATCGCCGCCGTGAGCTTGCCGGTGAACGTGTTCTGCTGGCTCGGGTGGAAGCAACCGAGCAGGACGAAAGGACCCATACGCGCCTCGGCGAGATGACCGAACCGTGGCCGCGGCTTCACGACGTGACCGAGCGCGCCCAGGGCACGAAGCGCACCGTCCCAGGCGAACGCGCCGAGCGCCATGATGACCTGCAGGCGCGTCAACACCCGTATCTCTCGCTCCAGGTACGGGAGGCACCGGTCACGCTCGTCGGGTGTCGGCTTGTTCGCCGGGGGCGCGCACCGGTTGACCGCGGTGATGTAGACCCCGTTGAGACGAAGGCCGTCGTCCCTCGAGACGGAGGTCGGCTGGTTGGCGAAGCCCGTCCGGTGCAGCGATGCGAACAGGAAGTCGCCGCTGCGGTCACCGGTGAAGATCCGACCGGTCCGGTTCCCACCGTGGGCGGCGGGTGCGAGCCCGAGGATCAAGACGGCTGCATCCGGATCGCCCCAACCGGGAACCGGCCTCCCCCAGTACTCCTGGTCGGCGAAGCGCGCCACCTTCTCCCGAGCGACCCGCTCCCGCCACTCGACCAACCGAGGGCAGAGACGGCAGACCACGACCTCGTCGCGGATCCCTTCGAGGGTGTCGCTGCTCACACGACAGCCTTCGCGGCGACCCAGTCATCGTAGCCGCCCTCGAAGCTCCGCACCTCGCCCTCGCGCACCTCGAGGATCCGGTCGCAGAGCCGATCCATCAGGTACCGGTCGTGCGAGATCAGGATCGCGGTCCCGTCGAACGACTCCACCGCGCCCTCCAGCACCTCCATGCTCTCGATGTCGAGGTGGTTCGTCGGCTCATCGAGGACGAGGCAGTTCGCACCCGAGAGCATCAGGAGGCAGAGCTCGAGCCTCGTGCGCTCGCCGCCGGAGAGCGACCCGACCGGCGTGCGCATCTGGTCGTAGGGGAACAGGAACTTCGCGAGCAGGGCAACAGCTTCCCCTTCGTACATCGCCTTCGTTTTCCGGACGGTCTCGACGGGCGTGAGCGCCGGGTCTTGGCCCACGAAACCCTGGGCCAGGTACCCGATCCGGACCGAGGGACCCACCCAGAGCTCACCCGAAGTCGGCTGCAGCTCGCCGACCACGATCTGCCCCAACACGCTCTTGCCCGCGCCGTTCGGACCCACGACGCCGAGTCGCTCCCGTCGGTACACATCGAAGGAGACATCGAGCAGCACGGGCTCTTCATCGAACGCCATCGAGACGTCCCGGACCCGGACGACGCGTTGGCCACCGCGCGCGGCTGGCCGCATCTCGAGCGCCATCCTCCGGCGCTCGAACACCGGGCGGTCGACCTTGTCCATCTGGTCGATCTGGCGCTGCTTGTTCCTCGCCTGCCTGATGTGTCGCTCGTTCGGCACCCAGGACGCCCAGAGCTCGAACCGGGCGATCGCGGCTTCGAGCCGTGCGATCTCCTTCTGCTGCGTGACCCAGATCCGTTGCTGGCGCTGGAGCGCGAGCTCCTTCGCCAGGGCATAGGCGGAGTAGGTGCCCGGCCACATCGTGACGGCGCCGCGATCCAGCTCGGCGATCTGGGTCACGGTGTCGTCCAGGAGGTACCGGTCGTGGGAGACGGTCACGACGGCGCCGGGGAACTCGGCGACGACCTCCTCGAGCAGCTCGCGCTTGTCGGCGTCGAGGTGCGTCTCTGGCTCGTCGAGGAGAAGCAGGTCCGGATCGCGGATCAGGCACGCGGCGAACGCGGCGAGCTTGCGTTGGCCGCCTGAGAGGGCGGTCGTTGGGAGCGTCAGGTCGTGGTCGTCGAAGCCGAGGCGGACGAGCAGGCTCCGCGCTTCCCCCGCGAGCCCAGGTCCACCGGCTTCCACCCAGCGATCGAGCACCGCCTGCTGTTTGACGAGGACACGATCCATCTTCGCGAGGTCGGCCGTGACCGCAGGCCGCGCGAGCTCGGCTTCGATCGCGCGGAGCTCGTCGTCGAGCGCGGCGATGTCCGGCCGGCCCGCGAGCACCCAGGCCTCGGCGGTCCGATCGTCGCCCTCCGGGTTCTGCTCGAGGTAGCTGACCGTCACGCCGCGGCGACGGACGACCTCGCCCTCGTTCACGTCCTCGGTGCCGTCGACGATCCGCAGCAGCGTCGACTTGCCGGCGCCGTTCGGTCCGATGATCCCGATCCGCGCGCCGTCGGGCACCATGAGGTCGACCCCTTGGAGCACGGGCCACGTGCCGTACGACTTGTGCACCCCGACGAGGCTGACGACGGACATCTCAGCGACGAAGCGTACGGAACCGCTCAGCCGCTGCCTCGAACGCCTCCAAGGGTTCGAGGAGGCGGTCGACGGCCCAGATCAGCCCTTCGAAGCCCGCCAGCTCCGGAGGGTCTTCCCGGAGCTGGCGGGCTCGGTCCAAGGACTCGCGGATCCCCTCGTCGCAGGCCTGCCACTCCTTCTCGAGCGACGTGTGCCGCCACACTGGCATGAGCTCGCGCGCCGCCACGAGGCGGAGCTCGAGCTCATGGATCCCTTCGGCGAGCGGCGTGCCCGCGGAACGGGTCGACGGCACGGTCGAGGTCATCACGTCCTTAGCCGCCTCGACCTCGACAACGACGTCCCGGAGCTTGTCCAAAGCGCCTTCGAGATCGGACGGCAGCCGCTTCCTTCTGAGCATGAGGTTCAGTCCCAATCGAGGAGGTCACCCGACGCTCGTGTGCGCTTCGCTTTGCGCAGTTCGCGAGCGATTTCATCAGGATCGACAGCGAACTCCCCAACGGCATCCTCCATCGGGATAGGCGTCAGATACGGCAGTCCTCCGCCCTGCAGATGGCCATCCGGATAGAAGAGCTTCCACAGCTCTCCGGTAGCGGGATCTAGATAGAGAGCGACCCAGTCCCCACTCCGAAGTTGGATCATCGCCTCGATCCGTTCGTCCGCTGCTCGACCTCTCAGTTCGCGGGCAACTGCAACGACAGAGCTAGACATCCCACGGTCCGGAACTGTCAAGCAGCCACCTCCTCGGCGACCGGCCATGCCACTTGCTCGGAGTAGCACGCGCGGTGCTGCAAGCAGCCATGGAGGATCCCGACCCAGCGGTTGGCCAAAGACCGAAGGGCGCGTCGGTGGGTCTGGCTCTTGGCCCGGTGAGCGTCGTAGTAACGACGGGCGCCCTCCGAGCTCGTGAGCGAGCAGAACGCCCACATCTCCAGAGCGTCGGCGAGACGTCGGTTGCGAGCGAATCGCGCCAGAGCCACCCTCGTGCGTCCTGAGGCCCTCGTGATCG
>JBPCPX010000094.1:0-6317 GCA_050998695.1 Actinomycetota bacterium
GCGTCAGTGGGTCGGACCAGCGTCATCGCCCCGAGCACAGCGGAAGCCGACACCGCCCAACGAAGCGACCCACCTTCGAGGCGACGAGCGATCAGGCCTGCGACGGCGACTCCCAGGATCGCGGCCCGGAAGTTGGGCATCACCGCTGATCCGTAGACGAGACCCAGCCAGGTGAACGAGAACAGGAAGGCCGCGGCCGGCGCCGCTATGCCGATCAGGGGGATCCATATCCTGAAGGTAAGTGTCACGGTAGCAGCGGACGCGACCATCAGAAACAACCGGACGTCTGCCAACGATCCTCCGAGCAGTGTCACTGGAGAGATCAGCAACGTGATGCCCCGGGATCGCCAGGCCGCGAAGAAAAGCGCGTCCATGCCAGGGATAACTTGCGTCATGTAGACCGCTTCATCCCAGCGGATCGGCCTGCGGAGATGGATGAGGGCCAGCTGCGCGAGCAGGAACCCTACTGCATCGCGCACGACGGGTGGCGCATGTCTCTCAAGGACGGCACCCGGACCCGACGGCGAGCAGGATCCACCAGGCGAGGCGGCGCTCCCGCTCGAAGAATCCCTTCGACTCGGTCTGCCCCGTGTAATGCGGATCCGTCGTCTGCGTGCCTGGCGCGGACCGGATGCCTATCCTCGGCGTCAAGGGATCGACATTATCTCCCGTCCTTCTGCCCGACACGTGGGGAGCGCCTATTCGAGGCGCGGCCGCGACCGCCGCCGTGAATAATCCCTCTTCTCGATTTCCATGCGCAGGCTCGGCCGGCTGCCACCCCGTCGCCCTCGTGGTCGTCCTGGTAGAGGCGATGACCGGTCTCTGATCTCCTTGTCGTGAAGCCCTCGAGTACGGGACGCTTAGCAGGATGTTCGATGTCGAGGCGATCCGCTCGCGCTTCCCCGCCCTCGGCCGGACCGCGCAGGACAGCCAACCCTCCACCCGTGTGGACATCCGCGACGATGACATCACGCTTGACGTGGGATTTCTCGAGGCCGTCCTCTCGGAAAGGAAGGAGCGGGTGGCGTTCGAGTTCGCCTCCAAAGCCATCGGCACGATGCCCCTGGCGGTCGATCTGATCCGGCAAGTAAGGCATCCGAGGGCTTCGTCACGGTGGGCGAAGTCCATCTCACGCAACACCGTCTGCTCGATAACCGCGGGGCCGTCGCCGATATCCTCGCGCCCTCGGCGTACAAGTTGTTCGGCCGGACCTCGGCATCCTCGCCGTGCGACGCGAAGTTCCAGAGGTGGGTCCCGAACAAGCCCATGGTGGCCCGGGGAATCTTCGTCTGGGACAGGGACCACTACGCTCGCGACGTGATGACTCGGCTCGAACTCCTGGGCACGGGCGGCGGGGTCCGGATCGGCCTCTGCGGCCACACGTCGACGGATATGAACGGCCCCTCGATGGGCTCCCCGATCTGGCCTGAGCCCGCGTGAGCGACGGGAGAGCTGTCGGCGGTACGGCCCGCGATCTCGGCGTTGCCGCTGCTCTGACCCTTTCCGCACTCATCGGACTCGTGCTGTACCTCCGGGTTCCGATCGAGCGCGAACTGGTGGTGCCACCGGGAGTGGACGCGCCGGCGCATCTGTGGAGAGCGAAGCTGGTCGCTGCGACCGATCTCCGCTCATTGTTCGATGCCTCACCGCGAGATTTCCAGGTGAACCCTGATCGAGTGGGTCTGCCGGTGCTCGCATCGGTGCTGTCGGGCGTCGGCATAACCCCGTGGCGATTGATGTTCCTGATCCCCGCCCTCGCCGCAAGCCTCCTGGGGCTCGCGGGCTGGGCCTTCGCTCGCGCCGCCGAGGAGCCTCTGTGGGCCGCGCCAATCTACGCGATCGCGGTCGTCACCTCGGTTCCGTTCGCACTGACGACGAAGAGCTATCTCGACAACTCGCTCGCAGACGGCATGATCGTCGCGGGGGCGGCGAGCCTGCTCCTGGTCGCGGGAGGTCCCGGGGCGGGCGTCCTTGCCGCGATCCTGATGGCGGGCGCGATCTTGATGCATTGGGCGGCCGGCGGTGTCTTCTGGGCGGTCGCGCTGCTCTTCGGGCTGCTCCTCATCCCCCGCGCGATATCTGATCGGCGACGCGGCGACCCGTGGTCCTCGACATCCGCCGCACGGGTTCTCGGTGCAACCGGTGGAGCACTCGCGATCGGGGCTATCCCGCTTCTCCTCACGCCGGGCGGAAACCTTCCCGATCGCGGCACCGGGCAACACTTCTACGGGAACGTGAGGCGATTCCTCCCGCGCTATCGGGTCCCGCTCGCACTCGCCACGGTGGGCCTCGGTGCCTCCTTGGTTCGAACCAGGCAGAGCCAGGGCCCCCGCCCGCGAACCATCCTGCTCCTGGGAGTGTGGATGCTTCCCGCGGGCATTGCGGCCATCGGATACGCCGCGGGAACCCAACTGCCCTTGATGCGGTTCCTCGGCGTCGCGTTCCCCATGCCATTGCTGGCGGCGGCCCTGCTCACCGCCGTCGTGGCGGCAGCCTCGCGGATCGCTCGACCCTGGCTCCGCATCCCGGGCCTCGTCCTCGCAAGTGCGGTGGCCGTCGCCACGCTGGGCGCGTCCACCCTGGTCGCGGAGGACCTGATCGACGATTCCTCCCGCTCGATCACGCCTGAGGAGCTGGGGCCGATCCGCGCCGCTGTCGCGTACGCCAACCAGCGCCGGGCACCCGCGCTCGTGATCGTCGTGTCGAAGGACGCGGGGCGGGCGTTCCGTCGGGTACGGATGCTCGCTCCCGCCAGGCTGATCTCCCGCACCGGCGTGTTCGAAGGGAAACCCGGCGACTTGTTCGCGAGAGATGAGGCGGAGGACGGCACCGCGATCCCGCGCGGGCTGCAGGGCCCGGAGCTGAAGAACGCCCAGATCTCGGCGGACGGTGTCGCGCTCATGCGGATCGACGGCGCGGTCGCCCTCGCGCTCAGCCCCTTCCTCGACGACCCTCGAGCGTTCGCAGCCAACCCGGCTCATACCGAGATCGCCGATGGCGTGTTCCTCCTCGGAACCGCGGCCGGTTCGGAGGAAGCGACGGATCGAGCCATCGTGCCTCCGCCCATCGAAGCCCCTCATTCAGGGAGACTCATCAGGGATAGCGTCGTGGCCTTGCTGCTGCTCCTGCTGACGGGCCTCGGGTGGTCGGTCGTGCTCGTCCCAGCGGCGCTCGACGTCCGGATCGCACTCGCCCCTTCGTTCGGTCTGGCCGCCGTGCTCCTCATCGGGACGGTCCTCGGACTCATGGGTGTCGCGCTCGGCGGTGGGAAGGCCTTGGTGGTGTGCGGCCTCATCGCCGTCGCGGGCGGCTCGCTCGCGTTCATCCGAGATCAGCAGGAGCGGAGGCTTCGGTCAGACCAAGCCCGACGACCATGATCCGGGCCGTGCTTGGCTCCCAGACACGACCGCGTTACGCCCCGCAGCACGACGGGATGCTTGCCTCGCTCGAATGGTTCTCCCCGGAGCGATACCCTTCCGAAGTCATGGGCCGATCGTGACTCGAGCGTGGGTCGCTGCCGTGCTCGTCGGTCTCGCGGTCGCTTCCGTTGCGCTCGTCATCCTGCTCCCGTATGGCGGGCAACAGTCGCCGGCGCTTTCCTACGACACGCCCTACTATGTGTGGCGAACCCACGCGGTTGCCACGGACGGCCTCGACATCCTGAGCGAGATCCCCACCGGGGCGGTTCCGGACCGCCCGGGGTTCCCGGTGCTCGGGGCCGTCCTTGGAGCCATCGGGGATCCGGACGCGTTGACCTTCTCAGTGGTCATCCGCGCCGTTGCGGCGATCGCGATCGGTCTCGCTGCCGGCTCCGCGGCTCTCGAGACACTGAAGGAACCCCCGTGGGCATTCGCCGCCTTCGTCGCCGGCTTGGGGACCTCCGCTGCGGTGGTCGGCACCGCCATCGGCAGCCTGGACCAGCTCCTCGTCCAAACCCTGCTCATGGCGACCACCGTCACGGTCCCGCTCGTCATCGCTGGACGTCGCGGATGGATCGCCATGGTCCTGCTGCTCGCAGCCGCCGCCACCACACACTGGCTGTTCACGGGATTGTTCTTGCTGCTGCTGGCCGGACTCGTCGCGGTGCTCCTCGGATCATCCCTCGCGAAGCGGCGAGCGAGCGCCGAGCACGATGGGGCGCGGTCGGGCAGGCTCTTCCTGGTTCTGGGCCTCGCCTCGGCGGCCACCATCGCCGCGCTCGTCCTTCTCCCGGCGTTGCCCACCCACCTCCCTCCCGCGACCGGCGAGAAGGGCAACCTGCTGAGGCTCGGCGCCTACAAGCTTCCCTTGATGCTGCCCCTCGCGGCGGCTGGCCTGATACTCGGCGTTCGGAGAGACGGAACCACCCGAACGATCACGATCCTTCTTATGGGATCGTGGGCAGCCACCGTCCCGGTCGCCATGGCCATCTCCTCGCTTCTCGATACACCGCTCAAGCTCTTCCGGGTGGCACCCTTCGCGCTCGGCGTCCCCGTCCTGGCAACCCTCGGTTTGGTTACCCTCGCGTCCCGGAGCCACGAACGTCTAGGCCGAAGAGGAGCCCTGTTGGGCTCCTTCATCATCATGGGCGGGCTGCTGCTGACGATGGGCTCGCCTGCGTCATCGTTCAATGACCGCGGAGCCGGGCGGGTCGCCGAGAAGATGACGCAGATGCGAACCGCCGGTCGCTATCTGGCGGGGATCCCACGACGGGGAAGGCCCGTTGTCTTCGTCACGCTGGGGAGTCCACGGCTCCTCGACCGTGTAGCAAGATCCAGCGTCCCCACCGACATGATCGCGAACGTCTGGATCTTCCTCGGACGACCCGACGACCTGTCCGAGGGTGTCCCGGTCTCGGATCCAGCTCGTCCTGGACTGTCCGAGAGGTCTCGAGCGTGGTCCAGCCTCGCCTGGCCGAGCTCCTACAACATCCTCGAACGTGACCCGATCGTGATCCAGGTCACACCTCCGGGCAAGCAAGCCGAGGGCGCGACGGAGCTGACGTCCGGTGTCGCGGTCCTCCGGGGCCCGGAAGCCCCGCCTTCGTTCGAGCCCGCGGGACCTCACGGATTCGGGTGGCTCGAGCTCTTGGTCGGCACCACCGTCGTGCTGGGTGCCCTCGCGCTAGTCGGCGGTGGCTGGGTTCGCGCGCTGCTCGACGTCTCGAGACCGGCGGCGCTCGGTCTCGCACCGGTCTTCGGCGTGGCCGTTCTGATCGTCGCCGGCACGATCGTCGGGCGAACCGGATGGCCGCTCGGCTCTCCCGGAGGCGTGGTGGTCCTGCTGACGACGACAGGGGCTGGGTGGGCACTTCTTGCCGTGAAGAGGTCCCTCGGGAGAAGAGGAACGCGTGCCCACGAGAGTCCCCGTGCAGGATGAGCCGCACTTCGATCGTCCAGAAGGAATCCCACAGTTATGCGAATCCTGATCCTGCGTGGCGACGGGTCCTCGGGTGGCCGACCGCGATGCGATTCTCCGATCTCGGCCACGAGGTGAACGTTCGTCGACAACTACCTGCGGCGCCGCGCCCACGAGGACGTCGGCACCGACACCCTAGTCCCGATCCTCGGCTCGCTCCCCGACCGCACAGCGGCGTGGAAAGAGGTCTCGGGGTACGAGATAGGCGTCACCGAGGGCGACCTCGTCGAGTGGGACCTCATCGCGGATCTGTTCCGCGACTTCCGACCCGAGGCGATCGTGCAATACGGCGAGATGCCGTCCGCCCCGTACTCGATGAGGGATCGCGACCACGCCGTGTTCACGCAGCAGAACAACGGCGTGAACACCCTGAACGTCTTGTGGGCGATGCGCGAGTTCGCCTTCGGGCTGCGAGGTCGGAGAAGGGCCCGACCCGTCGCACCCGGAGGCGAAGGAGATCTGTGGACACCCGTGGCGAGGCCAGCCACGAGAAGGAGAACAACACGGCGGCGGCCGGCGCCGCCAGGCCGATCAACGGGATCCACAACCTGAACGTCGCCACCATCGCGAGCGCCGACGCCACCATCAGGAAGAGCCGCACATCTCGTACCGACCCTCCCAGCCAACTCACGGGAGCCACCAAGAGGGTGATCCCCCTGGCGCGCCATGCCAGGAAATCCAAGGCGTCGGCCCCGGGCATCACCTGCGAGAGGTAGACGGTCTCGTCCCAGCCGGGTGGTCGGGAAACCGAGATCAACGCGAGCTGCGCGACCACGTACGCGACACCCACCGTCATGAGGAGTCGCCACGCGAGCGCCTGCTCTCGAGCCGGAGAGCCATCGGACCCGACTGACCGTGGCGCGGGATCGGCCACCGTCGTCGAGCTCATCGAGGTCGTCGGTGCCAGCCCGTCATGCCGA
>JBPCPX010000139.1:0-4623 GCA_050998695.1 Actinomycetota bacterium
GCCTATGGGGAGTTGGTGTGCGGTCGAGTGCACCGCTCCTTGGAGCTCTACAAAACCCTCTTCCGCCACTACACGGGGGTGCGATGGCCGGTGGGGCGCGATCGGGCTGGCGTCTTCGCCGGCCCGATCGACGACTACGACGTCCGGCTCTTGCCGGAGATCGAGGGGATCGCCGAGGGAGCCGCGGTGGAGGCAGAGGACATCCTCGCCTTGAACGTCCGCACCGAGGTGATGTTCGGGATGGCGAACGGGGAGTGCACGGCGCTCTGCACGCCGGTGAACGATCGCGCGGATGCCCATGTGCTGCTCGCGCAGAACTGGGATTGGCACCCAGGCGCCCGGGAGACGTGCGTGCTGCTCGTCGAGGCGCCGCACGACGCCCCACCGTTCGTCACCCTCGTCGAAGCCGGGCTGCTCGCGAAGTGCGGGATGAACGAACGAGGCATCGGCCTGGCCGCAACTGCTCTCACCTCGACCCTCGACCGCGGCGAGCCGGGAGTGCCGTTCCACGCGATCTTGCGCCGGATCCTCACATCGGATTCCTACGACGAAGCCGTCGACGCCGTGCTCGCACCGATCCGTGCGTCCTCCGGGAACTTCCTGCTCGCGTCCCGCGACGGCCGTGCCGTCGATCTCGAGGGAGCGCCCGGAGGACCGGATGAGGTGCACCGGACCGACGGCACGCGACTCGCGCATGCGAATCACTTCCTGCGGCCGTCGCGCGCCGGCTTCGATGGCGTCATGGACCTCGAGCGGATCGATGACGCGAGCACCAGCGTCTCGCGTCAGGGGGCCGCGGACACGTGGGTCTCAGCGGCTGGCGAACGCTCGGTCGACGAGGTGCTCGGCGTGCTTCGCGACCACTCCACCTCGGTCTGTCAGCACGCCGACGGAAACGGTCCGCCGGAGACCGCGATCGGAACCGTCGCGGCGATCGCCATGGATCTCACGGAGGGGTCGCTCTGGGTCACGGAGGGGCCGCCGTGCACCGCTACGGCGGAACGATTCGAGCTCGGCTCCCTCGTCGCGCACGCAGCCTGACGTATCCTCCGCGCGTGTTCCGCCTCCCCCCGCTCGCTCGCGCATCGGTCCCCATGGTCCTCGCGCTGCTCGTCGCCGGCGCCGCGACGCCCGTCGCGGCCGCGCCCCCACCGTGGAAGCAGGACATCGACGAGGCCGTCGCGGATCACCACGTGTCCGTCGCGATCGGCCTCGACGGGGAGTGGCTGTATCGCCATGACACGTGGGATCGGATGACGCCGGCGTCGAACCAGAAGCTCGTGTTCTCCATGGCCCTGCTGCAGAAGGCCTCGATCGACACACGGATCCGCACCCGTGTGCTCACGAAAGGAGAGATCACGAACGGCGTCCTTCGAGGGAACCTTTGGATCGTCGGCAACGGCGACCCGGAGGTCGACAGGGGCACCATGGCGGCGCTCGCCCGGGCGGTCGACGAGGGCGGCATCCGCACGGTCCGGGGGCGCGTGTTGGGAGCGACGACGGGGTTCCAGCGTGATTGGTGGGCGCCCGGATGGCAGGACTACTTCCCGCGCGACTACATCGCGCTACCGACCGCGCTCACGTTCGAGGGGAACCAGGACGCCCGTGGCGTGCACATCCGAGATCCCGAGCGGCGAGCCGCGCGTTCCCTCACGAAGCGGCTCCGAGCGCTCGGTGTCGTCGTCACGATGGAAGCGGGGGCGGGTGCTCCACCGATCGGACTCCGCCGCATCGGGACCCTCGCGTCCGACCCCCTCGGGCCCCTGATCTCGCGGATGAATCGGCGCTCCAGGAACTTCTACGCGGAGGTGCTCGGCAAGTGGCTCGGGGGGCTCGTCACCGGCGGCGCAGGATCGATCGCCAAGGGCGCGCAGGCGATCGCGCGTTTCGCCGGCGCGCACGGCGTGAGCCTCGTCGCCCACGACGCCTCCGGCCTTTCCTACGGGAACCGGATCCGCACGCAGGATCTGGTGAAGCTGCTCTGGTTCGCGGAAACCCGCCCGTGGGAGACGAACCTCCGCGGCAGCCTCCCGACCGGCGGGCAGGGGACGCTCCGGGGACGGCTGGTCGGTGTGAAGGTGCGAGCCAAGACCGGCACGTTGATCGACATCTCCGCGCTCTCGGGCTGGGTGTGGCTGGAGCAGGAGGGAGCGTGGGGAGAGTTCTCGATCATGTCTCGGGGGATGTCCAAGTCCCAGGCCGTCTCGATCGAGGACCGCATCGTTCGGATCGTCGCGAACCGAGCCTCGCTGGGCGCCCCCGCGCGCTTCCCATCGACCGATGCGGGGTCCATGCTCGACGTGTCGTGACCACGTCCGATCTCGACGCGCTCGTCCGCGCGACGCCCTCCTCCCGTGATCGTGCGATGGACTTCCTCCGGGCGGCGTCGATCGTAGCCGTCGTCTTCGGGCATTGGTTCATCTCGATCAACCACTGGGAGGGCGGCGTGATCCGCTCGACGAGCGCGATCGGGGTCACGTCGGGGCTGTGGCTCTTCACATGGGTCTTCCAGGTCATGCCGATCTTCTTCTTCGTCGGGGGCTTCTCGAATCTCGTCGCGTACGACTCCACGCGGCTCAAGAGCGGATCGACCTGGACGTTCATCCGGGGCCGGCTCGAGCGGCTCCTCCGGCCCTCGATCGTCTTCTTGGTGGTGTGGACCGTCGTGCAGGTGGTGCTCCACCTCGCCGACGTGGGCGCGCCGACCGGGCCGCGGCTGTGGGGCGATACGACGCTGCTTCGAGGGATGAAACCGCCGGGGGCGACGATCCCCTTCGGCCCGCTGTGGTTCCTCGGGGTGTACCTCGTGGTCGTGGTGATCGCGCCCCTTACGATCTGGCTCCACCGGCAGTTCGGGCTGTGGGTGCCACTGGCGATGGCGCTCGGTGCCGCCCCGGTCGACCTGTTCGCCTTCTCGACGGGCGAGTGGGGATGGCGGTGGCTCAACGTGGCGTTCGTGCTGCTGTTCCCCCATCAGCTGGGCCACGCGTATGCCGACGGCACGTTCGCCCGATGGCCCCGCCGGCGCTTCTGGGCGATGGTCGTGGGCGGGCTCGCCGCCCTGGTCGTGCTCACGACGCCGTGGATCTTCCGGCTCTTCGGCGAAGCCCGCTTCGACTGGTTCCCGGGCATCGGCCACTACCCGAAGAGTCTCCTGGGCACCGACGTCGAGAAGGTGTCGAACGCTTACCCGCCGACCGTGTGCTTCCTGCTCGGCGGCGTCTGGACGATCGGTGCCGTGATGCTGCTCAAGCCGAAGCTCGACCGATGGCTCCAGCGGGAGCGACCCTGGCGGTTCACGATCGTCGTGAACGCGAGGATCATGACGCTCTTCCTCTGGCACATGACGGCGTTCCTCGTGGCTCTCCTGGTTCTCTGGCCACTCGGGTTCGGACGCGAGCAGGACTCCACGGCACGGTGGTGGCTCGAGCGGCCGCTGTGGTTCCTTGCCTCCGGTGCGATCCTGCTCGGGCTGATCGCCGTCTTCGGACGCTTCGAGCGCGGGATGAGCGACTTCTCGCACGCCGGCAGGCGATCGCGTCGCCGACAGACGTAGCGTCGCCGGGCGAAGGGGAGGTCGGTCGGGGGTAGCATCGCCCGGTGGATCTCGCGTCGCTCGCCACCGGCACCGGGTCGCGGATCCTCCTGGTCGTGATCGACGGCCTTGGCGGGATGGCGGATCTCGCGCACGGCACGGAGCTGGAAGAGGCGATCACCCCGAACCTCGACCGCCTCGCCGACGAGGGCGTCACGGGCCTCCTGGAGCCCGTCGGCCCCGGGATCACACCGGGCTCCGGCCCGGGACACCTCGCGCTGTTCGGGTACGACCCGCTGGAGTTCGCGCTGGGGCGCGGCGTGCTGAGCGCGGCCGGTCTCGGCGTCGAGCTCCGTCCCGGTGACGTGGCGGCACGGGGGAACCTCTGCACCCTGGATGCGGACGGCAACGTCGTCGACAGACGGGCCGGCCGGATCTCCGACGAGGAGGCACGTCGCGTGGTGGCACATCTCTCCGCAGACGTCCAGGGAGTCGAGTTCCACCACGAGAAGGGCCATCGCCTCCTCGTGGTGTTCCGGGGAGCGGGCCTGGACCCGCGCATCGGCGACACCGATCCGCAGACGACCGGGATCCCGCCGCTGGATGTGCGGCCGCTGGATCCGGCGGCGACGTCCACGTCCGAGCTCGTCGCCGCCAAGCTTGCCGAGATCCATAGTGCGCTGGCCGGCGAACCCACGGCCAACGGGTTGGTGCTCCGGGGGTTCGACACGCATCGGGAGCTCCCACGCTTCGAGGATCGAACCGGCCTCCGCGCCGCGGCCGTCGCGGTCTACCCGATGTACCGCGGCATCGCGAAGCTGTTGGGGTTCGACGTCCTCGGACCGTCGGCTGACCTCGCCGATCAGGTCCGCCTCCTGGAGAAGCACCGGGAGGATGCGGACTACTTCTTCGTCCACGTCAAAGACGCGGACGCGGCGGGTGAGGACGGCGATCGTGGCGCGAAGATCGCCGCGATCGAGCGGGTGGACGCGGCGATCCCGGACCTGGCCGCCGCGCTCGAAACCGGCGTGGGCGGGGGGGGGGGAGGGAGAGCAAAAACACCGTAGCAAGGCAGATAATCCCTGAAC
>JBPCPX010000159.1:0-5386 GCA_050998695.1 Actinomycetota bacterium
GGTGCCGATCTTGCGTCTGCGTTTGCCGTTCATCTCAGACTCCTTCTTGGGGGTGGATCCCGGAACATTCCTCTAGCCGGCGCCGTCCGTTCCCCCTTCCTTCGCTCTGCGTCGGTGCGTGGCGACCAGCGTCGAGGACCGGGGCTCGCACGGACAAGAACCCTCGTCACATTCGAAGCGTTGCGAACATCACAAGAGCGTTCGTATATGGATGCTCGGCGGGGACGGGATGCGTAGTGCGATGGGATCTTTTTCCCGACGAGAGGCCGGCGAGTCGAACGCAGTAGGCGGTTGAGCCGAGCCCTTAGTTCAG
The DNA here is from genome assembly GCA_050998695.1 of Actinomycetota bacterium. Classification (GTDB taxonomy): domain Bacteria; phylum Actinomycetota; class UBA4738; order UBA4738; family HRBIN12; genus JAJNBA01. The sequence continues at coordinate 314 of JBPCPX010000159.1, forward strand.
GAGCTCGTGGCCGCGGATCTCGGCCCAGTGGGACAGCACGCCCTGGTAGATCTCGGCCGAGCGCGGGAACTCGTGTCGCTCCAGGGCCTCGAGCGCGAGGCCGAGGTCGCGTACGCTCCGATCGTCGTCGAGCTCGTCCCACGTGAGGAAGTCGCAGAGGCTCCCGTAGTCGAGCTCGACGAGCGACCTGGGGTCGAACAGAGCGATCCACTCGTGCAGGTCCATCAGGAGGTCGCTGATCGGACCGAGGTCCGATCGGCGGAGGACGGGGACCGCTTGGCCGGCACGACGGAGCGCGCGGCGCGCCGTCGTGCGGTATCGGAGGTGGAGGCGCCCGTGCTCGTCCTCGCCGAGCCACCGCTCTCCGTCCGAGAAGAGCACGAACCACCGGATCGGCACGTGCCAAGGACTCTGGTGGCAGAAGGCCACTGCGAGCGGATCGCGCCTGCGGAGACGATCGAGCTCGCGGGCGACACGCTTCCCGTCCTTCTTCGACAGGAACCGCTCGGCGAGCTCGATCGGCTTGGCCTCGCGGAATGCGAGCGCGGCGGCGAGCACCCGCATGCGCATCCGCCACGGGCTCACGTACGTGCGACCGTCGACCACGCGGACCTCGGCGTGCTCGCCCTCGGCGGACGCGATGATCCCCAGGCCGTCCTGGGCGTGGTCGAGGTAGCGCCGACGTCGACCGGGCACCCACATGTTCGTGAGGAGGTAGCGCTCCCAGCGCAGCTGCTCCTGCCGATCGAAGGCATCGAGGGGCTGGAACACGCGGAGGTAGGCGCTCGGTACCACGTCGCGGAGTCTAGCGTCGGGGTGCATCTCCTATGCTCTCGGCGTCCCCGACCCAGGAGCTGAACTGGACGCGCCCTCGCACTGGGCCGGCACCGCGCCGGTCCGCATCCTGGAGCCCGACGGCACCGCCGTTGGCGATCCCGACGTGGGCCTCGACGCCGAGCAGCTGCGCGAGCTCCTGCGCCACATGATCCGTGCCCGGCGGCTCGACCGCGAGTGCATGGCCCTACAGCGCCAGGGCGAGCTCACGGTCTATCCGCCCTTCGAGGGACAGGAGGCCGCGCAGGTGGGCTCCGCGTTCGCGCTCGGCACCGAGGATTGGGCCTTCCCCACGTTCCGCGATCTCGCCGCCGCGCTGGGGCGCGGCGTCGACCCGGTCCAGTACCTCTGGTATCACCGCGGGACGTGGCACGGCGGGCCGTACGACCCACGGGCGACGCGATTCGGGCCGATCTGCGTGCCGGTGGCGACGCAGATCTGTCACGCGGTCGGTGTGGCCATGGGGCTCCAGAGGGACGGCGCCGAGGCATGCGCACTCGCGTACTTCGGTGACGGCAGCGCCAGCGAAGGCGATTTCCACGAGGGCGCGAACATGGCGGCCGTGTTCGGCGTGCCGGCGATCCTCTTCTGCCAGAACAACGGCTGGGCGATCAGCGTCCCCACCGGGCTGCAGACGGCCGGGGAGATCTGGAAGCGCGCGGAAGGGCTCGGGTTCCCGGGCGTCCGGGTGGACGGCAACGACGTCCTCGCCGTCTACCGGGTCACGCGGGAGGCCGCCGAGAGGGCGCGATCGGGGGGAGGCCCGACCCTGATCGAGGCGCTCACCTACCGCATGGGCCCCCACACGACCGCGGACGACGCGTCCCGCTATCGCGATGAGGACGAGGTCGAGCGCTGGCGGGGCTTCGATCCGATCGACCGCTACCGGACCTGGCTGCTGAGCGCCGGCCATGCCGACGAGGACTTCCTGCGCACCTGCGACGAGGAGGCCGCGGCGTGGGTGGCCGAGGTCCGTGCCGGGATCACGGCGACCGAGGCGCCGCCGGCCGAGTGGATGTTCGACTGGACCTTCGCGGATCCACCGGCGGTCCTGGCTCGACAGCGCGAGGAGGCGCTCGGTGGCTGAGTGGACCCTGTCCGCGGCGCTCAACCGAGCGCTCATCGACGCGATGGAGGACGACCCCCGGTTGCTGGTGTACGGCGAGGACGTGGGGAGGCTCGGTGGCGTCTTCCGCGTGACGGACGGATTGCAGGCGAAGTTCGGGGAGGACCGCGTCTTCGACACGCCGATCGCGGAGGCGGGCATCGTCGGCGCCGCGATCGGGCTCGCGCTCACCGGGTGGAAGAGCGTCGTGGAGATGCAGTTCGACGGGTTCTCCTACCCGGCCTTCGAGCAGATCGTGTCGCACGTCGCGAAGTATCGGAACCGAACGAGGGGCCGCGTGGAGCTGCCGATCGTGATCCGGATCCCCTCCTTCGGCGGGATCCGGGGCAAGGAGCATCACGGCGAGAGTCCCGAGACCTATTACGCGCACACGGCGGGGCTGAAGGTCGTGGCTCCCTCGAGCGCGCTCGACGGCTACCGGCTGCTGCGCCTGGCGATCGAGGACCCCGACCCCGTGGTGTTCCTGGAGCCGAAGGCGAAGTACTGGGCGAAGGAGGAAGGAGAGCTCGCCACCGACGGTCCCGGGGTCGGCGAGGGGCGCGTCGTGCGGGACGGGGATGCGTGTGTGGTGTTCGCCTACGGAGCGATGGTGGCGCGATGCCTGGAGGCCGCCGACACGCTGGACGCCGAGGGGGTGTCCGTTCGCGTCGTCGACCTTCGCTGGCTCGCGCCCCTAGACGTCGACCTGATCGGGCGCTCCGCTCGTGAGACCGGACGCTCCGTCGTCGTCCACGAGGCTCCGAAGACACTAGGCATGGGTGGCGAGGTCGCGGCTCGCATCATGGAGGAGGCGTTCGACTTCCTGCAGGCACCGGTCGCGCGCGTAACCGGCTGGGACGTCCCCTATCCCCCGGCGGCGCTGGAGCATCGCTACCTCCCCAGCGTGGACCGGATCGCCGCCGCGGTCCGGCGAGTGGTCTCGTATTGATGGGCGAGCGGGTCTTCGCGATGCCGGACCTTGGCGAGGGCCTCGAGGAAGGCGAGATCGTCTCCTGGCTGGTGGCGAAAGGAGACGAGGTCGAGCTGAACCAGCCGATCGTCGAGGTCGAGACGGCGAAGGCGACCGTGGAGATCCCGTCGCCGTTCGCCGGCACGATCGCGACGCTGCACGCGGGCGCCGGCGATGCCGTGGCGGTGGGGGCTCCCCTGGTCACGTTCCAGAAGGTCGTCGCCCGCGATGAGGCGGACGAGCCGAGCCGTCCGGCCCTGCAGACTTCTCAGCCCGCGGCCGCGACGCCCGCGGTCCGAAGGCTCGCCAAGGACCTCGGGATCGACCTGGCGGTCGTGGCCGGCACCGGGCCCGACGGGCGGGTGAGCGCCGAGGACGTGCAGCGGGCGGCGGATGGCTCCGCTGAGGGCGAGGCCGCCAAGAACGGCGCCATGGACGACGGCGAACGCGTCCCTCTGTCGCCGGTCCGACGAACGATCGCTCGGCGGATGGAGCGGGCGGCGGCGATCCCGCAGGTCACCACGTTCCGGACGGTGGACGCGACCCCTTTGGAGACGGTCCGCGCCGAGCTCGGGGTCTCTCCCCTTCCGGTGTTCGTCGCGGCGCTCTGCCGGACGATCGCGGGTCACCCGATCCTCAACGCGACCTGGGCGGACGACGCGATAGTGGTCCATGCCTCGGTGCACGCCGGCATCGCGGTCGACACCGAGCGAGGCCTCTTCATGTCCGTGATCCACGATGCCGACTCCAAAGGCGTGGCGGAGCTCTCCGCGGAGATCCAGCGCCTGGCGAAGGCCGCCCGCGGCGGTTCGCTCTTGCCGGACGAGTCGACGGGCGCCACGATCTCGGTCAGCAACACCGGGAGCTACGGCAGCGAGGCCGGCACCCCCCTCCTCAATCCACCGGGGGCCGTCACGATCGCCCTCGGGGTCATCGAGCCGCGCGCCCTGGTCACCGGCGGTGGCGCCGTCGAGGCCCGGCCCTCGTGCACGATCAGCCTGACGTTCGACCATCGCGTCCTCGACGGCGCTGCCGCCGGTCGCGCCCTCACCGACCTCGTCGATCTGCTCGAGGACGCCGACGCCCTCCGCGAGCTCCCGCGATAACGTGCCCGCCATGAAGGTCGTGTCCCTGCTCCCGTCGGCGACCGAGATCGTGTTCGCTCTCGGCCTCGGCGATTCGCTGGTCGGCGTCACCGACGAGTGCGACTTCCCGCCCGAGGCCGTCACGAAGCCGGTCGTCTCGCGGAGCGCGCTCCCCCAGGGCCGCCCCCTGTCCGCCCGTGAGATCGATCAGGCGGTGCGAGGCAAGCTGGACGGGAAGGAACCCCTCTACGTCCTCGACACCGATCTCCTCCGCCGGGAGCAGCCGGACGTTGTGCTCACGCAGGACCTCTGCCGTGTGTGCGCCGTTCCGTCGGGGCAGGTCCAGGAGGCGCTCGACAAGCTCGGCCTCCCCGACGCGAAGGTGCTGTCGCTGGATCCGAACACCCTCGAGGAAGTCATCGCCGAGATCGACGCGGTCGGGAAGCTTCTGGAGCGGTCCGACGAGGCGGCGAAGCTGACGGCCTCGTTCCGGGAGCGCGTGGCGAAGGTGAAGGAGGTCGCCACGCGCCTCCCGATGCTGAACGTGTTCTGCCTCGAATGGTCGGATCCGCCCTTCGCGGCGGGCCACTGGGTGCCGGAGATGGTGGAGGCGGCCGCGGGCATCAACCTGCTCTCCGAGAAAGGCGGTCCCTCGCGCGTCGTCACCCATCGCGCGATCCGGGACGCGAATCCGGAGGCGATCGTGTTCATGCCCTGCGGGTATTACCTCGAGGAGGCCGAAGAGGAGGCCACGGCAGTGTTCCAGCATGCGGAGCTTCAGGAAACGCCCGCCGTTCGCAACGGAAACGTCTTCGCGGTGGACGCGACGTCGTACTTCTCAAGGCCGGGACCTCGGATCGTGGACGGGTTGGAGATCCTCGCGTGGGCCCTCCATCCCGACGCCTACCCCGAGCCCCCACCTGGCCGCATCTCCCGGGTCGGCTAGGCTCGCCGTCAGTGTCAGGCTTGCCGATGTCCGAGGGGTTGGCTCTTAGGCTCGCTGTCCTTCGTGGACCTCATGCCTCTTGCCGCCCCTCGGACATACGAAACCGGCCGGCGTGGCTTGATAGGAGCGTGGC
>JBPCPX010000160.1:0-41744 GCA_050998695.1 Actinomycetota bacterium
GCCACGCTCCTATCAAGCCACGCCGGCCGGTTTCGTATGTCCGAGGGGCGGCAAGAGGCATGAGGTCCACGAAGGACAGCGAGCCTAAGAGCCAACCCCTCGGACATCGGCAAGCCTGACACTGACGCGACCCTACGCGGCCGTCAGCTCGACGGGATGCACCGCGAACGTGCGGAGCTTACCGTCGCGCCAGACCAGCGCGTCCACCGACCGCCCGATCACGTCCCCGACCATCAGCCGTTGGAGATCGCGTGCGTCCGCGATCGGCACGTCGTTGAGGGCGACGATGAGGTCGCCGGACACGATGCCGGCCAGTGCCGCGGGGCTGCCTTCGACGACCTGCATGACCTCCACGCCGTCTTCACGACCCACGGCCGCCGCGGCTCGGGGTGGGAGCGGTCGCCCGCCGCCGGCGATCCCGATGTACGCACGCTCGAACCTGCCCGCGGTCATGAGGGCACGCATGATGCTTCGCGTGGAGTCGTCGATCGGCACCGCGAGTCCGAGCCCGACGCCGGCGACGGCCGTGTTGATCCCGATGACCCTCGCGCGCCCGTCGGCGAGCGCCCCTCCCGAGTTCCCCGGGTTCAGCGCGGCATCGGTCTGCACGACGTTCTCGACGACCCGGCCGGCACGCACCGGGAGCGCTCGACCGAGCGCGCTGACGACGCCGGCGGTGACCGAGCCCGTGAATCCCATCGGGTTGCCGATCGCGACGACGAGCTGGCCGACGCGCAGGCGAGACGCCTCGCCGAGCTCCGCCGATATGAACCCGCTCCCCTGGAGACGGAGCACCGCGAGATCGGAGAGCCGGTCTCGGCCGACGACATCGAACGGGACCTCGCGCCCGTCGACGAACGAAGCCGAGCCGCGATCCACTCCGCTGACGACGTGCGCCGAGGTGAGCGCGAACCCGTCCGGCGTGATGACGACGGCGGAACCCGCTCCCTCGACACCCGCTCCGCGGACCCGCTGACGCACACGGAGGCTCGCGACCGACGGGATCAACCGTTCCGCGACCGAGGTGACGACGGTGGAGTAGGCGTCGAGCGCTCCTCGCCGGGGTCGAAGCCCTCATCCATACCCACCTTGTACCGCAGAACGCTTCGAACGATGTCGTGATCCCATCTGGCTCGCCTGTCGGCCCTGCATCATCGCGTAGGACGGTAGCCTCTCGCCGTGAGCAACGGGAAGCATCCGCGACTCCTGCCTGTACCCGAAGAGGCCCGGGTCACGCCGATCGAGCTGTTCTTCGACCTCGTCTTCGTGTTCTCGCTGACGCAGGTCACCGCCCTCATGGCCGACGACCCCACCGCGCACGCCATCCTCCGAGGGCTCCTCGTGCTCGCGCTCCTCTGGTGGTCGTGGGTGGGCTACGCCTGGCTCGCCAACGTGGTGCAGGCGGAGGAGGGCCTCGGGCGAGTCGCGGTGTTCAGCGCGATGGCCGCGATGTTCGTGTTGGCCGTTTCAGTCCCCGAGTCGTTCGACGATCTCGCCGGCGGGCTCGACGGACCGGTCGTGGTCGCGTTCGCCTACCTCGCGGTGCGGGTGCTCCACCTCGCCATGTTCTTCCTGGCGTCGGGCGACGATGCCGGCCTGCGACGGCAGGTCTGGAAGTTCACCCCTTCGGTGATCGGCAGCACGGCGGTGTTGCTGGTGGCCTCGCAGCTGAACGGATGGGCACAGACCCTCACGTGGATCGGCGCGTTGGTCGTGGACTACCTCGGCACGATCCTCGGGGGCGCGTCCGGATGGAGGCTCCACTCAGCCTCGCACTTCGCCGAACGCCATGGGCTCATCCTCATCGTCGCGCTCGGCGAATCGATAATCGCGATCGGTGTCGGCGTGGCGCAGGAGGCGATCTCGTGGCCGATCATCGTGGCCTCGGTCCTCGGGCTGACGGTGGCGGGCTGTCTCTGGTGGGCGTACTTCGACGTGGTGTCGATCGTGGCAGAGCGCATGCTCCGCCGGGCGGAGGGGGAGGCGCGGGCGCGACTGGCACGCGACGCGTACAGCTACCTCCACATGCCGATGGTGGCCGGCATCGTGCTGCTTGCCCTCGGCATGAAGAAGGTGCTCGAGTACGTGGGTGCGTCGGGTGATCACGAGTTGTCCGACCCGCTGCCGCTCCTGCCGACGATCGGGCTCTACGGCGGGGTCTCGCTCTACCTCCTCGCGCATTCGGCGTTCAAATACCGGACCTGGCACAAGGTGACCGGGCGGCGGCTCGTGGTCGCTGTTTTGTTGGGTGTGCTGATACCGGTCGCGGGGAACCTGCCGGCTCTCGCGGCGCTCGGACTGCTGACCGCGGTCCTGACCGCGGTCCTGATCGCGATGATCGCCTCCGAGGCCGTGCAGTACTCTGAACTTCGCGAACAGGTCCGGCACGAGGACGATCCGCACGAGGACGATCCCGTGGAAACCCTTGAGCAACACGACGTCTGAGACACGCTCGCTCGCCCAAGGACTCGACCCCAAGCTGCGCCGAAGCGAACGCCGGGGATAGGTTCAACCGTAGCGATCGACCGAGGAGGCCCCCCGTGAAGCGTCACGCCACCCTATTCTCCCTGCTCACATCTCTCGTCTTGATCGGGACGCTCGTGGGGCCCACGGGCGCCGGAGCCGCCACGCGGACCCCCCGACTGCAGATGTACGAGGCGGTCGTCGATGCGGCCACACTCGAGCGCCTCACCAGCGAGGGCTACGACGTCGCCAGCATCGAAGAGGTCCGGGACGGCTTCCTGGTGATCCTCGTGCTGTATCCCTTCGATCGGAGGGGGTTGGAGAAGCAGGGCATCGACCTCACGGTGTGGAGGAACGACGCCGGCTTGACGGCCCAGCGGTTGGCCGCCAAGCAGGATGCGGCGGGCTTCAAGGTCTGGATGGACTACGACGGTCCCGATGGGTTCCGCCAGTACATGGACGATCTCGTGGCGGTGAACGATGACATCTTGGACCTGCAGGTGGTCGGGACGACCTACGGTACGGACAGGGAAGGGGGACGATCCGGACCACCCGCGGGAGATCGTGACCCTCCGACTGACCGCCGACGAGGAGAGCAGCGCTGACGGGAGCAAGCCGGCGGTCCTGTACTCCTCGCTGCTCCATGCCCGCGAGTGGATCGGTGGCGAGGTGAACCGCAGGCTCCTCGAGTGGTTCATCAAGGGATGGCGCGAGGAGAAGCCCGGCGTCGTCAACATCCTGAACACGACGGAGCTGTGGTTCGTCCTCGTGCAGAACCCCGACGGGTTCCAGTACACGTTCGAGCACGACCGGCTGTGGCGGAAGAACCTCCGCGACAACGACCCCGACGGCCCCGGGCCGGCCGAGTCGGACGATCGGATCAGCGTCCTCGACGGCGTGGACAACAACCGGAACTTCGCCGAGCACTGGAACTTCGATGACGAGGGTTCGGCCTCGATCGTGTCCGACCAGACCTACCGGGGTCCGGCCGCGATGTCCGAGCCCGAGAACCAAGCCCTGGACGCGGTGCTCCAGCTCTCGCAGCCCGAGTTCCACATCTCCTATCACTCGTTCGGCGAGCTTCTGCTGGCCCCGTTCGGCTTCCAGGTGAACACACCGTCGGCCGACGATCCGATCTTCATCTCGTGGACCGGCACCGACAAGGAGCCTGCGGTGCAGGGTTACGACCCCGGCGTCGGCGCCGACCTGTACACGACCAACGGCGAGCAGACCGATTACGCCTACACGGAGTACGGCGCGCTCAGCGTCACGCCCGAGCTGGGCGACGGGAACCAGGACTCCGGCTTCGTCTTCCCCGACAGCGAGGGCGAGGTCCAGCGCGAGTTCCAGATCAACCTCAGGTTCGCCCTTGCCGCGGCCAGGTCCGCGGGGGATCCCGACAACCCGAAGTCGTCGGTGGCGATCAACGTCAAGCCCTTCTACCTGAACACGGCGACGGTGGATCCACAGAAGTCCTTCAACCCGATGAGCGACTTCACGTTCGCTCACTCGTTCAACGGTGACGACCAGCCCGTGCAGGTCCTGGCGAGAAGGGACCTCGACAACGATGGGGACGAGGACCCGGTGACGCTGCGGTACTCGATCGATGGTGGACCGCCGGTGTCCGTCGCGACCGACGAGTGGGATCCTTCGGACGCCGACGGGCCCACGCGCTATGGAGACCCGGGTGACTTCTACTACCGCGTCGTGCGTGGCCACGTGACCGGCGCGCCGGCAGGCAGTGACGTCGAGGTGTGGTTCACCGGCGCGGGGAAGACGAGCGACTCGTTCACGTTCCACGTCGAGGAAGCGACCGCGGCCGACGTGCTGATCCTCGCGGACACCGACTACACCGGTCCCTCGAACTTCCCCGCGTACACGGGAGCGAACGGCACGCCGCCTTTCCTGTCTGCCTACCAGAACGCCCTGCCCGCCGGGACGTCCCACGACGTCTACGACGTGGACGCGATGGGCGCGGCGCCGGATCACCTGGGGGTGCTCGGCCACTACGACGCGGTGATCTGGTATACGGCGAACGACCTGCTCTCGCGGGTGGCCGGCCAGCCCGGCGGGACGGGAGCCGAGACCCAGGCCAATACGATGATGCTCGAGGTCCGGGCGTTCCTGAACGAGGACGGCAAGCTGCTGTATACCGGGCGCCACGCGGGCTGGCAGTTCGCCAACGCGTTCGACTACAACCCGGTCTCGACGCCCCCGCTGTGCGACGCCGTCGACCTGGCGGCGGACGACGGATGTCTGTTCCTGTCCGACGACTTCCTTCAGTACTGGCTGGGTGCGTACCTGTTCATCGAGGACGGTGGCGCCGCCGAGGACGGGTCGTCGTTCGATGTGATCGGGACCGACGGCCCCTACGATGACGCGACGACGGATCCGTGGACCGTGAACCAGTCGCTGGCCGCTGGACGGGACGCCACCAACCAGTCGTTCATCACGACGAGCAGCATCCTGAAGCCGACCGTCTACCCCCAGTTCACGAGCACGGCGCCGGCGGCGTGGGATTCCGGTGTCGAGGGCGCCTACGAGCCGCACGGAGGCACGCAGTACATGTACTCGCAGCGGGCCGACATCCGGTACCAGCGGCTCATGAACACCTTCACCGTGAATGACGGGAGCGATCTGTCCTTCTTCATCTCGCACGACACCGAGCCAGCTTGGGATTTCGCTTTCGTCGAGCTTCAGGGTGAGGACGGCAACTGGGTCACGTTGCCGGAGCTCAACGAACACACGGGCACCAGCACCGGGGACTCCTGTCCCGAAGGGTGGCACGAGCTCCATCCGTGGCTCGTGCAGTATCAGGGTGCCGACTGCTCCGGGGCCGGCTGGAATGCCGCGTCCGGCCGCTCGGAGGGCTGGACGGAGTGGGAGTTCGACCTGTCCGCCTACGCCGGTCAGGATGTGACCGTCTCTATCTCCCACGTGAGCGACTGGTCGATCCAGGGTCTCGGTGTGTGGGTCGACGACAATCGTGGCCCCGACGACGGATCCGGGCGTCAGCACCGGGTTCGAAGGCGACATGGGCAGTTGGACGATCGGCGATCCCACCGAGATCAACAGCGAGGTCAACGCCCTCGACTGGATCCGGACCGTGGACGTCGGGTTCACCGAGGGAGCCATGACTTCGATGACCCCTTCCGACTCCGACTTCCGGACCCTGTACTTCGGGTTCGGGCTCGAGAACGTGGAAGGAGCTGCCGCGCGCCGGGAGATCATGGCGGATGCGCTCGGCTACCTGACCGGCCCGTAGGATGGATCGATATGGCTGAGCTCCGGGACACCGTACGGGACCGCTATGCGGCGGCCGCGGTCTCCGTGAAGGAGGGGAAGGCTGCCGACGATTGGAGCGAGGTCGCGGGCTGTTGCGACCCCGCCGACGGCTGCGGCGGGAAGTTCTACGACGTGAAAGAGCGAGGAGACCTCCCCGAGGAGGCGGTGCTCGCCAGCCTGGGTTGCGGGAACCCGATGGCCGTAGCCGAGCTGAGGGAGGGCGAGACGGTCCTGGACCTCGGATCCGGCGGTGGGATCGACGTGCTGCTCTCCGCCCGAAGGGTCGGACCCACGGGCCATGTGTACGGGCTGGACATGACCGACGAGATGCTTGGGCTCGCCCGAGAGAACGCCCGCAAGGCGGAGGCCACCAACGTCGAGTTCGTGAAGGGATACATCGAGGACGTGCCGCTGCCGGACGCGAGCGTGGACGTGATCATCTCGAACTGCGTGATCAACCTGTCCACGGACAAGCCGCGGGTGGTCCGCGAGATGTTCCGCGTGCTCCGTCCCGGCGGGCGCCTCGGGATCAGCGACGTGGTCGCCGCGGACGCGCTGTCCCCTGCCGAGCGGGCCGAGCGAGGGAGCTTCGTCGGATGTATCGCGGGAGCGCTCTCGTTCGCCGAGTACGAAGCCGAGCTCACCGCTGTGGGATTCGAAGGGATCTCGATCGAGCCGACCCATGAGGAGACCGATCAGATGTACGGCGCGATCGTGCACGCCACCAAGCCTCGTACCTGAGTCAAAGCAGGTTGGTCGGCTCCATCCCCTCGGTCCGACGAGTGGTGGGTTCAGCTCCGCGAGGACGAAGCCCAACCCTGAGGTTGATCACACACATGCGTGCGAACGGGAGACCTAGATCCATCGCCCGTCGCGCTTGGCGCCTTCGATCTCGACGAGACCGGCCTCGGTCATCCGTCCTTCCTCGATGAGTCGAGCGACCCGCGCCTTGTTGCGTTCGGACCAGTTGCTTCCTTTCCTGCGAGGGGTGAAGCGGAGGGCATACCGGTCTTCGTCGATCGGCTGCATGCTGCTGTCGATCCACCCGAAGCAGAGCGCTTCCTCGACTGCTTGATCCACCGTGACCGAGGATGTTGCCGAGTGCCTCTTGTAGATCGTCAGCCACACGTCATCCTCGGTCGCGTGGTTCCCCTCCAGCCAGCTCCGCCACTCCTCGGCCATCACGAATGGAGCGGCTCCCCGGTCATCTTCATGTCCACACCCTAGGCAACTGTGCACCTTCGTAGACTCGCCGCCGTGAGCGAGCGGAGTGAGACGCCCGGCGCGGCAGGGAGGCTTCATCCGGTGCCACGGCTGGCGTTCCGACCTTTCCCCGAGCGGCGAGTTGGACGGTCACAAGAGCGCCCAGCTCTGAGCGTGCGTACGGGTTTGCTACGGTGACGACATGACCAAGTCCTTGATGGGGGATGCCTTTGCCCACCACGTGTGGGCGACGCTGCGCGTGATCGACGAGTGTCTCGCACTCAGTCCCGAGCAACTCGAGACCGCCGTTCCGGGGACGTACGGCTCGATCCTCGACACCGTGCGCCATACCGTCGGGGCCGACTCCTCCTACCTGTCCGTCTTGAGTGGCGGGCGGATCCCTCTGATCGACGAGGATCACATGGACCTCCCGGAGCTCAGGACCGTGATGGAAAGCTACGGCGCGGCTTGGTCGGGAGTTCTGGACGATGACCTCGATCCGGATGCGGTTCTCGAGAGGCACCGCGACGACGGCTCGGAGACCCACGCCCCGGTGAGCATCCGGCTCGCGCAGGCGCTCCACCATGGGACCGATCACCGGAGTCAGATCTGCACGGCCCTCACGACGCTCGGCGTGGAACCGCCGGCGATCGATGTCTGGGACTTCGGCGTGCAGGACGGTCGCGTCGTGGAGATCCCACCCACGTCCTGACGAGCTCCTACTGCTGTTCGCCCCGCAACTCTTCGGACGCCTTCGGCCGCCAGCCCCCGAACGGGTCGGCCAGTCGATCGGCTGCGGGGGGCCCCCACGACCCGGGCGCGTACGTCTCTATCGGGGGCGGATCGTCGAGCAGTGGTTGGACGATCCGCCACATCTCCTCGACCACGGCCTGCTGCGGGAACAGCGTGGCGTCGCCGCTCAGCGCGTCACCGAGCAGGCGCTCGTAGGGGCTCGGGCCTCGGCCGAGATGCTCCTGGAACGAGACATCCAGATGCACCGGCTCCGCCGATTCGCCCGACGCGTCCTTCACGAGGACGCCGATGCTGGCGCCCGCATCCTTCCCGATCCTGATCGAGACGTGGTTGTGATGTCGGGCCTGCTCCGTGTGGTCGCCGAGCAGGATCGGCGGAGGTCTCCGGAAGAGCACGTGAACCTCCGTCATCGTGGTCGCCATCACCTTCCCCGCCCTGATCAGGAACGGAACGCCGGACCATCGCCAGTTGTCGATCCGCAGCCGAAGGGCGGCGAACGTCTCGGTGTCGGATCCGGGACGCACGCCATCCTCGTTCGCGTAGCCCTCGTACTGCCCTCGCACGTACTCGGTGGGGTCCGCGGCGGGGATCGCGCGGAGCACATCGAGGCGGCGATCGGCGATCGCGTCCCTGCTTCCCGCCGGCGCCTCCATCGTGACCAGGGCAAGGACGTGAAGGAGGTGGTTCTGGACCACGTCTCGCAACGCTCCCACGCCGTCGTAGAAGCTGCCTCTGCCCTCGATGCCGAACGACTCCGCGAGGGTGATCTGCACCGCTTTGACGTGGTTCCGGTTCCAGATCGGTTCGAAGATCTCGTTCGCGAAGCGCAGGTACACGATGTCTTGGACCGGCTCCTTCCCCAGGAAGTGGTCGATCCGGTAGATCCGGTCCTCGTCCACCACCTGGAGGAGCCGCCCGTTCAGGGCACGGGCGGAGGCGAGGTGGTGCCCGAACGGCTTCTCGATCACGACGCGAGCTCCCTCGGTGAGACCCGCACTTCCGAGCATCTCCACGATCGGAGCGAACAGCGAAGGAGGCGTGGCGAGGTAGAAGACGGGCTTCTGCGCGGGGCCCAATGCTTCGGCCAGTCTCTCGCCGGAGGAGGGGTCTGTGGCGTCGGAGGCGATGTAGGAGAGTCGCTTGGCGAACCGGTCGAAGGCGTCCTCTTCGACCGAGGCCTCCGCGCGCTCGACCGACTCGCGAGCCATCGCTCGAAGGTCGTCGGTGGTCATCTCCTGCCTGGCCACACCGATCACATCGCAGGGGAGCGCGCCCTTCCGCTCGAGCCGGTACAGGGCGGGCATGGTCATCCGGCGGCCGAGATCGCCCGTGATCCCGAACACCACGAGCGCGTCCGCCGTCTTGTCCATAGGCTCCGTCATAGCCGTCGGCCCGTAGAGAGACCGGCCGGCCGCACGAACAGAGATCGAGGGAGGCCCGGATGACGACCGATCGACCGATGGAGCTGGGGGTGGTGGGGATCGGCCGGATGGGCGCGAACATCTCCCGGCGGCTGATCCGAGACGGGCACCGATGCGTGGTCTTCGACCTCGATCCGGTCGCGGTCGAGCGGCTGACCAGCGAAGGCGCTGTCGGTGCCGCGAGCCTCGAAGAGCTCGCCGCCGCCCTCGCGCCGCCGCGGATCGTCTGGGTCATGGTGCCGGCCGGTGAGGCCACCGAGGCGGTGATCCGCGAGCTGGCGGATCGACTCCAGCCGGGCGACATCGTGATCGACGGCGGCAACACCCACTACCGCGACGACGTGCGGAGGGCGGGCGAGCTCGTCGAGCGGGGCATCCGGTACGTCGACTGCGGCACCAGCGGTGGCGTCCACGGGCTGGAGCGCGGGTTCTGCCTGACGGTGGGCGGCGACGCCGATGTCTTCGAGCACGTGGAACCCATCTTGGCATCGCTCGCGCCGGGCGTCGGCGCCGTACCCAGAACCCGAGGACGAGAGGGAGACCCTTCCCCGGCGGAGCAGGGATACCTTCACTGCGGCCCGGTCGGTTCGGGACACTTCGTCAAGATGGTCCACAACGGCATCGAGTACGGGCTGATGGCTTCCTACGCCGAGGGCTTGAACATCTTGCGACACGCCGAGGGCGGGGGCGCCGCGTATCGGATCGACGTCGCCGAGGTCACGGAGGTCTGGCGCCGTGGGAGTGTGGTCGCCTCGTGGCTGCTCGACCTCGCGGCGGCAGCCGTCTACGACGACGCGGATCTCGAGGCATCCGACGAGCGCGTCTCCGACTCGGGCGAGGGGAGGTGGACGGCGATCACGGCGATCGAGTCGGGTACACCCGCTGAGGTGCTCACGGCTGCCTTGTACGCGCGGTTCGCGTCGCGGGACGAGGCATCGTTCGCCAACCGGGTGCTCTCGGCGATGCGGCGCGAGTTCGGGGGGCACGTCGCCGACTGATGATCCGCGTCGAGGTGCTCCCGGATCCAGGGTCGGTGGACGAGCGTGCCGCCGACCTGATCGCCGAGGCGGTCCGCCGAGCGATCTCGGAGGGGCGTCGGTTCGCGTGGGCGATCAGCGGTGGACAGAGCCCGGTCCCGATGTTCCGGGGGCTGGGCGCGCTTGAGCTTCCGTGGCACCTCATCGACACATGGCAGGTGGACGAGCGGGTCGCGCCGCCGGGCGACTCGGATCGGAACCGCGTGCTGCAGAGCCGGGCGCTTCCCGCCGACGCGTTGCACGGGGTCAGGTGGATGCCCGTCGAGGACGACGACCTGGAGGCGGCGGCGACTCGATACGCCGCGACGCTCCCCGATCGGTTCGACCTCGTGCATCTCGGGCTCGGCCCCGACGGCCACACGGCGTCTCTTGTGCCGGGCGATCCCGTCCTCGAAGTCCGGGATCGCGACGTCGCGGTGACGGGCATCTACGAGGACCGGCGGCGGATGACCCTCACCTACCCGGGGCTCTCGCGCGCGGAGAAGGCGATCTGGGTCGTGACCGGATCCGAGAAGCGGGACGCCCTGAGGAAGCTCCTCGCAGGCGATCGCTCGATCCCCGCGTCCCACGTATCCGTTCCGGATCAGGTCGTCGTGACGGATCTGGTTCTCGACTAGTGAGTCGGGCGAAGGCGCGGACGCGCTCGGCGCCACGCGAAGACGGGAACGAAGTCCTTCACCCTCGCGCGTCGGAACTCTCCGAGTGCTGCTCCGCCACCTGGTCGATCGTCTCCGACGGGACTTCGGCGCCGTACTCGTCAGCGAGCCCGCTTGGCGGCGAGCCGAGCTCGACGGGCGGTAGTGGCCGCTCGTCCTCGAGGGGCTCGTCGGCATCGCGATCCGGAGCTACCGCGCGCCGATCACCGAACCGTAGTCCGCTTCAGGACACCAGGCAGCCGCTCGCGAAGAGGGCGTCGTGGCGTTCGCCGAACGTCCGTCGGAGACGGCGGATCTC
Organism: Actinomycetota bacterium; assembly: GCA_050998695.1. Taxonomy (GTDB): domain Bacteria; phylum Actinomycetota; class UBA4738; order UBA4738; family HRBIN12; genus JAJNBA01. Next base: position 11,117 of record JBPCPX010000160.1, read on the forward strand.
GTGCTGCGGCGCTCCCGAGTCACGCGCCTGCTTCCACTCCGCTCTGGCTTCTGCGTCGGCTGCGATGAAGGCCTGACAGCGTTGCGACGTCTTTGGTCCCTCCACCTCGGTGCATGCGGACAGGAGCGCAACAGACAGGATGACTCGCGGGAGTGTCTTAGACATTCCCCGGTGGTCCGGGCTCACAGAAAGCCGTCACCGTGCCGTCGAGAGCCCATTCGACGGAGAAGCCGCCGGAGCCGCCTACGCCGTGGCCGGGCTCGGGTGTGCCGTTCACTCCGCCCTTGCCCGGACATCGGTACAGATCGTCCGGGTGTACCTCATCCGCGAGAGAGTCAGCTCCTCGCCCGGTTGCACGACCCACGTCTTCGGCGCACGGTCGTCCCCGTCGATCACCAGGACGATGACGATCACCACCACAGCGAGTCCGATCGCGAGGGCCATCGATCGGGTGCGCGTGTTCACGCTCAGCTGTCCCCTAGGAGCGGATCAGCGCCTGGGCACCGGCGGCGTGCGGAGCTTCTACAGCTTCCAGTTCTCGCGGTCGGAATCGTCGTGAGCTTGCGGGATCTGTTCGGGTACTACGAAGGCTCTGCTTCCCTGGGAGGCCGCGCATCCTTCGCAACCAGCGGATCATGCTCCCGATCATGGATCCGCGGAGCTCGGCGCGGTAGGGACGCCGGTGTTCGCTCTCCACGCAGCTCTCGAGGAAGAGCAGGAATGAGCGGAACTCGGACTAGCCGACCCGGTCCAGGAAGGCGCGCGTGCGCTCCCTGAGCAGCCCGGCAGCCTGCTCGTCGTAGGTGTCCGGACTCGAGAGTGGGCGGGCATGACACCGAGTGTGAAGCCTGCGTAGCCGATGTCGGCCGGCGGGTTCTCGGCCGTCGCCGTGCCACGGCGGGCACCTACAGCCGAACTCTCGCTCCCGCGGTCAGGGTTTCCGTTCGGTCGCCCGGCCCCACGCGAAAGCGGCGAACGAGTCGGGTGACTCGGCCCAGTGGACCCAGGCCTGCTCCAGCGCCTTGACCTCGTCCTGGTCGGCGAACCCGTGATCCGCGAGGCCGCCCACGTACCACTCGTCCCGGCAATCCGCGGCGCGCCCCAGGCCGAATCTTTGTACGCGTTCCTCGGTCCCGTAGCTGAAGTACGTGGTGACCGCTTCGACCTGAGCGAACCCCGCTGCCCGCAGCAGTCCGCGCAGCTCGCGTCCGCGGTGGAAATGCACGTCGCCCTGCGCCTTCCACAACTGCAGCCGCAGTTCGTAGAAACGACGCAAGAGCGTTTCGCCGGGGCCGTGGAGTATCAGCCCCCCGTACTCGATCGATGATGCGCCGACCAGGCCTCCGGGCTTCAGCACACGACGGACCTCGGCGAGTCCAGCGAGCGGATCATCCAGCGTCTCCATCATCGCGAAGAGCGTGCAGACGTCGGTGGACTCATCGGAAGACCGAGCTCATAGATGCTTCCTTCGAGGAACTCCACATCGGTGATGCCATGCTCTGCCGCGTACGCCCGCGCATCGGCGAACTCGGCTTCGTCGACATCGATACCGGTCACATGCCCGGCGACCTGGGCAAGGCCGACGGTGATCGAACCCGGCCCGCAGCCCACATCGATGACTCGGTCCCGAACGCCGATCGAAGGGAGCACGAAGTCGGCGAACTCTGCGGCGCTCCGGTCTCGCATCAGGACATCAAAGCTCATGACCAGCTCCTACTCTTCGTTCCCATAGAGACAAGAACGTACTCTTCCGGGCTGTGACCGAGCAGGCTGCCATGCCGAGCGCCCACCCGCCGTCGAGCGCGGGCACGACACGATGAAGGCGATCGTCCAGGACCGGTACGGCTCGCCCGATGTCTTCGAGCTCCGGGAGATCGAGAAGCCGAGCGCCAAGGATGACGAGGTCCTTGTCCGGGTCCGCGCGACGTCCGTCCATCCGGACGTGTGGCACGCCATGAGAGGGGTGCCCTATGTACTTCGCATCATGGGATCCGGGCTCCGCCGGCCGAAGCACCGGGTTCCGGGCACGGATCTGGCAGGGCATGTCGAGGTGGTCGGGACGAACGTCACGCGCTTCCGACCGGGAGACGAGGTCTTCGGGCCCAGCATTGGCGCCAACCTCTGGCGCAACGGTGGCACCTTTGCGGAGTTCGCGGCCGTTCCCGAGCCCGGGCTCCAGCTGAAGCCGAGCGATCTGACGTTCGAACAGGCAGCGGCGGTGCTCACCTCCGGTCAGATCGCGGTCCAGGGCGTCCGCGACGAGGGACGGGTTCAGCCGGGACAGAAGGTCTTGATCAACGGCGCGGGTGGGGGTGTGGGGACCACCGCGGTGCAGCTCGCCAAGGCGTTCGGAGCGGACGTGACCGCCGTGGACAGCGCCACGAAGCTCGACATGCTCCGATCGATCGGCGCGGACCGGGTCATCGACTACACGCATGAGGACTTCGCCCGGAGCGGCGAGCGCTACGACCTCGTCCTTGACATCGCCGGGAACCATCCCTGGTCGGACCTGAAGCGCTCGCTGACCCCGGAGGGGACGTACGTGCTGATCGGGCACGATCAGTACGGAGCCTCGGGTCATCGTTGGTTCGGAAGCTTGGGTCGATTCTTCAGGCTCATGGTGATCGCCCCGTTCGTGAGCCAGCTACATCCCTTCCGCGGCGCCAAGGACCCCGGTGATCGCCTGGTCGTCTTGAAGCAGCTCATGGAAGCCGGGAAGATCACGCCGGTCATCGACAGGACCTTCCCTCTGAGCGAGGTTCCGGAGGCGATCCGCTACCTGGAATCAGGACAGGCGCAAGGAAAGGTCGTCATCACCGTATGACGACGTTGCGCTCCGGTTCGTCGTCGTTGATGCGGATGTCAGCTGGGCATCGGGGGTGGCGGAGGAGGAGTCGGGATGGAGGTGGCGGGAACGGACGGAGCCTGTCCTCTGATCACGAGCGTTCCGGCGAGGATGTCGTGAAGTCCCTGTTTCCGCTGCGTGAAAGCGACCATGAGGAACCCGATCCCGAGGATCAGCGCAGAGAGGATCTTCGCGAAGTGCCGGCCGGTCGCCTTGCCGAAACCGATCCGGCGCCCTTCCAGGTCCGTCACGATGATGCCGAGCGCCATCTTCCCGAGGGTCGCCTGCTTGGCAGAACTCTCCATGAGTGCGTAGTACAGCCACGTAACCACGGTCGAGATCGAGGAGGCGGCCGTGGATCGAGAGGCTTCCGCGTAGGTATCCCCGCCGCCGACCGCCAGGGTCAACGGCACCATGACCACGCCCACGATCAAACCGTCGAGGATCACCGCAGCGACCCGCCGCCAGAAGCCCGCGTACATCGAAGTGGTACCGGCCATCGCCGCCATGAACCCTCCTCTCGGAAGGGTCATGGTCGCACATCGACGGGACGCCCACAGCCACCCGAGTGACGTCGCTAGTTCTTGGTGCCGTACCGGAGGTACACGACGCCGTTGAGGAATCGCCGTTCGGCCAGGAGCTCGAGCTTCACGCGGACGCTGTCCGGGAGCGCTCGCGTGCCGCCACCCACCACGATGGGCGAGAGGAACAGGTGGATCTCGTCCACCAACCCGGCCCGGATCGCCTGCGCCGCGAGTTCGGGACCGCCCACGCTGATGTCACGTTCCGCCGACGCCTTCATCGCCCGGACCGCGTCGGGGTTGAAGGTTCGTTCGAGGCGCGTCCTCGCGCTGGAGACCTTCTCCGAGCTCCGGGAGTAGACGACCTTGTCGGCAGCTCGCCAGATGTTCGCGTAGTCCATGATGGATCGCTGCTCGTCGTCGATGGACTCCCACGCGACCATCACGTCATACATCCGACGTCCATAGAGGTAGGTGCCGATCGGCCGTTCGAGGTCGTTGACGAAGGCATGCACCTCCTCATCCGGCTCGGCCCAATCGAAGTTGCCGTTCTCGTCCGCGATGTAGCCGTCGAGCGACATGATCGCCGAGTAGATCAGCTTCGCCACGGGCCACCTCCTCTCCTCACACTACGGAGGTTGTCGCAGGCTTCGGGACGGCGCTCGGCCGCTCGGCGCTTGCGGCTGTGACCGTCGCCTGGTCGATGACGCGGTTCGGGATCCTCCTCGGGCATCTCAGTTCGCGATCCGCCTCGTCGTCGGCTACTTGATGCTGGTCCTCAGCCTCGGGGTGGTGGTGATCGGAACGATCCTTGTCTGGGTCTCCGATCGAGCAGATCTCGCGAGGGAGGGAAGGTCCCGCTAGCTGAAGGGCTTCGCCACCATCACGTAGATGACCGCGAGCCACGCGATGCCATCGATCGTGTTCATCGCCGCGACGCTCGACGCGCCGGCGATCGCGCGGAGCTCGTCGGAGGGTTGATCGTCCGGGCTCGCGGCCGCCGCCGCCTTCAACTTCTCGGCCTGCGACCGGTGGTAGGCGACACCGTTCACCAGGATGAAGAGCGTGAGCGCGTAGCCGATCAGCAGCCACGTCTGCGTGAGGTCGAAGTCGCCGGTGATCGCGGTGAGGAAACCAGAGGACTCCGAGGAGGAACATCGCGCCGCCGGTGGGGGCGAACCGGTCCTCCGCCGCCAACACGCCGCGGAGGGCGCGGACGTTCCCCGAGCGAGCGACGGCCCCCGACAGCATCCCCTGGCCGACGAATCGAGACGGCGACGAACATGAAGGCGATGTGCAGGAACTTCCAGATCGTGGTGGCATCCATGTCCCGGATGCTACTGGTGCGATCGTCGCAGGTCCGCCTAGGGTGTGGTGCAGGATGAGCGACCCCACGGACCTCCGTGCGGCGGCGATGTCGATCATCGACTCGAACCGCTTCATGACGCTCGCGACGGCCGACGGCGACGGCGTGCCCTGGGCATCGCCCGTGTGGTACGCGCCGGTGGAGTATCGCCGGTTCCTGTGGGTCTCCTCTCCCGAGGCGACGCATTCTCGGAACCTCGCGGTGCGCCCGGAGTTGGCGATCGTGATCTTCGACTCCCACCAGCCCGGCGGCTGGAACGCCCTGTACACGTCGGCCGTCGCCGAGGAGCTCAGCGACGTCGACGACGCGATCGGGATCTTCTCTCGCCACGGGGAAGCGCAAGGGCTCCGGGCGTGGACGCGCGAGGACGTCGTAGCTCCGGCTCGCCACCGTCTCTACCGGGCCACGGTCTCCGAACATTTCGTCCTCGATCCGCACGACAAGCGCCTCCCCGTGAGCCTGACGTAACCCGGGCATAAGCGAGCCGGGAGCCAGGTCAGTCGAAGAATCCAGCGGTGTCACCGATCTCGATCCGGCCGGGCTGCTCCACGTCCCCGTAGACCCCGACGAGTAGCTCTGTGCCCACCTTCCGATGCTGCGCCAGCACCTTCATCGTGTCGAAGTCGTTCTCGCCCGTATCCGGTGCCAGGTTCGTCATCATGCAGCGATGGATGCGCTGCCGGAGATGAACGACGGCATCACCGACGTGGAGACGTCGACCCAGCCATCCATCCTCCGCGAAGGCCTCCACGCCGTCGAGCTCGACCAACATCCGGAAGCGGCGCGGATCCAGCCGGGCATCGCCTCCCCGCGAGCCCACGTCGACGACCGAGGCGAGGGAGATGATCGAGGCGCGATGTACGCCACCTGCGAACTCGGGTTCGTCGACACGGAAGACCGACAGGGTTTCGTCGACGACGACGCGGCGAACCGCCTCGGTGAAGACAGGGTCGATCGCCCGGGCGGGAACGGTCCGATCGAACAGCTTGATGTCGAGTCGTTCGCCTACCGGGAGCGCGCTGCCCTCGACTGACGAGCCGTCAGGGAAGCGCATCGTCAGTCGCTCGTCGGTCATGGACCACGTCGACACGATCGGCATCAGCGGTGCCTTCGAGATTCCGCGCAGCCTCGTCCCAGCGGGTCTCGCGAAGAGGAAGCGACGATCACCGACGGCGCCTTCGCGCTGGAGATCGACCGCGTCGGGATGGTGCAGCGCGGTCGACTTCACTGGCGTCACGTTGAAGCGCACAACGGTTGCCAGAGGCATGCGAGGAGCCTAGCCGCCGCTCCGCGTCGATCGTTCCTTGAGCTTCTCGAGGCCGTCGAGCATCAGGTCGAGGGCGAACTCGAATTCGAACTGGTCGTCGCACCCGCGGCCGCCGACGACCGACGCATCGTCGTGCAGCACCGTCTCGACGAGCGCACCGATGTTGGGGTAGCGCTCGGCCATCGCCCGGTACATCTCTGCCTCCACCTCCGGGTCGACGTCGGGCGTGTCGTCGAACAGCTCTTGGGTGAATCCCAGCAGCCGGCTGCCCAGCGCGTGGAGCCCGTGGTGGGTGAGCTCGATCGTGAAGCCCCCCGCCAGGAAGAGCCCGATCATCTCGTCGAAGTACCCGATCACGGCGGGCGTGGGTTCGGACCGAGTCTCGAGCACCGAGGCAGCCCAGGGATGGCGCAGGAGCATGCGACGGGCCGAGAGGATCCGCCGGCGCATCGACGTCTTCCAGTCGAGGCCGGCCTCGGGCGGGTCGATCTCACCGACGGCGAGATCCACCATCCCGTCGAGCATCTCGTCCTTGTTTGCCACGTGCCGGTAGAGGGCCATCGGCACGACGTCGAGTTCCTCCGCGATCCTTCGCATGCTGAGCGAGTCGACCCCATCCGCGTCGGCAAGCGCCACGGCAGTCAGGAGGATCCGCTCCTTGTTCAAGGGGATCCGGGGCTCCGCTTCTTGGTCGATCTTCGTGGCCATTCGCGCCCATCTTCTCTCTGAGGCGGACCGGGACCGCTTCGGACTTGACAAGTGTACGCAGTACACGTACTCTCCGACCCTGTGAGTGTACGGCGTACACAGAAGATGCGCCAGCATGGAAGCGAAGGAGGGGATCTGGATGAAGGCGATCGTGCAGGATCGATACGGCTCGGCGGACGTTTTGGAGTTCCGAGACATCGACGACCCGGTCGTCGGGGCTGAAGACGTGCTGGTCCGCGTCCATGCGGCCGGCTGCGGCCCGGACGTGTGGCACCTGATGACCGGCCAGCCGTACTTCGTGCGGCTGATGCCCGGGTTCTACAAGATGCGGGCAGGCGTGCGAGGTCGCGACATGGCGGGGACGATCGAGGCCGTTGGTGCGTCCGTCATCGGCTTCCAGCCCGGCGACGAGGTGATGGGCATCGCCGAGGGCTCGTTCGCTGAGCTCGCGATCGCTCGACCCGACAAGCTGGTTCCCAAGCCAGGACGCCTCACTTTCGAGCAGGCCGCGGCCCTTCCGATCTCTGGTCTCACTGCCCTGCAGGCGATCCGAGACGTTGGGAAGGTGCAGCCCGGGCAGAAGGTGTTGGTCGTCGACGCGGCCGGAGGGGTGGGCTCGCTCACCGTGCAGGTCGCGAAGGCGTTCGGAGCGCAGGTCACCGGCGTGTGCAGCACGTCGAAGGAGGACCTGTCCGGTCGATCGGCGCGGACGAGGTGATCGACTACACGCGCGAGGACTTCGCAGACGGGCTGCGACACTGGGACCTGATCGTCGAGACGGCAGGCCGTCGGTCGCTGTCGGTCCTTCGCCGTGCTCTCACCCCGAAGGGGACCCTCGCGATCGTCGGAGGCGAGGGTGGCGGGAAGTGGACCGGAGGGTTCTTCGGCCAGATCCTCCGAGCACCCCTCCTGTCCCTCTTCGTGAGTCAGAAGCTTCGTCCGGTGATCTCGACGGAGCCTCTGGAGGATCTCTTGGCTCTCAAGGAGTTGGTCGAGAGCGGCAAGGTAACGCCGGTCGTCGACCGCACCTACCCGCTGATCGAGGCTCCGGACGCGATCCGGTACCTCGAGGAGGGACACGCCGCCGGCAAGATCGTCATCACGATCTAGCGAAGGACTTCCTCACTCGTCGGAGCGGACAGTGACACCGTTCGTTCCCGGGACATCAGATCGACAGTGCACGACGAGATCAACACACCCTTGGAAGGGGAACGGAGATGAACAACAGCATCGAGGAACTGTCCCAGCCCATCCTGACCGCTCGCGGAGTCGTCAAGACCTACCGCACCGGCACGAACGAGGTGCACGCCCTGCGCGGCATCGATCTGGACGTCCGGCCCGGCGAGCTCGTGATGATCATGGGCCCCTCCGGCAATGGGAAGACCACCCTGTTGAACTGCCTGTCGGGCTTGGATGACATCGATGCCGGCACCGTCACCGTGGACGGTGACGACCTGTTCGCGATGTCGGACGCAGCGCGAACCCGCCACCGGGCGAACCGCATGGGCTTCGTCTTCCAGTCCTTCAATCTGATCCCCGTTCTGTCGGCCCGCGAGAACGTGGAGCTGCCGCTGCTGGTCACCGGCGTCGCGCCGAAACAGGCCCGTGAGCGAGCGCGCGACATGCTCGCTCGCGTCGGCCTGGCCGACCGCGCCGATCACCGACCCGGCGAGCTGTCGGGGGGTGAGCAGCAGCGCGTCACCGTGGCGCGCGCCCTGGTCGCGGAGCCTGCGCTCGTCTGGGCCGATGAGCCCACCGGCGCGCTGGACAGCCAGACCGCGGGGGAGATCGTCGAGCTACTCCACGAGGTGCACGCCGCCGGTCAGACCCTGGTCGTGGTCACCCACGACGAGGGCCTCGGTCGATCCGGCCAGCGCCTCGTGCAGGTTCGCGACGGGCTGATCGTTCACGACGGCGATCCGATGACCGACGAGCTGCAGCTCACGGCTGCCCCGGTGATGGCATGACCGCCCTCGCCGTGCTCGGGATCGTTGCCCTCCTCCTGCTGGCTCCACTCGTCGTCGCGGCACTGCGGCAGCGAACCCACGTCACGATGGCCTTGCGCAACATCGGCCGCCGCCGCGCGGAAGCCGTTCTGGTGATCGCCGGGGCGCTCCTCGGCACCGCCATCATCACGTCCTCGTTCGTGGTCGGAGACGTCATCGAAGCCTCGTTCGCCGATGTGGCTCGGACTCAGTACGGCCCGGTCGACATCACGCTGACGCCGAAGGACGCGGCGCTCGACGATGTCGAGACCGCGGTCGACACCGCCGGGATCCAGGGCATCGATGGCCTGCTCGCGGTAACCACCGCGACCGCCACCCTCGAAACGCCCCAGGGCGACGTGGCGGTGCCGCAGGTCCAGGTCGTGGAACTCGACCTCGCCGCGGCGCGCACCTTCGGCTCGGACCCTCAGATCACCGGTGTCGCCGATGCTGGCAACCTCGGGCCGAACCAGATGGTCATCAACGAGCGGACCGCGGGGGCCCTCGACGTCGTGGCGGGCGACGAGTTGCGTCTCCATTCGTACGGCTCGGCGATCGCCGTGACGATCACACGCGTCGTGCCCGAAGTCGGACTCGCCGGGTACGGCGGCGCGCTCGTCGCCCCGGGCACCATCACCGGCTTGGCCGAGGGGGCCACCGCGGCCGTCCCACCGAGTCACCGGCTCCTCGTGTCACTCGACGGAGGGGTGTTCGACACGCGTGTGCTGTCCGACACGGCGGTGGCGGATCTCCGCGCCGCCGTCGCGGCGGTCACTGGCGTCGAGGTCGAAGCGCCCAAGGCCCTGGTGCTCGACGATGCGGAACGCCAAGGCGCCGGGCTCACCGAGGTCTTCAGCATGATCGGGATCTTCAGCGTCCTTGCGGGGATCCTGTTGCTGATCAACCTGTTCGTCATGCTCGCCGAAGAGCGCAAGACCGAGCTCGGCATGCTGCGCGCGGTCGGCTTCACCCGTCGTCGGCTCACCCGCGCCTTCGCGATCGAGGGAGTGTTCTACGCGATCGTCGCCGCGGTGCTGGGCGCGTTCGCCGGGCTCGGCGTCGGATGGCTCGTCGCGGTCGTCGCGGGTCCCATCTTCGGCGCCGGCGAGGGATCCAGCTTCCCGCTCGTGATCGACCCGATGAGTCTCGCGATCGGAGCGGGCACAGGTCTGGTGATCTCGCTCGTGACCATCTGGGTGACCAGCCTGCGGATCGCCAGGCTGAACATCATCCGGGCCATCCGGGATCTGCCGGAGCCGAAGATCGCCCGGGCGCGAACGCGCACGCTGGTGCTCGGAGCGGTCGGCGTCGTCCTCGGTGCTGCTCTCGCGTCCGTCGGCTACCTCAACGAGAACGCGATCGCGCTCGTCCTCGGGGTTCCGGTGATGGCGTTCTCCGCGGCACCACTGCTGCGTCGACTCCTGCCGGAGCGTCCCGCGCGTTTGCTCGTCGCGGGGACGGTGCTCGCCTGGGGGCTCGCGGTGTACCCGCTCTTCCCCGGCATCATGGGCGGCTCCGACATGCTCATCTTCGTCGTGCAGGGCGTGGTGCTGACCGTCGGCGCCGTGTCGTTGGCGGCGAGCCTGGACCGCGTCTGGACCTTCGCGGTGGAGCATCTGGGGCGCGGTGGTCGTGGTCTCGCGCCGCGGCTGGGCATCGCCTATCCGCTGGCGCGCCGGTTCCGCACCTCGATGCTCCTCGGGATGTTCTCACTGGTCATCTTCACGGTGACGATCCTCACGTCGTTCTCCGTGGCGCTCGCGAGCAACACCGACGCGAGCGTCGAGAAGGTCGCCGCGGGGTTCGACGTGCTGGTCGACACGAATCCGTCGAACCCCATCGACGTCCGGGCGCTGGCAGCCCGCGACGACGTGACCGCGGTCGCGGGACTGACCCGCGGCGTCGCCAACTTCGGAGCCGCACACCTCGACGGCACTCCCGAGTGGGCCATCAGCGGGTTCGACTCCGATCTGCTCGAACGTGGGGCACCGGGCTTGTTCCGCCGGGACGATGCCTACGCGAGCGACGCCGACGTGTACCGGGCGGTGCTCGACGATCCGACGCTGGCCATAGTGCCGGAGAACTTCCTCATCGCCGGCGTCGACACCGCGGTGCTGGACGCCGGTGACACCTTCACGGTGATCGAGCCGGGCAGTGGGCGGCCCCGTGAGCTGACCATCGCCGCCCTGGGCGACACGGACTGGCTGGACAACGGCGCCCTCGTGAGCCGCGAGCTCACCGCAGCGCTGTTCGGCGAACGAGACATCGTCACTCGCTTCTACGTCGCGGTGACGGACGGTGGCGAGGCGGACGTCGTCGCAACCTCCGTGAACGCGGGCTTCCTCGCGCAGGGAGCCGACGCCGACACGTTCTCGGCGCTCATCGGCGAGGGTGCGGACACGCTCACGGGCTTCCTGGCACTCCTACGGGGTTTCCTCGGCTTCGGCCTTCTCGTGGGGATCGCAGGTCTCGGCGTCGTGATGGTCCGCGCCGTCCGCGAGCGGCGCCAAGAGATCGGCATGCTTCGGGCGATGGGCTTCCGCTCCGGACTCATCCGTATCGCGATGTTGTCCGAGGCCGGACTCATTGCCGTGCAGGGGACGGTGATCGGTGCCGTGTTGGGACTGATCACGACACGTCAGCTGCTGATGGCATCGGATTCCTTCGGCGACGTGCCGATCCCGTTCATCGTGCCGTGGGCCGGCCTGGCAGTCATCCTCGCCCTCCCACTCGCGGCCTCGCTGGCGGTGACCGCTTGGCCAGCTACTCGCGCGGCGCGCATCCGACCCGCGGTGGCGTTGCGGATCGCCGACTGACAGAGGGCCCCATGCCGGGAATGCGATACCGGCACGAGAACACGAACCGAATGGGAACGCTGAACTAGTGCTGCCCCGTGGATCGGCAGTGGATCTGGGCGCGTAGGGCACCAAGGATCACGGGCGGATACGTTGGCTGCCCCAGCGGCCACGCATCACCGCTCCCCGGTGAGCGTGCCGTCACGGCACGCTGACGAAGTCGTCGAAGAAGGACCGCGCCGTCTCCGTGTCGTTCCTGAACGCCCACGAGATCGCGTTGCACCGCCCGGCCTCGCCGTCGGCCACAGCGACCACGACGTTGGAGTCCCCGAGGAAGTACGGGGAGCCGCCGTCTCCGCACGCGCCGCCCTGCCCAGTGGCGTTCGTGTTGTTCAGCAGCGTGATCATGTCGGGATCGATCTTCGCGATCGCCACGCTCGCTGACCGCCGGGAACTTCGATGACTTCTCTCTCTACCGAACGCTCGTCGATCAAGATCCGCTCCCGTACTCGGATTCCCTCCACACGGACTTCCTGGACGCGTTCGGGCGTGAGGACCTGCGCGAGGTTCTGATGCGGATGCCCGAGATCTATCGGGCGCCGCTCGTGCTCCGGTACATGGACGGGTTCGCCACGAAGGAGATCGCGCGGTTGCTGGACGCGCCGCTCGGGACGATCCTCGCCCGTCTCCACCGGGGGAGGAACCTGTTCGAGCGAACGATGTGGGCCTATGCCGAGGAGACGAAGCTGATCACGATGGGGGACGACGATGGGTGAGACGACGGCCGCGATCCCGTGTTCCGACGCGGTCCGACAGCTCTGGGACTACCTGGATCACGCGATCGCGCCGGAGGATCGAGAGAAGGTCGAGCACCACCTCTCGTTCTGCCGTCGCTGCTGTGGCGAGCTCGAGTTCGCGAAGGAGATCCGGCGGTTCCTTTCGTCCGGTTCGTCCGAAGAGATCCCTGCGGACGTGAAGGCACGGCTCGAGCGCTTCGTGGAGGAGATGTAGCGATGGCGAAGGACCTGATGTTCCAGGCGGAGATCAAGGACGTCGTCCGAGAGGCATACGGTGCCATCTCGGGAGGAGGCGGCGAGGTCGTCGCTGGCCGATTGTACTCCGATAACGAGCTGGCCGAGCTCCCGCCGGGAGCCGTCGACTGGGCGCTCGGCGTCGGGAACCCCGTGCGATACGCGTTCCTCCAGCCCGGCGAGGTCGTCCTCGACATCGGGTCGGGGGCCGGGATCGACACGATCCTTGCCGCCCGCCGCGTGGGGGCCGAAGGCAAGGCGATCGGCCTCGACATCGTGCCGGAGATGAGCGATCGCGCCCGCGCCCACGCCGCCCAAGCAGGCGTGGAGGCGTGGACCGAGTTCCGGCTCGGGGAGATGGAGCAGATCCCGCTGCCCGACGCCTCGGTCGACGTCGTGATCTCGAACGGCGTCCTGAACCTGTCCGCGCGGAAGAGCCGGGCGCTCGCCGAGATATTCCGGGTTCTGAAGCAGGGCGGTCGGATCTCGCTCGCCGACCTCACCGTGGAGGGCGAGCTCCCGCCGGAGATCGCGAACGACCAGAGCGCCTGGGCCGGGTGAGTGGCGGGAGCGCTGGCGGAGCGTGTCTTCGCCGAGAAGCTCGGAAGAGCGGGTTTCGTGGACGTGTGGGTCGGCGCACACCGTCCGACGAGCATCGATGAGGCTTCCCAGTACCCGCTGTTCACCGACGACGTCATCCGGCTGATGCGGGCGAGCCTGCCTCCCGAGCAGCACGATCACGTGGCCACGTCGGTGATCGTGAAGGCGCGCAAGCCCGACGCCGAAGGCTAGGGTCTGACCCATGACGATTCGGATCGATCCCGAGGGCAACGAGACCGCGGCGCTCTTCGAGCTGGCCGAGGTGGACGGCGCGGAGGTGCTCGAGGTCGGATCGGGGGACGGCCGCCTCACGTGGCGGTACGCGGATCGGGCGGCCCACGTCACGGCGATCGAGCCGTTCGTCGACGCGGTCGCGCGGGCGCAGGAGCGGCTGCGGACCGCACGACTCCCGATCGAGTTCCGCCGGGTCGCGTTCGAGGACTTCGCGTCCGGGAGCCCACCCGACGTCTTCGATCTGGTGATCCTCTCCTGGTCCCTCTGCTGAATGGAACACGAGGGCATGGTCCATGCCCTAGAGGAGATCCACCGGATGCTGAAGCCGTCCGGCACCCTGATCGAGATCCATCCGGCCCTCGAGGTCCCGACCGTGATCGTCGAGTCGGCGGGAGCGGTGTCGTTCGAGGAGGACGACCCGGGCTTCGATTACACGGAGGATCTCCGGATGGCCGACGAGGCGGTGGCGGCGGTCGTCGATCGAGGGCTCTTCCGGTTCGAGGTCGATCGGCGGTTCGAGCATCGGACCCACGCCGCGTCGGTGACGGAGCTTCGCGACCACTGGGCCGTGGCCGGCGCGTATGACGCCGAGGAGAAGGAGGCAGACGTCCTCCGGCGACGGGACGAGATGTACGCGCGGGCGGCGGCGGCGCTGGACGCCTCGTCCGGCGTCGCCGAGGTGATCTACGTCGAGCCCGCGACGATGTCGCGGCTCACGCCTTCCCGGTAACGACTTCGTAGCTCGCGATCACGACGCCCGTCGTCGTCGGCACCGAGCGGGTCAGGCGCCATGCCATCGGTGGGCCGCCGCCGGGGAACAGTCGCCTGCCCGAGCCCATAGCGACCGGGTGGATCGACAGCGTGAGCGCGTCGACGAGGCCGTCGCGCAGCAGCGCCACCGCGAGCTCGCCACTGCCCAGGACGGAGGCCGACGTGCAGGGGATCGTGTGGACCTCCCAGGCGGGATGGTCCACGATCGACGAGATGGGTAGGAGTCACGTGGGTGCCGCCCTCTCGCGGCTGGCCTCGCTCGGCAGCGTTCCAGAGGCAGCCCCCGAGGACCTCCTCCGCTCCAAGACCCTCGTCCTCGCCACGACCCTGATCACCACCCTGGCGACCGTGTGGGTGATCACCTACGCCGCGTTCGGGCTGTGGATCCCGGCCTCGATCCCGCTCACGTATCAACTGGTCTCGTTGATCGGATTGGCCGATTTCGCCGGCTCGCGCCGGTTCGAGCGTTTCCGCTCCATCGAGCTCGCGATGATGCTCATGCTTCCGTTCCTCCTGCAGTGGACCCTCGGGGGCTTCGTCGCATCGAGCGGCGTCGGTCTGTGGGCGCTGGTGGCGCCGCTCGGTGCGCTGATCCTCGCCGGGGTTGGAGGCGCCTTCGGATGGTTCGCGGCGTACCTCGCGCTCCTCATCGCGTCGTGGGCGATCGACCCGGCCCTGGCGAGCGACCCGGCCGACCTTCCCGAGGCCGTGCGTCGCGCCTTCTTCGCGTTGAACGTCGCCGGCGTCTCCGTCACCACGTATTTCCTCCTCCAGTACTTCGTCCGCCAGCGCAACCGAGCGATGGAGGCGCTCGATCGCGAGCACGCCCGCTCGGAACGGCTGCTCCTGAACGTGCTGCCTCCGCCGATCGCGGATCGATTGAAGGAACGGGAGGCGATCGCCGACCGCTTCGAGCACGCGACGGTCCTGTTCGCCGACGTCGTCGGGTTCACGCCCTTCGCGGAGTCGCTTCCGCCCGAGAAGGTGGTGGCGGTCCTCGACGACCTGTTCTCCGCGTTCGACGAGCTCGCCGAAGAGCATGGTCTCGAGAAGATCAAGACGATCGGCGACGCCTACATGGTCGCCGCGGGCGTACCCATGGCGCGGTCCGACCACCTGGAGGCCGTGATCGGGATGGCGATCGCGATGCTCCGTCACATGGAGGCGATGCGATCCGGGGGATCCTCGCTCCGTCTCCGGATCGGCATCGAGACCGGCCCGGTCGTCGCGGGGGTGATCGGCCGGAGCCGGTTCATCTACGACGTGTGGGGAGACACGGTCAACACCGCGAGCCGGATGGAGCACCATGGGGTTCCCGACCGGATCCAGGTGACGACTCGGGTCGTGGATGCATTGGAGGACTCCTCCTACACGTTCGAACCTCGAGGTTCGATCGACGTCAAGGGCAAGGGGCCCATGGACGCCTGGCTGCTGGTCGAGGGGCAGGCGCTCGTCAACGGGTGGTGATGCGACCCTCGACCGTCCACATCGAGACGGACGGCTCCGCTCCGGCGTGCTCGAACATCATGGGCGCAGCCGGAGGCTCGCCGGACGCACGCATCGCCATCACGGCATCCCTCGACTCCCAGACGGTGACGATCCGCCAGGTCTGGTCATCGCCACGTATGAGCGATGACTCGATGAAGCCGGGAGGCACCGGACGTGTCGACGTGTCCTCCCAGGCCGACCGGAGCTCCGCTGCCCGGGCTTCTTCAACAGATCCCTCCACGATCGTGACGAACATCCATGGCTCCTTCGCCGGTGGAGTCCCGACGATACGACTTGACGGCCGAGGGCTGCACCGCTAGCGCCCGGACGAGGGACAGGTCCGCCTTCACCGAACGCCTGTTGAACGATGTGCTCGGACGGACGCCTGATCGGGTGCTGCGGAAGGACGACGCGATCCGGGTGCCTCACGCCTCGCCGACCATGGTCATGGGAGCGAGGACGGATGAGTCCGCGTCGCGGCCCTCGACGCTAATCCGCGGACAGCAGGATCGACGCTCGGACGCGGTCGCGGAGTCCCGGCGGAACCGGTTCGCGCGCGTCCTCGGCCACACGCCGGCCGAACCGGCCCAGCAGCACCTCGCGCCAGCAGTCGTCGCACTCGAGGATGTGCCGCTCGAACCACTGCCGCGCGCGCCGCGAGAGCTCGCCCGACACGTACTCGGCCGCGTTCCGCTCCGGATCGTGGCGGCGATCCATCAGCCAGGTCCTCATCATCCCTCCACCCCACGAACCTCCGACCACAGGAGGGCGGCGAGCTTTCGCCTGCCGCGATGCAGACGCGACAGCACCGTCCCCCTCGGGGTGGCCATCGCCCGCGCCGCCTCCGCCGTCGAGAGCCCGGCGAGGTCGACCAGCGCGATCGCCACGCGCTGCTCCTCCGGGAGCCGTTCCATGGCCTCGTACAGCGCTTCTCGGTCCATCGCCGCCTCGGCGGCACGCTCGGGATCTCCGACCTCCGGAGCACGGAAGTCACGGTCCTCGATCGACACCTCGATCGGGCGGCGCACGCCGTGCCGGTAGCGCGAACGACCGAGGTTCAAGCAGATCGTCGCGATCCACGGCTCGACCCGACGTGGACGTCGGTGCTCGCTCCAGGCCCGATACGCGGCGAGATACGTCTCCTGCACCAGATCCTCCGTGTCCTCCCGTCGCTGCGTGAGCCGCCTGGCGAGGTTATAGACGAGGTCCATCGCGCCCATCGTGGCGTGCAGGAACTCCTCGTGCTGCGCTCGCAGCGGCATCTCACCTCCCCGGACGCCGGCTCGGCCGCGAGGATCCCCACCCACGAGGAAACCGTCATCGCCGAGCCGGCGTCCGCAGGGGTGAGGCGAGGAGTCCGTGCAGGGGTGAGGCGAGGAGTCCGTGAGGTGTCCGTGGTGTCGTCCGGGATGAGGCTGCTGCTCGTGTCGGTCGGCGTCGCGCTGGCGGCCTCGTCGTGCCGGCCCGCGCCGGGAGATGGCGCGTCCGAGGCCGGGTCACGGCCCTCCACGAGGCCGGCGGGATCGCCGATCGACGGGCCTCTCGTCGACCCCGCCGAGATCATCTCGGGCGGCGTGTCCCCGGACGGCATCCCCCCGATCGACGATCCGAGGTTCCTGCGCCCCGAGGAGGTCCGGTTCCTCGCGGCGCGGGAGCCGGTGGTGGCTGTCGAGGTGAACCGCGTTGCGAAGGCGTACCCCATCCGGATCCTCATGTGGCACGAGATCGTGAACGATGTCTTCGACGGCGTGGCGATCGTGGTCACCTACTGTCCGCTCTGCAACACAGGGATCTCGTTCCGGCGCCCCACCGTCGACGGTGAGATCCTCGACTTCGGCACGAGCGGCAAGCTGTACCGGTCGAACCTCGTGATGTATGACCGACAGACCGGCTCGTACTGGCCTCAGGCGCTCGGGCAGGCGGTGGTCGGGCCGCTGCTCGGGATGGAACTCGAGCCGGTTGCGACAAGGCTGCTCTCGTGGGCGGACTGGCGGAGCGCGCACCCCGACGGGCTCGTGCTCTCGCCTCGCACCGGCCACGTCCGGCGCTACGGCTCGAACCCGTACGTCGGCTACGAGGACGAGGAGCGGCCGCCGCTGTTCACCGGTGAGCCGGATCCACGCCTCCGTCCGACCGAGCACGTGCTCGGCATCGCGGGCGCGGACACGATCGCCTTCCCGTACTCCGAGCTGGAGCGCCTGTCCGAGGACGGGGTGGCGGCGGTCAACCGGATCGTCGGCGCGGAGCCGATCGCCGTGTTCTGGAAGGTCGGCACCGTGTCGGCGCTGGACGCGGCCAGGATCCCGATGTCGGCCGACGTAGGAGCGGCCGCCGCGTACGAGCCCCGTATCGGGCTTCGTCGGCTCACCTTCGTCGTCCGGAACGGCGCGTTCATAGACGAGGAGACCGCCAGCACGTGGACGATCGCCGGCGAGGCGATCGCTGGACCCCTGGCCGGACGGCGACTGCGGGTCGCGCTCGCCCTGGACAGCTTCTGGTTCACCTGGGCGGCATTCCACCCCGAGACCGAGATCTTCCGGGTATCGGGGAGCGGCACCTAGCACGCCGTGCGGATCCCTCCCGAGGCTTCCGCGCGATCGCGGACGTCACGGTTTGCTCGAGCCGCTACTGCTGGGCCGACCCTTCGCGCTCGCCCCCGCCGTGCTCGCTCTCGACGTGACGATCGAGCTCCTCCTGCGTCTCGAAGGTCGCGCCGCACTGCCCGCAGACCACGCCTCCCTGCCCGCCTTGCTGCTCCATGCCCAGCCCTCCTTCGGTCGGTCGATCCTTCGAACGCTCGAGGTGGTCCGCCGGGCTACGTGTCCGAGCCGGCCTCGGCACCCCGTCGCCACACCCACAGGCCGAGCACGGCACCGAAGATCGCGTGCTCGATCGCGAACGTCCCCCACCCGGCGAGGCGCGGCATGTCCGAGATCGGCTCGCCGCCGCCGAACACCGACGCGATCACCGGGAGCGCGACGAACGCCATCACGACCATCACCGCCAGCCCGTAGACGATCCCGCCGATCAGCCCGGCCACACCTCGCAGCCATCCGGTTGAGACGATCAGGCCGAAGATCGCACCCCAGAAGGCACCGGTGAGGAGATGGAGTCCCAGGCCGAGTAGCGCCGGCCCGACCGAGATGTCGAACGTGTCGCCTGCCATCCCGGCCTCCATCGAGCGCATCATCGCGTCCGGGGCGATGACGGCCGAGGCGATGTGGTGCAGCGGCGTGAAGAAACCGGTGTCGTGGTAGGTCGCCGAGGCGACCATCGCGAACATCCCCATCACGAGGGCCGCGATCGTGCCGACCAACGCCCCGATCCAGACGTCGTGCCACGGCAACGTGGCCACCCTCGAACGGTGGTGAGTGGTCTCCATCCTGGTTGCTCCTCTCCTTGAACCCAGGTGGTCCCATGGAGGAAGGACGCATCCGCGGCGGTTCGATTCCCGTCACCCTGCTGCGGACGATGACGAGCTGCCGTATCGGTGCGGCGAGCCGCTGTGTATCGTGGAGCCCATGGCACCCGAGAAGATCCCGTTCGAGCCATGCTGCCCGAACTGCCCCGTCCCGACGTAGCCTCCGGGACGGTGGCACGTTCCTCCTTGCTCGCAGTTCTTGCGGCGCTGACCCTCGCGATGTCCTGCGGGGGGGATCGCGAGGGCAGCGCGTTGATCGAGGAGGGGGACGCGGCTCCGGACTTCTCCCTCCCATCGACGGAGGGAGGAACCGTCACGCTCTCGGACTACGTCGGCGATCGATCGGTCTTGCTCTATTTCTCGATGGGTCCCGGCTGAGGAGGCTGCGTCAAGCAGGTGGTCGACCTGCAGCGCGACGATGCCTTCCAGTCGTTGGACGTCGAACTGCTCAGCATCGCGCCGGACGCCCGCGAAGCCTGGCGGGAAGAGGGCGGCCGGATGGGCATCCGGGACTTCGAAACCGTCCTCAGTGACGCCGACAACGGCGTGGCCACCTCGTTCGGGGTGATGCGATGGGCCGTGGGAACCGAGCCGGGCCACACGTTCGTTCTGATCGACGACGCCGGCGACGTGGCGTGGCTCCAGGACTACGGAGCGCCGGAGAACGGCGGCGTCATGTATGTCCTGCCGCACGAGGTCGTCCGACAGGTCCGGGTACACCTCTAGCTGTTCTAAGCCGCGAGGTTGTTGACACGCGGACAGCGGCTGATCGGTGGCTTGCCTCCCAGCGCCATGTGAGGTCGAAGATAGTGGTGGGCCAGGCAAGAACGAAGATAGTGGTGGGCCAGGCAAGAACTAGGAGTCGGCGTCGTGCGCCGCCTTCGCGACGTCGCCGATGATCTCGGCGAGCTCCTTCGGGCGCGACCACATCGGCCAGTGGCTGGTCGGCAGGTCGACCCAGGTCACGTTGCGGACTTCGGTGAGCCCGGCCAGCCAGGAGTAGCCTTCGCCCATCGCCTCCTTGTACTGCTTGGACGAGTACCCGGTGCAGATGAGGGTGCTCGGGATGTCGAGCCGCGCGTCGTTCGTCAGCTCGACGGCGTCGCGCAGGACGCCACCCGGCTCCGGGATCGCCCGCCGTCGGAACGCCTCGAGCTGCTCCTCGCTCAGCCCGTCGACGTTCTCCTCCGCCGAGATCTCCTCCCACGACATCGGCTTCTCCACGCCCTCGAAGTCGGGGTCGAGGGGCGGGATGCCCGGGGCCGTGTCGACGTAGACCATCGCCGCGATCCGCTCGGGGACCCGATCGCTCGCGACGTAGCCGGAGAAGCCGGCCCCGCTGTGCACGGCGAGCACGACGGGACGGCCGGCCCCCTCGACCCCCTCGCGGATCGCGTCGACGTGGTCGGACAGACCGATCGAGGACCGATCCGCATCTGCCGACTCGAGACCGGGCAACGTGAGCGCGGTGACGTCGTGGCCGTCGGCGCGGAGCAGCCCGGCCACCTCGTCCCACGCCCACGCGCCGAGCCAGAATCCGGGAACGAGGATGATCGGTGGAGTCGTCGTCATCCCTCGACCCTACGAGCTGGAACCGACATCCGCAGGTGCCGGACGGTAGCCAGCCAGACCACGCCGGAGCCGAACGTCGTCGCTCCGATCAGCTCCAGACGGATCGGACCCACTCCGTCGAAGATCCGGTGTCCGGCCGGCCAGAGCGCCGGGCTCACCCAGAACCAGAACTCGTCCACGAGACCCAGACCGATGAGCTCGTTGGCCAGCTCGCCCGCGCCGACGGCGACCAGGGTCTGGTCATGGCGGTCCTTGAGGGCGGTCACGCTCTCGGCCAGGTCGCCTCTGAGGAGCATGGCGGGCCACTCCAGCGGCTCGCGCAGGCTCCGGGACGCTACGTACTTGGGCATGCTGTTCATCTGGTCCGCGAACACCCCCAAGGTCGGGTCGTCGGCGAGTTGCGGCCAGACGGCGGCCAGTCCCTCGTAGGTCTTGCGACCCAGCACCATCGCGTCTGCTGCCAGGAACTGCTCGAGGGAGACCTGGTGGCGGTTCGATCTCCAACTGAAGGGGCTCAGCCAGACCGGCAGCGTGGCGCACCTCGACTACCGCCTCGTCCGGTAACGCGCGCGCGTTGGCGGAGGCGGAGCGGACGGCTGACGAACCGACCGAGGCGATCTGCCCAGGTCATCGCACGCGGTCCCCTTCCTGAGCGCCCGATCCGCCTCGGTTACTGCCCGGCGCGGCCCGGTGCGACGAGAACGTCAGGATCCGTCGGCGAGGCAGAGCGCCGCGAGATCGACGCCGAACCCGAACGGCGGGAACACCCGACAGCCGAGTCTCGGCCCAAGGACCGTCCCGATGTGTCCGTTGCCGACGGCGATCAACGGGACGTCGCGGGTTCGGAGCCGCTCGGCGAGCCGGCTCGCTGCGTCCACGCGAGCGTCGCCGCCCATCGCGTCGACCCCCTTGACCTCCTCACGCACGCCTGCCGGGAGCCATCCGGCCGGGATGTCTCGCACGAGCATCTGCGTGAGGAACGAGACCGGGTCCGGGTAGGGCAGCTCCGTTCCCCAGTCGAGCAGGTCGTATCGGGAGCCCGGCTGGAAGACCGGGTCGAAGTTCGTGAGCGGCGCGATGCGGACATCGATCCCGATCTTCGCTAGGTCGTCGCGCACGATCTGTGCCTCGGTCAGGCACGGATCGCACCCGTCGAACACCGGCATCACCGCCGAGCCGCCCTTCCCCTTCATGAGCTGTCGGGCCCGGTCGAGGTTCGGCTCCGCCGCGACGCCGTCCGAGCGACCCGATCCCGGCACGTCGGGCGGCAAGAGCCCGTCGGTCGGTGTCTGCGCGTAGACGGCGGCGAGCGCGGGTCGATCCAAGGCGAGCGCCGCGGCCCGCCGTATCTGCGGATCCGCGAAGATCCCGCGGCCCGCGTTCAGCGCGATGTACCCGGTGTGCGGCCGGAGCGCAGGCACGTAGCTGGGGTCGTTCTCGCCGGATCCGCTGTCGGGTCCCCACCGCTCGTCGAGTTGGCCGCCTGGGTCGAGGAGCGGATCGAACAGCGTCGTGATCCCGTCCCATCCACCCTGTTCGAGCGTTCCACCGCGAGCCCCGCGTCGATCCCCTCGCGGAGGACGATCGCATCGAGCGTCTGTGGGCGATCTCCGTGGTAGTTCGGGTTCCGCTTCAGGATCACGTACTCTTCGTTGTTGCGGTCGGCGATGTAGTACGGGCCGGCCGCCGGCACGTGGAACCCGCCGGCCACGCCGGTACCACCGCGCGCCACCCCGCCTTGAACGAACGGCGTGTCGAGCGGAACGGGACAGAAGAACGGCAAGGCGATGCGGTGCAGGAAGTCGCCCGACGGAGCCACCAGCGTGATGGACAGCGTGTCACCGTCTACGCGCAACCCCGAGATGTGCTCGGCGTCGCCGTCCCTGAATGCGCGTTCGCCTTCGATGTCGTTGATGTAGTTCGCGCCCTGCGCTTCGTCGCCGAGCCGCGGTGACAGCGCGCGCTCGATCGAGTACCGGAACGTCTCCGCGGTGACCGGCTCGTTCTCCGGAGGGGAGAACTTGAACCCGGACCGGATCGTGAAGGTGTACGTCCGCCCGTCGTCGGAGATGGCCGGCATGGCTTCGGCCACTTCCGGCCGAAGCTCCCATCCCTCGGGCGGCGGCGCATCGGGGTAGTTCAGGAGCTTGGCGCAGGTGGCGTACGCGATCTGGTAGGCGGCGGGTCCGATGTCGAACGCGGTGTCAGCCCATCCGATCTGGCTCTTGTAGGCGATCAGCTTCACGACGCGGCCGTGCAGCGCATCGATGCTGTCTTCGACGGAGCGGCCCGGTTCCACCCCGATCAGCAATCGTCCGGCACCGGCCGCCAGGGTCGTCACCGGATGTCCGAACCGGAGCGTCGTCATCTTCCCCGTGATCGCGTCGATCCCCGTGATCGTTCCGACGTCGTGGTTGGCCACCCAAAGGTTCCCGTCCGCGTACGCCATGTGCCCGGCGCCGAGTCCCGTCCGATACTGCGCCACGATGTCGCCGGTCCGGTCGACCTTGTACACGACCCCCTTGTCCTCGTTGGTCGTCCACCCGAAGCCCCCGCCCGCCGTCAGTCGGAAGTTGCCAAAGAGATCGGCCTTGGCGATCTGGTTGGTCTCGGCGTCGATCCGGAGGATCCCGCCCTCGTCCGCGACCCAGAGCGCCCCATCCGCGAACGCGAGGTTGCCGTGGGGGAACGTGTCGTCCCAGCGCCGCTCGACGTCCCCATCGCTGGGATCGAGTCGGGCGATCTGCCCGACGCCCAGACTCCGGCTCACCCATACCGATCCGGCGCCGACCGCGACGCCCTGCGCCACCGCTGTGCCGCCGAGGAGCTCGTCGAGATCGAACCGTTCGACCTCGCGTCCTCGTTCGATGTCCATCTTCACGAGGTCGTCGCCGATCGTTGTCCAGAGCGTGTTCCCGTCGACCGTGTACGGGGTTTCCGAGTACGGTTCCCCGCTCGCGTCGGGATCCTTCGCCGGCGCCGAGATCTCGCGCTGGATCCCTCCGCCCTGGGGGTCGATCTCCACGTAGGAGCTCGGCGTGAAGTTGGTCAACCAGAAGTGCCCTTCGACGAACCTCGGGTAGCCGGTGACGGCCAGGCGGGAGGTCGGGATCGACCGGACCTGGGTCCTGCCGTCGAGGTCGAAGAGGACGGTCCCGGGACTCACGTCGATCCGGTCGGATCCGGACAGGATCGCGGGGAGCGCGGCGGCGACGATCACCGCCGCGAGGGTCGCAACACCGGCGGCGACGAGGATCCGCCGATCTCGCTTCGGTTTCGGCGCCGTGGGCGCGAACGGTCGCAGGATCTCCGCCGGGTCCCGGCCCTCGGGCGCGACCCGCGTGACGCGGACCGGTTCCGTCAGTCCCTTGAGATGGACCGCGCCGCGGTCGACGGCCCGGATGCCGTCGATCGCCCCGGCTAGGTGGACGGCCTCGCGGCTCGCGAGGATCTCTCCGGCGCCGGCCTGACCGCACAAGCGAGCCGCGAGATTGAGCGCCCGACCCCGGTAGCCGCCCTCGACCGGCACCGCCTCGCCGGCGTCGATCCCGATGCCGACGCGGAGCGGGAGAGCGGGATCGGCGACGGTCTCATCGGCGAAGCGCTGCTGCAGCTCGACGGCCGCTCGGATCGCCTGACGTGCCGACCCGAAGACGGCGAGCGCCTCGTCGCCGCGGAGCTCCAGGAGGACCCCGCCCCGTTGTTCGATCCCCTCGCGAGCGACGTCGGCGAACCGCTTGGCGAGCCTCCCTCCGGCCTCGTCGCCGTGCTCTTGGGTGAACAGTGTGTAGCCGCGGACGTCCGCGATCAGGAACGTCCTGATCTCGGCCCCGTCGCCACTGCCTTGGTTCGAGCCGCTCGCCACCGACCGTCCTCCCGCTCGCGGATCCGGTCTGGCGAGTATCGACCCCGCGCCGGATGCGCGCTACCTACGCGGTCGATCGCCGTGAGGCCCCCGGGTGGCGGGCGGGAGTCGTTCCGAGGTGGCGCTTGAAGTACTTGGTGAAGTGGCCTGGTGAAGCCCCGTCGGCGGCGACCTGCGCTACGGCTGTGGGCGAGTCGGCCTCCATGCTGTGTTCGGCTGGATAGACTCCGCCGCAAGTTCCGTACTGGGAAAGGCTTCGAACGCATGTCACGAGTGATCCTGATCGCGTGGGATGGCGCCGACTGGCGCATCCTCGACCCCTTGTTGGAGCAGGGCGCCCTGCCCAACCTCCAGGCCCTCCTCGACAAGGGCCAGCGCGAGGTGCTCCGCTCGGTCGTCCCCACGCACTCCTGGTCGGCATGGCCCTCGTTCCTGACCGGCGTGGATCCCGACGACCACGGCGTCTACGACATCCTCGAGACGAAGCCGGGCACCCACAAGCAGTACCCGGTCACGTACCGCTCGATCAAGGCGCGGACGTTCCTCGACGACCTGACGGCCGCCGGCAAGAACCAGCTCCTGCTCGACGTCCCGCTCACGTTCCCCGCGCCGGACATCACCGGGAGCCTGCTCGCCGGCGGTGTCCTGCCGAAGGGTCGCACGTTCACCCACCCGGCCGACCTGCCCGACAAGCTCGCCGAGAAGAACCTCGAGTGGCCGATCAACGGGATGAGCTGGACCACCTACCGGAACCGGCCCGACGCTTACCTCGACGAGGCATTCGAGGTCACCGCGAAGCGGATCGCGGTCTCCGAGCACCTGATGGACAACTCGGACTGGGACCTGATGGCATCCGTGTGGGTCTCCATCGACCGCACTCAACACGCATTGTCGAACTACATCGCGCCCGACCATCCCGATTACTCGAAGAACAAGGACACGCGAATCGGGAAGAAGGTCGCCGACATCTTCCGGCAGACCGACGACGCGATCGGCCGGTTCGTCTCGCGCGCCCGCCCCGACGACCTGATCCTGTTCATCTCCGACCACGGCTTCCAGTCGTGCACCCGCACGGTGCACATGGACCACCTGCTGAAGCAGTTCGGCTACCTCGAGTTCTCGGCCTCCAACGTCGTGTTCGGCCCGATGCAGTGGGGGCCGGTGCGGAACGTCGCGCGCAAGGTCTACGACATGCTCGGCCTGCACGGGAAGGTCTCGCTGCCGCAGTCCGTGAACTGGTCGAAGACGAAGGCCTACACGACGATCCGCTCCACCGGCGAGGGCGTCTCGATCAACCTCGCCGGCCGCGAGATCGACGGCATCGTCGACCCCGGCGACTACGAGAAGGTCCGCGACGAGGTGATGGACCGGCTGGGCTCCTTCGTCGACCCGAAGACAGGTCGCAAGCCGATCGAGGCGATCCACAAGCGCGAGGAGATCTTCAAGGGCGAGTTCGCCGACCGCGCGCCCGACATCCTGATGGTGCCGGCCGAGAGCTACTCGCTCGCGCACGCGAAGTCCCCGATCGAGGACGCCGACTGGGTGAGCGGCGACCACCGGCTCGAGGGGACGATCGTGGCGGTGGGACCGAACGTGAAGCCGTTCGAGTCGCAGCCGGCGCTGATCGACATGGCGCCGACGATCGTGTCGGCGCTGGACGCTCCCACGGCCGTCACGCCGAAGGGCCGGATCCTGCACGAGATCGTCGGCTCGGACAAGGCGCTGACCGCTCGCGAGTCGACGGTCCAGATCCCCGGGATGGGCGAATCCGCTGTCTCGGACACCGAAGCCGACGAGATGGAAGAGCACCTTCGGGGCCTCGGCTACATCGAGTAGCGGGGCCTAACTACCGCTCGCCCGAGACCCAGATGGACTGGTTCTCGGTACGGACACGGCCGTCGGCGTCCTGAGCGAGTCCGGGCTCACGGGATCCACCTCTCACGTCCGCCAGCGCGACCGCCACGGTGAACGGCAGCATCGGCCCGTGGGGGAAGTAGCCGCTGAACCAGGCGACGACCAGGGCGGCTGGCGCCGCGAGGATGAACGCCCATCCCAACCATCGCGGCGCCGACCCTGAGCGGAGCAGCGCGATCCCGTAGCCGAGCGTCCCGATCATGATCGCGAGCAGGGCGAGCATCTCGAGTGGGAAGAGCGCCGCGAACGGTGATTCCAGGCCGCCCCAGTAGGGACCCACGTCGGCGACGGCTGCGATAGACAGGGCGATCGCGAGCACGCGGACCCACCGGTTCTCGCGTGGGACGTGGTCGCCACCCCCCCGATCGGCACGACGATGGTGGAAGGCCCACAACCCCACGAGGCACAGCAGGTACACCGCGACGAAGAACCGACCGAAGAACATGTACGCATCCGCCCCCGGGGCGATCTCCCGCTGAAGCCCGAGGAGCTCTTGGACGAACGGGTCCACGGCACGAACTAGCATCGGTGAGTCGGCTTCGTTCCAGATCTTCGACTGCACCGGCAGCAGGACGAGGCAGAGCAGCGCGCCTGCCGGTCCGGCGAGGGCTCCGATCCTCGCTCGCCTGCGAACGGCCGGACCCGAGCGCATGCCAGGACCTTAGCCCATGAGCGTCGCGAGCTCGCTCGTGGCAGCATCATCGAATCCGGATGCTGCCGGTACGTCCGCTATCCCTTCTACGGGGTTTCGATCAACCTCGCCGGCCGGGAGATCGACGGGATCGTCGACCCAGGCGACTACGAGATGGTCCGCGACGAGGGGATGGACCGGGCGCTAACATCGCGTGGGTCGACGGTCCTGATTCCCGCATGGGCGAGTCGACCGTCTCCGAGACCGAGGCCGACGAGATGGAGGAGCACCGCCGGGCCTCGGCTACATCGAGTAGGCCGCGATCGGGTGATGAAGAAGGCGTCGAGCGTCGAGGACTACCTCGCGGAGCTCCCAGGCGACTCGCGCGCCACGCTCGAGAACGTTCGCGCCGCGATCCGCGCCGCCGCGCCCGAGGCCGAGGAGAAGATCGCCTACGGGATGCCGGGCTTCTACATCGGCGGCCACCCGCTGGTCTACTACGCCGCGTTCAAGGCGCACTGCAGCTTCTTCCCCGCGAGCGGGACGGTCGTCGACTCGTTCGCCGACGAGCTCGCCGGCTACGACGTCGCGAAAGGCACGATCCGGTTCCCGATCGGGGAGCCGCCGCCCGCGACCCTGATCAGGAAGATCGTGAAGGCGCGGATGAAGGAGCAGGCGGCGCGGCACTACCGGTAGCAGGTCCGGCCCGACCCCCCGGCGACATCGGGCAGCGTGTCCGGCCGTGGAACTCGAGGCGTCCATCGAGATCGACCAGCGGATCTCGGACGTGTGGCGCTGGTCGGTCGACCACGTCCGTAACCATCCCCGCTGGAACCCCGACCTCGAGTTCGAGCAGATCTCCGGCGGGCCGATGGGGCTCGGGACGCTGCTCCTCGCTACTTCACGCCCTTGACCCAGATGGCCTGGTTCTCCGTGCGAACGTGGCCGTCGGCGCCCTCGAATGGGCGGTAGGCGTCCGTGATCTTCCCCCAGACGCGCTCCTGCACGTCAGCGGACTGATCGTTGAGCAAGGTGGTCAGCTGGGGCGCCACGTCTCGGATGAAGTCCGCGAATCGTTCGGGTGACTCGGTCTCGAAGATGATCGACACCGTGCCGGTTTCGACCTCCCGGAACCCCGCCTCCGTCACCAGGCCCTCGAGTCTGTCGGGGTCACTGAGCGCGAACGCTCCGGGACGTCCAGGCGGCGGAGGTGGCAGCCCGAGCTCTTGGGCAACGACGGGGAAGGCTGCCGAGAACTGCACGGCTGGCATGGGGCCCCAAACCGATGCCGCGAGCCTCCCTCCGGACCTGAGGAAGCGGCGGAGGCGAATCAACGTGCCCGCGACGTCCGGCAGGAACATGAGGGTGGCACGGCTGAGCACCGCATCGAAGGTCTCGTCGTCGAACTGGAGCTCTTCGGCGTCGCGAGCGATGAACTCGACGTTGGTGAGGCCTGCGTCGGTCGCGCGATCGCGAGCCACAGCGAGCATCTCTTCGGAGATGTCTGTGCAGACCACACGTCCGTCAGGCCCGACCGCGTGGGCGGCGGTCAGGCTCGGTTCCCCGTAGCCCCCACCGACGTCGAGGACGGATCCGCCGGATCGCAACTCCGCAAGGTTGACGAGTTTGGCACTCTGTCGCTGCCCACCTTCCGGGGCTTCGACCACGTGGAGCCACCTGCGCCAGCCGTCCGCGGCGGCTCGCCACTCTGACCGGATGTTGCGCTTGAACTCGATCGGATCGAACACGTCCGACGAAGCCACGAGTGCCCCCTGGTTCAGCTGGCTAACATGCTAGATGAGCATGGCCCATCAGCCTTTCGGCTGGCGGCGCAGCCGAAAGGCCGGGGGGATGGACGATCCGGAGAAGCTCGAGTTCCTCACCCGCATGATGCAGCGGAGCGTCGACAACGTGAAACGTCTGGTCGAGACCGAGATCGACTCCGGCGAAGCGTAGCGTCGCAGATCCGGGAGGGGCGAGTCGGTGGTCTCCGACACCGAGGCCGACGAGATGGAGGAGCACCTCCGGGGCCTCGGTTACATCGAGTAGCCGGCGAGGGGGAGGTCTTCCTGTTTCAGCGACGCTCCGTCGACGGCTTGGGGTCGCGCCGAGCTCCGCTGACCGAGCAGGAAGTCGATCTCGCCGGGGACGACCGGTTCCGCGAAGAAGAAGCCCTGGCCCATCCCGCAGCCCGACTCCCGGAGGCTGGTGAGCTGCTCAGGGAGCTCGATCCCTTCGGCGACCACGTCGAGATGCAAGGCCCTGGCGAGCCCGAGGATCGCCCGCACGAGCATCGGCCCTTCCTGAGGGTCCTCGACCATCCCGCGCACGAACGTCCTGTCGATCTTGAGCTCGTCGATCGGGAACTCCCTCAGGTATCCCAGGGAGGACGAACCGGTGCCGAAGTCGTCGATCGCGAGTCGGACGCCGAGTGCCTTCAGCTCTCCGAGCCGCTGCCTCGTCTCGTCGACGCCCTGCATCAGTGCCCTCTCCGTGATCTCGAGGGTCAGCGAGCAGGGGTC
The DNA here is from genome assembly GCA_050998695.1 of Actinomycetota bacterium. GTDB lineage: Bacteria > Actinomycetota > UBA4738 > UBA4738 > HRBIN12 > JAJNBA01. The sequence continues at coordinate 40,653 of JBPCPX010000160.1, forward strand.
GAGCTCGTTCCGGTCGAGAGCCGTCCGAAGCCTGTTGACGAGATCGGGGTCGAAGAGTTGACGTGTTGAGATGTTCACGCTGACCGTCAGCGATCGGCCCGGGAAGGCGTCTCCCCACGTCTTCACCTGGCGGCACGCCTCCTCGAATACCCAGTTCCCAAGCGCGACGATGGATCCTGTCTCCTCGGCGGCGGGGATGAAGTCGTCCGGTGGAAGGAGCCCGCGGGTCGGATGGTTCCAGCGGACGAGGGCCTCCACACCGGTCAGCGTTCGATCGGCGAGCTCCCATACCGGCAAGTAGTGCAGCACGAACTCCCCGCGTTCCAGACCTCGATGCAGCTCCGTCGTGAGCTCCAGCTGCTGGACCGCTCGGGAGTGCATCGAGGGCTCGAAGACCTCGTAGCGGCCCCGCCCCCGACCCTTCGCGCAGTACATGGCGGCGTCCGCGTCGCGGAGCAGCTCGTCGGTCGAGCTGACGCCGACGCTATCGGTGAACGCGATGCCGATGCTTGCGCCGATCGACACCTCGTGTCCCTGGCAGATGAAAGGCTCACGCAGGATCCCCAGGATGCGCTCGGCTGCGGTGATCGCGTTTTCCTCGGTGGCGTCCTCCTCGAGAAGGACGACGAACTCGTCGCCGCCGAGGCGTGCCACCGTGTCGCTCGTGCGACTCGAGGTCAGGATGCGCTTGGCGACCGCCACAAGCACGTCGTCGCCGGCATGGTGTCCGAGGCTGTCGTTGATGACCTTGAACCGGTCGAGGTCGAGCATCAGCATCGCGATCCCGTTTCCGCTACGGGTGACGCGCGCCAGCGCGTGGTCGGCCCGGTCGTGGAAGAGGGCGCGGTTCGCGAGTCCGGTGAGCGAGTCGTAGAACGCCTGCTTCGCGAGCTGCTCCTGGAGGAGTTTCCGCTCCGTGACGTCGAAGATCGCTCCGTCCAGCCACAGGACCGTCCCCTCGGGCCCGAGGACCCCTTGGCCTTTCTCATACACCCAGCGGATCCCAGCGTCGGCGCCGACAATCCGATACCCCCGGACCCACAGCTTTTCGCGTGCGACGGCCCCATCGCCGGTCCTTTCGCCGGCCTGCCG
>JBPCPX010000083.1:0-5789 GCA_050998695.1 Actinomycetota bacterium
GTAAGTGGGCCTCCCTTTTTTCCTCTCGTTGTTCGGCGCCCCGCCCTCTGTCCCCCCCGCGCCGGCGGCCCCCCCCCCCCCCCCCCCCCCCCCCCCCCCCCCCCCCCCGGCCCGCACCCGGCGAGTAGATGATCCCCTGCGAGTTGAAGCCGGCGGCGACGTAGAGATTGCGGACCTCGGCGGCCTCGCCCAGGCAGAAGTTCGAGTCGGGCGTGAACGACTCGGGCGCGCGGAGGAACCGGGTGAACTCAGCGTCCTTCAGCGCGGGGATGCGCCGCTCCGCGTTCGCGCGGACCGGCGCGAAATGCTCCCAGTCAGGCCCGAACTCGCCGAACGCCCAGTCCTCCGGGATCGAGCCGGTCGGGCGCGGGCGCCCGTCCGGCTCGAACGCGCCGATCATCAGCCCACCGGCGTGATGTCGTGCGTAGAAGTAGCCGTCGAGGCCGCGCACCAACGGCAGGAGGTCGTGCACGCCTTCGATCGGATCGGTCGAGACGTGGACGTGCTCGGCCGCATAGAGCGCGACCGGCACCCCGACGGTGGCGGCGAGGTCACGGGTCCACAGACCGCAGGCGAGGACCACGGTTTCCGCCTCCACGTCGCCCCGGTCGCTGCGGACGCCGAGGACGGCGCGTCCGTCGGCGAGGATGCCCGTCACGGAGACGCCCTCGCGGATCATCACTCCACGGTCCTGAGCACCTTTCGCGAGCGCGAGTGCCGCGTAGCCGGGATTCACGGTGCCGTCGCCCGGCTGGATGAGCGCGCCCACGAGCCCGTCGGTCGAGGCGAGCGGCCAGACGTCGGGAACCTCCTCCGGCTCCAGCAGGTTCGCTTCGACGCCGTGATGGCGGGCGATCGCCGCGGTGTAGCGGAGCTCCGTCTTCCGCCCCTCGTTCTCCGCGAGCGTGAGCGAGCCGGTCGGCCGGAAGTGCACGTCGACGCCGGTCTCGTCCGCGAGCCTGCGGTAGAGGTCCACGCCGTAGTTCGCGAGCTGGGTCAAAGGATGGGAGCCGCGGACGCGAGCCACCAGACCCGCCGCGTGCCACGAGGTGCCCGAGGCGATCCTCGCTCGTTCGAGGAGCAGGACGTCGGCGATCTCGAGACCGGCCAGGTGATAGGCGATCGACGAGCCGGCGATCCCTCCGCCGACCACGACGACCTGCGCCCGCTCGGGGAGCACGCCATCGGCGGCGTCAGGCGCGAACGACGTCGCGGTGAGCGTGTCGTCCAGCATCCGCTCCGTCATGGGCACAGAAGGATAGCGGCGCTGCAGGTCGGGTCCCGCGGGGGAGCGAAGGAGTGGGGGCTAGCTGGCTCGAGCGAGCTCGCGCGCGGCTTTCGCGGCGTCGTGCTCGGCTCTCCGTTCCACCTTGGCGGCGTCGTGCTCGGCTCTCCGCTCAGCCTTGGCGGCGTCACGCTCGGCCTTGCGCTCCGCGTTACGCTCCTGCTTCTCGATCCACGCGTCCAGCTTCTCCGCGTGCTTCGTCAGCGCATTGACAAGGCCGTGGTTCGGGTGATCGAGACAGTTCCAGAGCAGGTGAGCGATCGAGTTCTCGAGCCCGTGCAGCTCCCCGGGGACCGGCGCCTCTACGGGTTCGTCTCCGGCCTCCAGGCCCGCCGCGGTGAGGCAGTTCTCGGCGGTGTACTGCTCGGCCTGCACGGCGTCGTCGCCCTCTTCCGCCTCGCCGTCCTCGACCGTCTCGTCGTCGTCGGTCAGCTCATCGTCCTCGACCGGGTCGTCGCAGTCTTCGGTGTCGCCCTCGTCCTCCTCGACCGGATCGTCGTCGACCGGCTCCTCGCCCTCTTCGGGCTCTTCGCCATCCTCGACGGTGTCGCCATCCTCGGGCTCTTCGCCCTCTTCAACGGTGTCGCCATCGTCGACGGTGTCGCCATCCTCGGTGGTGTCGCCATCGTCGACCGGTTCGTCCACGGGCACACAGGTGGTGGGCTCGTCCTGGGGTTCGTGGAAGGTGTCGCCCGCGATCGCGAATCCGGCGGACATGAGCGCGATAACCAGGCCGATGACGGCCACCAAACGGAAACGCTCACCCTTCTGCATGCCTCAGTATCGGCCAACGAGCCCCATGCCTGAATAGGTCTTTCGTAGGGGCTACGCCGAGCGCGGTTCGTGCGATGGTCTCGAGGACTCTTCCCTCAAGAGATCGTGATGCGGCCGTCATCGCCGATGGGGAAGGTCGGGTTGTAGGCGACCTCCCAGGGGTGCCCGTCCGGGTCGGAGAAGTAGCCGGAGTAGCCGCCCCAATCGGTGCGCTCGGCAGTCTTCAGGATCCGCCCACCGGCGGCAACGGCTGCCTCGAAGGCGTCGTCAGCTGCCTGCTCGCTCTCGACGTTGATCGCGAGGGTGATGCCACCGAACTCGGCGGTCGGCTCGGAGCGGAGCCCGGCGTCCCTCGCGAGGGATTCGCGATCGAACAACCCCAGAAACGAATCACTCGTCCGGAACCAGCAGATCTCGTCGGCGACCGACCCTGCGATCTCCCAGCCGAGCGCCTCGTAGAACGCCTTCGACCTCGCCAGGTTGTCGACTCCTAGGGTTACGATGCTGATCCGCGCCGGAACGCTCACGGTGAACCTCCTCGGTCCGTATGCACCGACGCTATCGCGTGCTCCGGAGGGCGGACGTGTCCGTAGAGTGAGCCGATCGATGCCCGCCGTCCGGCTGAACTCGGGGTTCCGCGCGATGTGGAAGATCCACCGATCCCTGCTTCGCGCAACGCGAGGCGAGTCGGGTCTCGGGTCGGCGGCATGAGCGTCCTCCTACTCGAAACGACGGGCAACAAGAGCGGTAGGCCCCCGTCTGTCGGCCTCTTCCATCTCGAGCGGGACGCTCGGTACTTCGTGGTCGCGTCCTACGCTGGCGAGGATCGCGACCCGGCGTGGGCGAAGAACCTCCGGGCGGAGGCGAAGGCGACGGTCACGATCGCGGAGCAGTCCCTCCCGATCGTCGCGCGCATCCTCGAGGGTGACGAGCGCCAGGCCATGTTCCGGCGCTTCGTCGAGGCTGACCCCGCATACGGCGAGTACACCGAACGGACCACACGGCAGAGCCCGGTCTTCGAGCTACGGCCGGAAGGTTCCTGACGGGTGCCGTCCATCACCGACGTGGAAGGGGTCCGGGTCGGCCATTGGTCGGACGAGGCGGCGCTCACTGGATGCACCGTCGTTCTGCCGCCGAGGGGCACGGTGGCCTCCTGCGAGGTTCGAGGGGGCGCGCCGGGCACTCGAGGCACGGACATGCTCCAGCCGGGCACGCTGCTCGAGGAAGCGCACGCGATCGTCCTGACCGGCGGAAGCGCGTTCGGCCTCGCCACCGCGGGTGGCGTAGAGCGGTACCTGGAGGAACGCGGGATCGGCTCGGAGATCGGGCCCGTCATCGTGCCGTCCGTCGCGGCGGCCGTGATCTTCGACCTCGGCGTGGGTGTCCCGACGCGGCGCCCCGGTGCCCTGGAGGGGTACGCCGCATGCGTCGCAGCCTCCGTGGACGTGCCCGAGGGCAGGATCGGTGCCGGGACGGGAGCGACGGTGGCGAAGCTGTGGGGACCGCAACGCGGGGTCCCGGGTGGGCTCGGGACGTGGGCGGTTCGCGACGGCGACCTCATCGTGGGCGCCCTGTTCGTCGTGAATGCGGTCGGCGAGATCGTGGACGACGACGGATCCGTGCTGGCGGGTCCGCGGCTGGAGCCCGGCGAACGGCGCGAGGATCTCATCGAGTGGATGCGCGCCGGCAACACGACGATCGGCGTGGTCGCGACCAATGCGATCTTGTCGAAGCCGGACGCGCGGCGACTGGCTGAGGCGGCGAACGACGCGCTGGACAAGGCGGTCCGGCCGGCACACACGCTCTTCGATGGCGACGCCGTGTTCGCCCTCGCCACCAAGCAAGTGGACGCGACCTACGTCGACGTTGCAGCCTTGGTCGAAGACGCGGTGACAGCGGCCGTGCGCCGCTCGGTCCGGCGCTAGCACTCTCGGGCGCGCGAGCAGGACCTCCACCGTCGCGCCGCGGTCGGATGTGCTCTTGATGGGTGAAAATCAGGAATGACCGCGATGCACTCTCAAGCAGCGCGACGTCATGATCGGCTCCTCGAGCGGTCGATCGATCGCTGGGTGAACGCTCTAACCTCAACATCAGGACGCGGACGCCAGCCTTCTCCCATCGATCAGTGGAAGCTCGAGGCGGAAGTCAGCCCCACGAGGTGAATCCACAAGGCTCACTGTACCGCCGTACATCTCCGCGATGCGTCGCGCGATGAACAACCCCAACCCGTGACCCGGAGAGGTTCCGACAGAATGCCCTCGAACTGAGCGACGGAACACATGTTCGCGCTCCTCCGAGGGAACGCCGGGACCGCGGTCCCACACCTGAGCGACCGCACGGCCACCCATCCTGAATAGGGATACGCCGACCGAGGCATCATCGCCCGAGTACGCCAGCGCGTTCCGGATGAGGTTCCCGAGTGCGACCGCGATCAAGGACGGGTCGGCCCGAACCGGGAGCGCTCCCGGAGCCTGGAGGGAGAGGCGCCGATCACCCCGCGCATCTCCGAGAGACACGGCGTCCATCGTGTCCCTCACGATGGGAACGAGATCCACGACATGCGTGGGATCGCTGACCTCTCCCGCAGCGAGACGGAGCAGGGGATCGACCAACTCGAGGAGGCGGGTCACTTCATTCCTCGCCCCGCGGAGCAGCAGTGGGTCCCCGGGCCTCGAGGAACCGCTGTCCACGAGATGGTCGAGGACCGCTCGCACCGCCCCCAGCGGCGCCTGGAGCTCGTGTGCCGTCCACGCGAGACCGTCGCGCACGTCGGGCTCATCGACCTGTCGACCAAAGGGGATGGTCTGCGTCGCGTCCCGGACGGAAGCGGCCACGCGAACGAGCAGCCGTTCATCGGCATCCGAGTGAGTGATCCCGACGACCAGCGCCGCCCGACCCGCTGCGATGACCTGGGCAATCGTCGGCTCCATGGCCTCAGCCACCCGCTTTCCGATCTCGACCGCCGAAAGCGCCCCCTCGGTCGGCGCAGCGGAGGCTGCCATCCTGTTCATCGATGCCCGGAGGGCGGAAGAAACGCCCCGGGACACGAGCCAGGGCTGCTGGCCCTCCATGAGGATCCCCACGGTGGGGGATCCGAGCTCGCCACGGCACAGGTCGACCGCCGCCGTGACGGCCTCCCTTCCGTCGTGCGCCTTCAGCAGACGGGCAGCGGGACCTCGCGATATGACCCATCCATCCGGCTCGAAAGGATGGCCTAGCTGCTCTGAATTCAACGAAACACTCATGATCACTCCCTCGTGTCGAACGATCGTGTGACGACGAAGGATCCGGTTCTCGAGGGATCCTTCGGGAGAACCCGGCTTCAGCCGGGCCGACCGTCCGTGGCGAGGAGTGGAGCGGGGCGCTGAACCGCGCGGACGAACCGAAGCTGGCGGTTGTCCATCGCGGGCAGCAGCACGAGGAGGGCGAGGAACGCCCACATCAGGCTCGTGCTGCCCGCCTCGGTGAGTGACCTCAACGCGGCGTCGTCCGCCAGCCCGATGATCGGATCTGACGTGACCAGCAGGGGCAGAGCGCCGGGGATGCCGGTGCCGACCGTCTCGTTGACCGTGCCGAGAGTCCCGCCGACCGTCTCGACCGTGCCGAGGGTCCCGCCGACCGTCTCGTCGACCGTGCCGAGGGTCCCGCCGACCGTCTCGTCGACCGTGCCGAGGGTCCCGCCGACCGTCTCGTCGACCGTGCCGAGGGTCCCGCCGACCGTCTCGTCGAC
>JBPCPX010000161.1:0-15757 GCA_050998695.1 Actinomycetota bacterium
GGCGCGCCCACCCACCCCGAGAACGACCCCCACGGGGGGACACCCCCCCCTCTCCTTTCCCCCCCAAGCGCCACCCCGGTCCCCAGCTCTTACGCCAGAGCCTCTTCCAGCGCCCTGCGAACCAGAACTTTGGAAAGTGCCCGCCGGTACTCCTCCGAACCGAACGAGTCCGAGGGCGGGGCCGATCCTTCGTCCGCCCGCTCCGCTGCCGTCGCCGGGTCGGCCCCGCCCGCGAGCGCCTCCTCCACTCCACCGGCTCGCAGCGGCGTGAGCCCCATATTGGTCAGCGAGACGTTCGCGCTGCCGTTCATCCGCACCGCGGCCACCCCGACGACCGCCCAATCCTGGGCCCGCCGCGTGAACTTCTGATAGCTCCACCCACCCGGCGTCTTCGGCACGCGGATCTCCGTCAAGACCTCGTCGTTGGCGAGCGCCGACTGGAACAGCCCGGGGAACATATCGTCGGCCCCGATCTCCCGGGTTCCGTCCGGCCCGGTCGCGACGAACGTCGCGCCGAGGGCGAGCAGCACCGCGGGCATGTCGCCCGCCGGATCGGCGTGTGCCACCGACCCTCCGATCGTCCCCATGTGCCGGACCTGGGGATCCCCGACCTGGCCCGCGACGGAGGACACGATCGGGGCGAGCTGACGGAGCTCATCCGAGGCCTCCAGGTCGTGGTAACGGGTGAGCGCGCCGATGGCGACACCGCCGTCGTCCTCACGGATATACGACAGATCGCGGAGCCGGCCGATGTCGACGAGCTTCGTGGGCATCGCGAACCGGAGCTTCATCTGCGGCAGGAGCGAGTGCCCGCCGGCCAGGAGCTTCGCACCGTCATCGGCCTGCAGCGCCGCGATCGCGGCGTCCACCGACTCGACACGCTCGTACTCGAAGGCCGCGGGAATCATGCCGCACCCCCTCGCCCGTTGCCTTGATCGCTGCGGGCGTCCCGGATCGCGCGCCAGACGCGTTCGGGCGACGCCGGCTTCTCGATGGCCGTCACGCCGAGATGCGAAACGGCGTCGATGACCGCGTTGATCACCGCGGGCGGTGCCGCGATCGTGCCGGCCTCCCCGATCCCCTTCACCCCGAGGGGATTGGTGGTCGACGGCGTCTGATGGGAGCCGTCGGTGGTGATCGTCGGGACCTCGACCGCGGTGGGAACGAGGTATTGCGTCATCGTCGACGTGGTGAGGTTCCCGGACTCGTCGTAGATCGCCTCCTCGTACAGCGCCTCGGCGACCCCTTGGGCCACACCGCCGTGGATCTGCCCGTCGACGATCATGGGGTTGATCACGGTGCCGCAGTCGTCGACCGCGACGTACTTCACGATCTCGGTCGCACCGGTCTCCGTGTCCACCTCGACGACGCAGATATGGGCGCCGCCCGGCCACGTGAAGTTCGGCGGGTCGTAGACGGCGGTCGCATTGAGATGGGGCTCCGTGCCCTCGGGAAGCGAGTGCGCGTGCCATGCGGAGAACGCGATCTCGGGGATCGTCTTCGCCTTGTCGGGAGCCCCGGTTACGTGCCACGACCCGTCGCCCCATTCGAGGTCGTCCTCCGCGACCTCGAGCTCGTGAGCCGCGATCGTCCGCGCCTTCGCTTTCACCTTCTCGACGGCGAAGTGCAGCGCCGCGCCCCCGACGGAGACCGAACGCGATCCGTAGGTGTCCATCCCGAGAGGCGTGATCAACGTGTCGCCGTGGAGCACCTCGATGTCATCGGGCGTCACCCCGAGTCCGTCCGCCACGATCTGAGCCCACGTGGTCTCGTGCCCCTGACCGTGCGGCGACGTACCGGTCTTGACCAGCACCTTGCCGGTCGGCAAGCACTCGATCGTCGCGCCGTCCCAGCCACCCGCCGCGTATCGGAGCGCGCCCAGGATGTTCGAGGGAGCCAGGCCGCACATCTCGATGTAGGTGGACAGACCGATCCCGAGCTGCTTCGTGTCGCCCCGCTCCCGCCCGTCGCGCTGCTGCGCTCGGAGCTTGTCGTACTCGACCAGCCCCAGCGCTGTGTCCAGCGTGGCCTCGTAATCGCCGGAGTCGACGTTGAGACCGGAGATAGCGGTACTCGCTTCCGCGAACGCCGGCTTCAGGTTCATCCGCCGGACCTCGACGGGGTCCTTTCCGATCCGTCGGGCGAACGAATCCACCAGCCGCTCGATGACATAGGTCGCCTCGGGCCTGCCGGCGCCGCGGTAGGCGTCGGTCGGTGTCGAGTTCGTCACGATCCCCGTGAACTCGTACCAGTACGCGTCCGGATCGTACGGACCCATGTAGACCCAGCCGCCCAGCTCGGGGATCCCTGGTGTGAGCAGCTGGTAGTAGGCGCCCATGTCCGCCAGCTCGACGAACTTCAGGCCGAGGATCTTCCCGTCCTCCGTGCCGGCCAGGGTGCAGTCGTGGATCACGCCGCGCCCGTGGGTGGTGGCCACGTAGTTCTCCCGCCGCCCCTCGATCCACTTCACCGGGCGTCCGAGCTTCCGTGCGAGCCCGAGTGCGAGCGCCTCCTCCGCGTAGACGTTGAGCTTCGAACCGAACCCGCCACCGACGTCCGGGGCGATCACCCGGAGCTTCTGCTCCGCGATCCCGGTGACGCCGGACAGCGTGACCTTGACGATGTGCGGGATCTGCGTGGACGACACCAGCGTCCACTCGTCCATCGCCGGCACGCCGTACGCGAGGCAGCCGCGCGGCTCGATGGCGTTGGGGATCAGCCGCGGCTGCGCGTACCGCTCCTGCACGACGACCGGCGCCGAGTCGAAGATCGAGTGGTCGCCGGCTCCTCCGTGGCTCCAGTGGACGACCGAGTTCGTCCCCAGGTCGTCGTGGATCAGCACCTCGTCCTTCGCCGCTTGCTCCATGTCGATGACCGCGGGCAGCTCGGTCGCGGTGACCGCGACCGCCTCGGCGGCGTCGATCGCCTGCTCGCGCGTCTCCGCGACCACCACCGCGACGGCGTCCCCGTTGAATCGGACCTTGTCCGACGCGAGGGCGTAGTGCACCGGCACCTTGATGTCCTCGGTGATCGGCCACACGAACGGCAGCGCGCCCAGGTCGAAGTCGGCTGCGGCATAGACACCCACGACGCCCGGCATCGACGCCGCCTCGGTGGTGTCGATGCCATCGATCGTCGCGTGGACGTATGGCGGGCGCGCCAGCGCCATCCACACCATCCCCGGCATCGTCCAGTTGTCGATGAAGTTCGCCTGGCCGGTGATCAGCTCCGGGTCCTCCTTCCGCAGGACCGGCTGACCGATGAAGGTCTCCGTGGTCGCCATCACGCGCCCCCTCGCCCGGCGCCTGCCATGGATCCGGCGGCGTCGAGGATCGACTTCACGATGTTCTGGTAGCCGGTGCAGCGACACAGGTTCCCTTCGAGCGCCAGCCGGACGTCGTCCTCCGAGGGGCTCGGGTTCTCCTTCAGGTAGCTCGCCGCCGCCATCAGCATCCCCGGCGTGCAATAGCCACATTGGAGTCCGTGGTTCCTACGGAACGACTCCTGGAGCGGGTGGAGCTCATCGCCTTCCGCCAGTCCTTCGATGGTGGTGAGCTCACGGCCGTCCGCCTGCGCGGCGAGCAGCGTGCACGACTTGACCGACTCTCCGTCCAGCAGCACCGTGCAGGCGCCACAGCTGGACGTGTCGCATCCGACGTTCGTGCCGGTGAGCCCCAGGGTCTCGCGGAGGAAGTACACGAGGAGCGTGCGGGGCTCGACGTCGGCCGCTCGCATCGCCCCGTTGACGGTGACGGAGACGTGCGTCACGGGGGCCTCCTTCTGGAGCCGAGGGACGTGCAAGGCGGAGTGTAGACCCGAGTTCCAGAGCGGTCGAATCGACGTGTGCGCCTGTCGAGGAGGGCTATCGAGGAGGCCGAGGGCTGAGGACAGCCGCCCCCGTGCAGTCCGAACCGATGCCGTGGGTAACGTCCCCCACCGTCGTGGCGCGGACCCAGACGCAGGTACCACTGAATCCCTGGACCGCCGCCGCCCAGGTGTACGCCGTCACGGCGACCGAGACGATCTCCGGCGTCGTGGAGGGTCCGTCCACGAAGATGTAGTCGGGCTGCAGGGCGCTCAGCCGGGCGGGCGTCGCACCGAGGAAGCTTCCATGCTCCGAGAACGCGACCTTGGCCGCGCTGAGCGCGACCCCGACTGCCTCTTCGGCCTTCGCGTCCGTCGAGGCGCTCGTCCGGCCGTCGACCGGACCGGCCGTGGCGTCCGTGGGCATCTCTCTACCGACGGCTCGCGAGAAGCTGTCGCGTTCGCTGGCAACGATCCAGCGCGCGAACAGCCCGATCGCGAGCACGAGGAGCGTGCCGAAAACCGCCACCTTCACGATCGCCGGATCGAATCGGCGTCGCAGCGGCACGGTGGTCCTGAACGCGAAGGAGTCGTCCATCACCCCCTATCGGCCGGTCGCGCCGTGAGGCTGAGGCCGGGGGGGCTACCAGGATTCGGCGGAGGCCGCCATGGCAGCGCTTCCGGTGCAGGGCTTTCCGCTCCCATAGGTGGTGACGCCGTTCGCGCCGATCTTCGCCCACCAGCAGGTGCCCGACTCCGACCGGACCGCTGCCCCGAACCCGGCCGCGTCCACCGCGTAGGAGATGGTCATCGGAACGTTCGAACGACCGGACGTGAACCGAAGTCCGGGGTCATACGCGGAGAGTGTCGCGAGATCCGTGGTGAAGCTGCCCCGTTCGGCGTGGAGGGTGAGAGCGACGACGACCGCACGACCCATCGTTCCCTGCGCGGCGGCATCGTAGGCCCGGTCGATCTGGGAGACGGCCCCCGCCTGGGAGATCTGCTTGCCGGCCTCGTCGGCGCTGCGGAGGAACACGAATGCCAGGACCCCCGCGACGACGAGGCCGGCCACGATCCAGACGAGCCTCGGACGGGCTCGCTTCGGTTCGTGTTCACCGAGGCGAGCGGGATGCTTGGCCGGCTCGCCGAAATGGAACTCGTCCTTCATGCCTCCGAGTATCGGTCTTTCATGCCCCAAGTACCGCCTTCGACGACCCGACGTGAGGAGCGAGGCGTGGGCGTACCATCCACGCGTGAGCGAGATCGGTGAGGTCCTCGCCGCGATCGAGGCGCTGTCGGCGAAGGGCGAGCGGATGGCGCTCGCGACGATCGTGGCGGTGCGGGGCTCGACCTACCGGCGGCCGGGGGCTCGGCTCCTGGTCCCGGAAGAGGGCGCGCCCGTCGGGAACATCTCCGGTGGCTGCCTGGAGGGCGATGTCGCCGACATGGCTCGGGTCGTGATGGACGAGGGTCGGGCGCGGCTGGCCGGCTGGGATCTCACCGCGGACGACGACGCCGTCTGGGGTCTGGGCCTCGGCTGCAACGGGGCGATCGAGGTCTTCATCGAACCGGCCGAGAAGGCCGCCGAGGTCGCGGGAGTGCTGCGGACGGCGCTCGAGGAGGAACGGCCGATCAGCGTGGTGACGGTGGTCGAGTCGTCGGAGTCCGGCGTCGAGGCGGGCGCGCGGCTCGTCGTGAAGCCGGACGGCACGAGCGATGGCTCGCTCGGCGATGCCACGGTCGATGCGGCTGCGGTGGAGGCCGCGATCGCGCGCCTCCGAGAAGAGCGATCCGAGGTCCGCACGCTGGGCGAGGGCGTCCGGGCGTTCGTCGAGGTACTCGACCCGCCCCTTCGCCTCGTCGTGTGCGGGGCCGGCCACGACGCGATCTCGCTCGTCCGTGTCGCCTCGGTGCTCGGCTGGAACGTGACCGTGGTCGACGACCGCCCGGCGTTCCTGACACCTGAACGGTTCCCGGAGGCGGCCGGCTTCGTCCCGCTCGACGAGCCGGGGGGTGCGGCGAAGGCAGCGGATGTCGACGAGCGTACTTTCGCGGTCGTGATGACCCACAACTTCCTCCGGGACAAGGAGTACGCGCGCTCGCTGATCGGCTCCCCTGCCGCCTACATCGGTCTGCTGGGCCCAGGCGCTCGAACGGAGCGGCTCCTGGTGGAGCTGCGCGACGAGGGCGTCGGGATCGGCGAAGAAGACCGTTCGCGGATCCACGGCCCCGCCGGACTCGACCTCGGCGGTGAAGGCCCTGAGGAGATCGCCCAGGCGATCGTCGCGGAGATCGTGGCGGTGAAGCGACGAAGAAGGGGCGGGTTCCTCCGGGACCGGCCGGGGCCGATCCACGATCGGCCCAGGCCGGGCACGGAGGCGCGGTAGCGGCTAGACCCGTCCGGAGAACGTGTCGCAGTCGTTCGGGTCGCCCGTGCGGTACCCGGTGCGGAACCACTTCTGGCGTTGCAAGGATGAGCCGTGCGTCCACGACTCGCGATTGACCTGGCCCTGGGTCTGTTGCTGGATGCGGTCGTCGCCGACCGCGGCTGCCGCATCCAGCGCCTGCGTGATCTGCTGCTCCGTGACCGAGGCAAGGATCCCTTCGTCCGCGTTGGCCGCCCACACACCGGCGTAGCAATCCGCCTGGAGCTCGGCCCGCACGGCGGCGCTCTGGGGACCTTCCCGGTCGCCGCCGATCTGATCCAGGGTACCGGTGAGGTTCTGCACGTGGTGCCCGTATTCGTGCGCGAGGACGTATGCCTCCGCGAACGGACCACCTTCGGCGCCGAACCGCTCCTGCAGCTCCTGGAAGAATCCGAGATCGACGTAGACCTTCTGGTCCGCCGGGCAGTAGAAGGGACCCACGTCGGAGGTCGCCGCACCGCAGCCGGTGCTCGTCGAGTCGGAGAAGAACACCGTCACGGCGGGGCGATATCCGTTCAGAGCCCCGGTCCAATATGCCTGGATGCTGTTCACCGTCCCGATCAGACGGCAGTCCCGGCTCTTCTCGGCGTCCTCGCCGGTCTTGCACTCCTCGATGACTTCGCCTTGCTGCTGCTGGCCACCCGCCGTCACGCCGTCGAGCGACTCGAGGGCGCTCATGTCGATGTTCCCCCCGCCGAGAACGGTGATCAGCAGGACGACGATGATCCCGACGATCCCCGCACCGCCTCCGACGGCCATACCGCGGCCGCCGCGCATCCCGCGCATCCCGCGGCGGTCCTCGACCTGCGTGGGGTCGAGCTTCGCCCCTTTCCGGAAGTCCACGGGGCCCTGATACCCGAACGCCTTGCGCGGGAAACCGAAGGCTCAGCGAGCCGGCGACCCTCCAGCCAGAGGATCACGTACGCGATCGTCGCGGCGATCCACACATCGAAGGTGAGGGCGCTCAGGAAGTACATGGTCTGGGGCAGCCCTCCGCACCAGGATCGCCAGGGAAGAAGTCGTCTCCTCCGTAGATGGAGATGGCCAAGGCTATCGCCGATGACGTCACCCATGTAGCGAGTGCGACGAGGGTCACGATCCTCACCGGATCGCAGCCGCCGACTCGTAACCGTCGTCGTCCCGAACCACGACGAACCACTCGTTCACATGGAACGTCTCGAAGAGTCCACCGGAAGAGTCGGGATCGAGGGGATCCATGGGCCGAGCCTAGACCAGTCGCGTACGCTTCCGGCCGTGCTGATCGAAGACAGCTTCACCGTCCGGACGCCGGTCGAGCGCTTGTGGGCGTTCATCCAGGACGTCGAACGGATCGCCCCGTGCATGCCCGGTGCGGAGCTGACCGAGGTCGTCGACGATCGGACCTGGAAGGGAAAGGTCCTCGTAAAGTTCGGCCCGGTGCAGATGTCGTTCAGCGGCACGGTCGTCATGGAGGAGAGGGACGATGTCGCGCATCGAGCGAAGCTCTCCGCCAAGGGCTCCGAACAACGCGGCAAAGGGGTCGCCAACGCCAAGGTGGAATCCTGGCTCGAACCCGCCGGCGACGACGCCACGACGGTGCACATCCGCTCGGACATCACGATCACCGGCGCCGCCGCGCAGATGTCGCGTGGACTGCTGCCGGAGGTCTCGAAGCTCCTCACCAAGCAGTTCGCCGACTGTCTGGAGTCGAAGCTGAACGAGGAGGCCGGGCCTGCGCCCGTGGCGGGTGCCGCCCCGATCGAGACGGGCGATGCCGGGGAGGCCGATCCACCGCCGAGAGTGGTCCCGAAGCCGGTCGGCGGGCTCGGTCTGGGCCTCCGAGCGCTCTGGGCCACGATCGCGGGATTCCTCTCCCGGTTGTTCGGACGGCGCGCCGGGTCGTGATCTCCGGGATCGTCCTGGCGGCCGGGTCGGGCACTCGGTTCGGCGGGACGAAACAGCTCACGCCGCACCACGGCAAGCCGCTCGCTCAGCACGCGGTCGACGCGCTGGCCTCCGCGGGGGTCGACGAGCTCATCGTGGTCACCGGCCACGATGCCGAAGCGGTCGAAGGAGCGCTCCGCCTCCCTCCGCAGGGCCGCTTCGTCCGCAATCCCGACCACGCCACGGGCCAGTCCTCGTCGTTGGCCGCCGGCCTGCACGCGCTCGCCGACGACACGGAGGGCGCGGTGGTCCTGCTCGCCGACCAACCCGGCGTCACCGATGCCGAGGTTCGCGCGCTGATCGATGCGTTCGAGCGTTCCCGGAGCCGGATCGTCCGGATCGTCTACGAGGACGGTCCAGGTCCCGCGCTGCTCTCGCGCGAGGTCCACGCGGAGGCCGGACACATGCACGGCGACACCGGGGCGCGCGCACTCATCGCCTCGCATCCCGATTGGGTCGAAGAGGTCGCGGTTCCGTTCGACGCGCCACCGGACGTCGACACGCCGGAGGATCTCCCCCTCGCGTGATCACTCCCGTCGAGGGCGCACCATGGTCCGGTCGCCGGCCGCCTCGAACGCGAACCGCGTGTAGAGCCCGTGCGCGTCGCGGGTGTTGACGTACCAGGGAAGGTCCCGATGCTCCGCATACTCCACGGCTTCCCGCACGAGCTCTACCCCGAGGGCGTGGCCTCGGTGGTCCTCGGTCACGTACACGTCGCCTAGCTACGCCATGCTCGAGCCGTCCGAGATCACCCGCGCGAACCCGACCTGCTCCTCGCCACGGTAGACCCCGATCACCCTCGTCGACTCACGCACGAGGCGTTCGATCGTGTCCCGATCTCGGCCGCGTACCCGATACGCCTCCTCGGACAGGTACCGGTACACGGCATCGACGTCCGCACGGCCTCGGTCGTCGTCCAGCTCGTAGCCGCCGGTGAGCTCGCGACGCATCAGCAGATGAGACCCAGCCGCCGATGCTCGAGCGCCGGAAGCACCTTCCGGACCCGCCGGAGCTCGGCCATGTCGAGCTCGGCGAGCCACACTCCGGAGCCCTCCTCCGGTGCTTCGACCAGCACGTCGCCCCACGGACCCACGATCATCGAGTGACCGTGTGAGCGCCGGTGCTCTTCGGGTGATCCGAACTCGCCCCACTGCGCCGACGCCGCCACGAAGCACTGGTTCTCGATCGCTCGCGCGCGTAGCAGCGCCTCCCAGTGCGCGACCCCGGTCTGATGCTGGAACTGTGCGGGGAGCACGAACAGCTCCGAGCCGAGTGCCATGAGCCCGCGGAAGAGCTCCGGGAACCGGAGGTCGTAGCAGATGGACAAACCGATCCGCAGATCCTCGACCGGATGGGTGACGAGCTCGGTTCCCGGGGTGAAGATCGCCGACTCGCGGAACGGTGGCTGGCCGTCGAGATCGACGTCGAAGAGATGGATCTTCCGATACGTCGCCACGAGCTCCCCGGTGCGGTCGAAGAGCGGGGCGGTGTTGAAGAGCCGGTCGCCGTCTCGTTCGTGGATGCTGCCGCCGAGGATCCACATCTGTCGATCCCTCGCCATCGTCGACAGCATCGTCGATGTCGATCCCCCGGGGAGCGTCTCCGCCACCCCGGCGATGCGGGAGTCCGGCCCGAGGTAGGAGAAGAACTCCGGCAACACCGCGAGGTCGGCCCCCGCCTCGGCGGCCTCCTCCAGGAGCCCCTGCGCCGCCGCGAGGTTCGAGGGAAGATCCTCCCCCGATCGCATCTGACAGACCGCTGCGCGCACGGACGAAGTGTAGGGGCCGGATGCGGTCCGGCCGGGGCGGCGAAGGGTCAGCCGGCGGCGGGACGTGCCGAGGAAGCCCCCGTGGGCGCGCGCCGGTCTTCGCCGTCGAGGAACGCCTCCAGCTGGTCCATGAAGGTTTCCGGCGTGATCGGTGTCGAGAAGAAGCCGTCGAACCCGGCAGCGACGGCCTTCTCGCGTTCGTCCACCTCTCCGAACGCGGTGAGCGCGAGGATGGGGCACGCGCCGGCCTCATCGGAATCCCGGATCGCGGCGAGCGCTTCATAGCCGTCCATCACCGGCATGTGCAGGTCCATGAGGATCAGATCGGGGGGCGATCCCAAGGCCGCGGCAACCGCTTCCTCGCCGTTGCGAGCGAGCTTGACAAGATGCCCCCGAACGCGGAGGAGATACCCGAGGAGATCCAGCGCTGCCTCGGTGTCATCGACGACAAGTACGTCTGCCACGTTCAATCCCTCCTCGGAAGGATCAGGCTGAACCTGCTCCCTCGTCCCGGCCGGCCCTGCACCACGATCTCCGTTCCGAGGAGATCCGCGAGTCGGCAACTGACCTGGAGCCCGAGCCCCGCGCCACTGCGTGTACCACCTTCGGGAGCAGGCCCACGCTCGAACGGCTCGAACAGTCGAGCATGCTCCGACTCAGGGAAGCCGATCCCCGTGTCGATGATGTCGATCCGGGCCGCGCCGACCCCGTTGCTCACCACACCGAGGATCTGCACGCCTCCGGCATCGGTGAAGGAGATCGCGTTGCCGATCAGATTCACCAGGATGCGAGAGAGCGCACGTCCGTTCGTGAAACAGGTCATGCCCGGGGGGATCTCCATCTCGAGACTCAGCTCCTTCTCGTCGGCGAAGCGCTGGAGCTCCGAGCGAACCTCGTCGACGACGGCTCCGATGTCGACCGACTCGAGCGGCATCTCCATCTGGCCCGTTTCGATCCGCACCAGGTCCAGGAGATTGCCGATCGTCATGTCCATCTGGAGCGCACCCGACCGGATGTTGAGGAGCTGGCGACGTTGCTCCTCGTTCAGCGATCCCGGGAGCTCCATGAGGAGGACCTCGGTGAAGCCGAGCACGGAGTTCAACGGCGTCCGGAGCGAGTGACCCGCCCCGGCGAGCAGCCGATCGAGCCGCTCACCTGGAACGTCCTTCCCGATCACGGCCCCGACCGCGAAGCGGGGCTTTCATCCGGCCGAGGGTCGGTCTCGTCGAGACCGGTCCTGCCGGAAGCGAAGCGCACGAGGTCTGCCCGGCTCTTGACGCCGAGCTTGCGAAGGATGCTCGCTCGGTGCGTCTCAACCGTTCTCGGCGAGAGGAACAGAAGGGAAGCGATCTCGACGTTGGTGTGTCCGAGCGCCAGGAGATCGAGGATCCCCCGTTCCCGCTCGGTGAGCTCCGCCACGGGGTCCGCGTGGGTCGAGATGTTGGCCGCCTTCGCCGCAAGCATCGCCCCCAGAGCGGGCTGCACGTAGCGCTCTCCGTTCAGGATCCGGGCGATCGCCTCGGGCAGCTCCGCTGCGGCGGCACCCTTTAGCATGTAGCCACTGGCACCCGCGTCGATCGCTCGACGGATGTCGGTCGGGCTGTCCACCATCGACAGCACGAGGATCCGCGCCTTCGGGAAGCGCTCGGCGAAGGCCTCGACGACCGCGGCACCGCGAAGGCCTTCCATCGACAGGTCGGTGACGATCACGTCCGGATCTCGATCGAAGGAGATCTCGAGCGCCTCCTCAGCCGAGGACGCTTCGGCCACGACGGAAACGCCCGGCTGCGACTCGAGCAGCAAACGGATGCCGGCGCGGACCACGGCATGGTCGTCCACCAACATCGCGGTCGGGTTTCGGGCCGTCATGCGCTCGCTCGCACCGCCAGCCCGGCGGCGACCGGCACACGTAGTCGCACGGTCGTGCCTCTTCCCGGCGCGGAGTCCAGCTCGAGATCGGCACCGATCAGCGTGGCTCGTTCGCTCATACCGAGCAGCCCCACGTGCTCTCCCCCGGTGTACGAGACCTCCCCCAACTCGAATCCCGGACCTTCGTCGTGGATCTCGATCTCGACGTACCTGCCGCGGAAGCGGAGGTCGACCGCAGCCTTGGCTTGCCCGGCATGCTTGCCGATGTTGTTGAGGCCCTCCTGCACGATCCGGTAGACGGCGACCTCCACATGGTCGGGCAGCCGCTGCGGCACGCCGTCGAACCGGACCTCGATGGGTACGCCGCGCCTCGAGCCTGCGATGTCGGCGAGTCGTTCCGTCGCGTGCGCCAACCCATCCGCCAACTCGAGGGGGCGAAGGTTGCCGATCAAGCGTCGGACGGCCTCCGCAGACTCCTGCGCCAGCTGGCCGATCCGCTCCGACGTCTCTTTCGTCTTCCCCTTCGTCGTGGCCTCGAGGGACGCGGCGAAGAGCGTGATCCCGGCGAGCGTCTGCGCGAGATCGTCGTGGAGCTCGCGCGAGACGTGTGCTCGCTCCTCCTCTTGGCTCGTGAGGATCCGTCCCAGCAATCGCGACCGATCGGCATCGAGCGTCTTCAGCATCTCCTCCGCTCGGGTGCGTTCGAGGAAGGAGCCGACGATGGTCGTGATCGCCTGGAGGAAGAAGATCTCGCCGTCCTCGAACGGCATCGCGCGATGTGACGCAGCCAGGAGGATGCCGATCGGACGCGAACCGACGCGAAGCGCGAGGGATGCGCAGGCGACCACCCCGTGCTCGGTCAGCAACGGAGGCAGCGACTCACGGGCGTGGCCCGATGCTTCCGGCATGACGATCATCGGACCACCGTTCACGAGGGAGTACCAGAGCAGGCTGCCTGGCTCGGGGGGGAGCTCGAGTGTGCCGACGAGGCCCGGCGTCCATCCAGTCCCGTACGCCAGGCGCATCGAGGCCGTTTCGACAGGAACGCTCTCGTCAAGCACGAGGAACAGCGCCGACAGCGACAGGTCGAGTGTCCTCGCGACGATGTGGGCCGCCTCGTCCATCAGGGGTTCGACCTCTGCATGGGCCAGCGCCCGCATGCCGAGCTCCGCCACCGCGGCCTGCTGGCGCGCGCGCTGGGCGACCAGCCTGGCGGCCTCGCGCCGTTCGGTGAGGTCCCTCGTCACCCGGGTGAGACCCACGAGTTGACCCTGTTCGTCACGCACGGGTGTCGTCACCAAGTGGCCCCAGAACCGACTTCCGTCCTTCCGCATACGCCAGCCTTCCCCTTCGGCCGGGCCATGTTCGATCGCGAAACGGAGGTCGGCGAGCTCGTCTTCCTCGCGATGCAGCTCTTCGGGAGTGAACATCGAGATGTTCTGTCCGAGGGCCTCCGAGTCCGTGTAGCCGTAGACCCTTTCGGCGCCCTGGTTCCACGAGACGATCGTGCCATCCGGCTCGAGCATCACCATGGAGTGGTCTGTCACGCTCTCGATCATCAGGCGGCTCCGATGCTCGCTCTGCTTGTACGCCGTCTCGCTCGCTTTGCGGTCGCTGATATCGGAAAGCGCTCCTTGCCAGTACACGACCCGCCCGTCGGCGTCGCGGATGGGGTCGGCCTCGTCGCGGACCCACACGACGCGGTCGTCCTGCGTCCGGTATCGGTACTCGGCGGTGAACCGACGCTCTTCGAGGCATGCGTAGTCGATCCGACCCAGCACGGCCTCGCGGTCGTCGGGGTGGATCCTGGTGACCCAGAGGAAAGGCTGCTCCAGCCAATGGGCGGGGGAGACGCCGAGCATTCGCTCCACCTGTGGGCTGACATAGGTCATCGCCGGCGGGCGGCTTCCGTCATGGGTGTAGACGACGAGCGGGCTCTGTTCGACGATCCGTCGATAGACGACTTCCGAGTCAGCCATCCTCCCGTTGGGCAAGACGATGTCCGGCTCCGCTCGCTGGTCCATCTCCGCTCCCTCGGATCTGCGCCGTGCTCAACGTCTCACCTACGATGTTGCCCGTATATGCATCTACGGGTGTTTCCCGAAGGAGCTTAAGCCTCACGAGCGAGGGAAAGGAACCCGACGCCAGGAAAGCCTTGAGCCGTAACACTTCTTGATCGAAATCACCCTGGTAGGTGCAACAGATCAAGGAGGCATCGACAGGGAACTACGAGGAAGGCTCGAGCGCCTGACGTATCCCGTCGAGGGAACCCGGGTTCTCGAGGCTCGAGAGGTCACCGGGATCCTCGGCCGATGCGACCGCACGGATCACCCGCCGGACGATCTTCGCACTCCGGGTCTTGGGGAGCTCGGGAACGAACACCACCTTCGACGGCAGGAACGAGCGCCCCAGATGTTCGGCGACCACGTTCCGAAGCCTCGTGGCGAGGCCCGGCGCAGGGTCCACGCCAGGCTTCAGCACGACGAAGCACCAGATGGTCTCTCCCTTGAGGGGATGCGGCACGCCGATGGCGGCAGATTCGGCCACCGCCGGGTGGGACGCGAGCGCGCTCTCCACCTCCGCCGGACCGAGCCGCTTCCCCGCCACCGAGAGCGTGTCGTCCGAACGCCCGTGCAGGAACCAGAAGCCGTCTTCATCTCTCGTCGCCCAGTCGCCGTGCACCCATATGCCGGGGAAGCGTCGCCAATACGTCTCGAGGTATCGATCCGCGTCGCCCCAGATGCCGCGGGTCATCGAGGGCCAGGGCTGGCGGCAGACCAGCTCTGCCACCTCTCCGGGACCGACGGGCGCGCCGGCTGGGTCGACGATGTCGACGTCCATCCCGAGGGCGGGGCCCCCGAGGGTGCACGCCTTCAGCTCCGAGATCGGCGACGGCGAGAGGAAGCAGGCCCCGACCTCGGTCCCACCGGAGAGATTGATGATCGGGAGTCGTGATCCACCCACCTCCCGATGCAGCCACAGGTACGCGTCGGGGTTCCACGGCTCGCCCGTCGACGCCAGGATCCGAAGCGAGGAGAGGTCGTGCCCGCGGATCCGGTCGGTGCCCGCGGGGATCAGGGCGCGGATCAGCGTGGGAGAGACGCCGAGGGTCGTGATGCCATGCCGCTCCACCATCGCCCACAGCCGATCGGGACCGGGATGGGTCGGGGCACCGTCATAGAGCAGCACCGTCGAACCGGAGGCCAGCGCCCCGACGATCTCCCACGGCCCCATGATCCAGCCCAGGTCGGTGACCCAATGCAAGACGTCGCCCGGCCGGATGTCCACCTGGTAGGCGACCTCGGCCGCGATCTTCACGAGGAATCCCCCGTGGACGTGCAGCACCCCTTTCGGCTTCCCGGTGGTGCCGCTGGTGTAGCCGATGAAGAGCGGGTGTTCCGGGTCGAGCCGCTCGGACTCGAGCGGCTCGTCCGACTCTGCCTCGATCACCGCCACCCAGTCATGCTCGTCCCCGGTGACGCCCTCGCCCGCGAGCGCGAGCACGACGGCCACCTCCACCATCGTAGCGCGCTCGCGGGCGAGCCGCGCAGTCGCGGACATCGGAACGGCGCGTCCCTTCCGCAGGAACGCGTCCGCGGTGAGGACCACCCTCACGTTCGCGTCGTTCAATCGGACCGCGACGGCGTCCACGCCGAAGCCGCTGAAGATCGGGACCCAGATCGCCCCGATCTTCGAGCACGCCATGACGGCCGCCACGGTTTCCGGCGTCATCGGCATGAAGATCGCGACGGCGTCCCCGAGCCCGACACCCAGCCGCCGGAGCGCCCGTGCCAGGCGATCCGTCTGCCGGCGGAGCTCTCCGTAGGTCCACGTGCGCGCGTCGCCGGCTTCCCCTTCCCAGACCACCGCGGGCGCGTCGGGGGTGCTCGCGGCCCACCGATCGACGCACTGATGAGCGAGGTTCACGAGCCCCCCCTTGAACCACGTCGCCCATTCCACGCCTCGT
>JBPCPX010000162.1:0-11637 GCA_050998695.1 Actinomycetota bacterium
AAGATAAAAACAATCCCCGCCGGGCTGGCCAGGAAAAACGGGGGCGCGTGCCGGCGCGGGCGTTCGGCGCCCGCCCCGACATCACTCTCAGCGGTCCCAGCGGCCACCCGGGGATCAGGCTCCCGAGGCAGCCTTCGCCTTGTTCCAGATGTCGACCAGACGGCCCTGCGCCTCGTTCACGGCACCCGGGTCCATCGTGGCGACCTCCTCGTCGGAGAAGAACACGAGGTCGAGGAACTCGAGCCCGGCGGCCTCGGCCTCTTCCTGCACACCCACGATGCCGGTGTTGTAGCCGTGGTAGGCGAGGTCCTTCAGCGAGACCTCGGGATCGCAGATGTAGTTGATCCACGCGTGGGCGGCGTTGGGGTGCTCGGCACCCTTCACGATGCACCAGTTGTCCATCCACAGTTCGGTGACCGGCGCCCCGAGGCCCCAGACGTACCGATCGGGGTCCTCGGCCGAGAGGAGTCCCTGGCGCGCGTCGCCGTTCCACGCGTGCGAGAGCGCGTACTTGCCCTCGGTGAGCGCGATCCCCGGGTAGGAGTCATAGGCCTTCACATGCGGGGCAAGCTCGTTGACGATGAAGTCCTCGCACGCCGACAGGTCGCCTTCGTCCGTCGTCGTCCACGGGATGTCGTTCGCCCAGAAGTAGATGCCGGTCAGGTTGCCCGGCGTGTCCAGCACGGACGTCTTCCCGCTCGCCTCGCCCTGCGCGACCGCGATGAAGTCGTTCCAGGTGTTGATCTCGCTCGACACCTTCGTCTTGTCGTAGATCCAGCCGGTCGAGCCCCAGTCCTTGCAGACCGAGTACTTGTTCCCCGGGTCCCATTCCTGGTCGCGGTAGATCTCGTCGACGTTCTCGAAGTTGGGGATCAGGTCCAGGTTCAGCGGCTCCAGCAGGTCGAGCTCGACCATCTGCGGGATGAAGACCCCGGTCGGGATCACCATGTCGTAGCCGCTCGTGCCCGCCGAGGCCTCGAGCTTCGCGATCGCCTCTTCGTTCGAGGCGTAGATGTCGATCTTGGTGGCCGCTCCGAACTCCGCCGTGAAGTCTTCGAACACCGCGGGGTCGTCGTATTCGGCCCAGTGGTAGAAGTTCAGCTGGTCCTCGATCTCGCCGCCGGCCGCCGGGCTGTTGCCGCCGTTGCTGGGCTCCGGGTCCTCCCCGCATGCGGCGAGCAACACGCTGCTCGAGAACACCGCCACCGCCGAACCCGCCATGAAGTGCCGCCTGGTGATGCGCTGCGCGGTCGCGCGAGGCGCGAGGATCTTCAGATCGCGGAAATCGTCAGCCATCCGTGTGCCCCTTTCGTCATCCCTCTGTTCCGGTCGCGGCCGGATCGGCCAGGACCACCGCCGCCTGTCCGGCGTCGAACACGTGGACCAGGCCCTCGTCCCACGTACACCAGACCTCGCCTCCGACCTCCAGCTTGGGTGCTCGCGGCCGGGGCAGACGGCACAGTATCTCCTTTCCCCCCGCCGTGAGGACCACGAACTGGATCACATCCCCGAGGTGCGAGATGCCGGCCAGCGTGCCGCGGATCGAGTTCGCCGAGTCCTGCGGCTGCTCCTCCAGAAGCTGCACCGCCTCCGGCCGGATCGCGGCCAGGGCGGGCCGACCGTCGACCGCATCCGGGGATGTGTTCGACGTACGGATCGTCCATCCATCTCCTTCTACGACGGAGCCGCTCTGCCTGGCTGTCCCGTCGAAGAAGTTCTGTTGCCCGATGAAGCCGGCGACGAACGCCGACGCCGGGAAGTCGTAGATCGTGTCGGGGTCCGCGAGCTGCTCCACGTGCCCATCCAGCATCACGGCGATGCGGTCGGACATCGAGAGCGCCTCTCCCTGGTCGTGGGTCACGAAGATGAACGTGATGCCGACCTGGGACTGGAGGAGCTTCAGCTCGATCTGCATCTCCTCCCGCAGCTTGCGGTCGAGCGAACCGAGGGGCTCGTCCAGGAGGAGCAGGCTCGGCCGGTTGACCAGTGCCCGGGCCACCGCGACCCGCTGCTGCTGCCCGCCCGAGAGCTGCTTGGGCTTGCGGTTGGCGAGCGGCGACATCTTGACCATCTCGAGCGCCTCTCCGACCTTCTGGCCGATCTGGGACCTGTCCACCTTCTTCTGGCGGAGTCCGTAAGCCACGTTTTCCGCGACGCTCATGTGCGGGAACAGGGCGAAGTGCTGGAACACCGTGTTCACGTCTCGCCTGTGCGGGGGTGTGCCCCTCACGTCGCGACCCGAGATGAAGATCTCGCCGGCGGTGGGTTCCTCGAAGCCCGCCAGCATCCTGAGGGTCGTGGTCTTGCCGCAGCCCGAAGGGCCGAGGAGCGAGAGGAACTCGGCCGGATGGACCTTGAGGGAGACGTCGTCGACGGCCACGACGTCCGCGAAGCGCTTCGTGACGTCGATCAGCTCCACCGAGCCCTGCTCGTTGTCGTTCGGGCCGTCCGGGCCGTCGTTCGCCAGCGTCGCACTCCCCTCGGTCGCTCCGACTCCGGGGAGTTTGACTGGATGCCTCGATTCCCGCAACCAACAGCGACCTATCGGTTAACCGGCGGAGTACACGACCTTGCCGGCCGCGATCGTGTGCTCGACCCGCGCGTCGGCCACGGTGGCGTCCGATGCGTCGAAGAGGTTCCGGTCGAGGACAACGACGTCTGCACGGCAACCCACTTCGAGAGAGCCCGCGTCGTCGTCGCGGTTGACGTGAGCCGACCCCTTCGTGAAGGCGGCCAGGGCGATGTGCAGGGGAAGCCGCTGATCGGGGAGGAAGGGGTCGGCCTCGCGGGCAGAGGGGTCGGCGCGTCGGGTCGCGACCTCCATCTCCTCGAGGGGGTTCGCGGTCGAGACCGACCAGTCCGATCCGAACGCCAGGGTTGCCCCGGCGGCGTGGAGCGAGGCGAAGGGGTACTGGAGCCGTGCCCGCTCGGGTCCGAGGAAGGGAACCGTGAGCTCGTCCATCTGCGGATCGTGCTGGGCCCAGTACGGCTGGCAGTTCGCGATCACCCCCAGGTCGCGGAACCGGGGGACATCGTCGGGGTGGATCACCTGGAGGTGGGCGATGTGGTGCCGGGCGTCGCGTGCGCCGTTCGCCTCGCGGGCAGCCTCGCAGGCGTCCAGTCCGTTCCGCACGGCACGGTCCCCGATCGCGTGCATGTGGACCTGGAAACCCTCTCGGTCGAGGGCGGTGACCGCCTCGACGAGCTGATCGTGGTCGAGGTAACTGATGCCGGTCTCGTCGGTCTCGTGACCGGCCGCGTCGCAGTAGGGGCGGAGCATCGCGCCGGTGTGGTTCTCGAGCACGCCGTCGCACATGATCTTCACGGTCCTCGCGTGGAAGTTCTCGACGGAGCCACGGTCTCGGCGAGCCATGAGCTCCTCAACCTGCTCGGAGCCGCGGTGCCGATCCCACCAGAGGGCACCGGCGACGCGCGCGGTGAGCTCGCCTCGTTCGGCGAGCGAGCGGTATGCGTCCTCGGTCGAGGGCGTGACCCAGGCGTCCTGCCAGCCGGTGATGCCCAGAGCGTGGAGGTGCTCCTGCGCGAGGAGGATCGCCCGCTCCCACTCTTCTCGAGATGGCTCCGGCAGGTGCTCGTCCGCGAACGAGTAGGCGGCTCCCTCGTGCAGGGTCCCGGTCGGCTCACCCGTGGTGCCATCACGCTCGATCCGCCCGTCCCAGGGATCCGGCGTCTGGCGCGTGATGTGGGCGACCTCGAGCGCCTTCGAGTTCACCCACGCGCCGTGCACGTCGCGATTCAGCAGGAACACGGGCCGGTCGGGCACGATGTCGTCGAGGAGATCCTTGGTCGGTGTCCCGCCCGGGAAATGGGCCATGAGCCACCCTCCACCGAAGATCCACGGCTCGGCCGGGTTGGCGCGGGCGTACGACACGACCGCGTCGCGGTACGCATCGATGCCCGGCAGGTCGTGGAGCGAGACGTGCAGCCGGTACCGACCCGCGAACGGCGCGTGGAGATGGGAGTCCTGGAACCCAGGGAGGACCATCCGGCCGGGCAGGTGAAGGACTTCCCTCGCATCGGAGAAGCGTTCCTTCACCTGCGGCTCCGTGCCGACCGCGGCGATCCGGTGGCCCACGATGGCCACGGCGCCGGCCCATCGCCGCGCCGCGTCCATCGTGTAGACGTCGGCTCCGGTGATCACGAGGTCGGCGGTCCCGGCGGGCTCCAGCATCCGGCGGAGGATAGCAAGGCTGCCGGTCTCCGCTCGCGTCTGCGCCGAGATCGGCCGCGTGTAAATGTCTCGGGAGCCGATCGGTCCTGAAGGGCATGAGGGACGTCATGGTGAGCACTCGGAGGGACGTGGAGGTGCTGTACCGGTAGCACGGCAAGCGTCTGTGGTGGGCGCTCGTCGCGTTCAGCGGCGATCGCGACATCGCGAGCGACGCGGAGTCCGAGGCGTTCGCGCAGGCGCTCAGGCGGGGGGAGGCCATCAAGGATCCCCTCGCCTGGATCTGAACGGCGGCGTTCCGCATCGCGACGGGTGAGCTCCAGCAGCGGGGGAGACAGGCGCCGCCGCTCTCGGAGCCCTCCTACGAGCTGCCGGAGCCGGCAGCCGAGGGTGACCGCCGCCCTGCGACAGCTCCCCGCCCAGCAGCGGGCGGCGGTCGTCCTGCACTACTACGCCGATCGTCCCATCCGGGAGATCGCCGAGCTCATGGGGACGTCCTCATCGACGGTCGCGGTGCACCTGCATCGCGGCCGGAACCGACTTCGAAGCTTGCTGGGAGACGACGATGGCTTATCTGCGGGAGCAACTCAGACGGATCGAGGCGGCCGAGCCACCCGACCTGTGGGCGGGGATCGAGTCGCGCATGAGCGAGGAGAGACCTCAGGTGGACGCGAACATCGGAGGCGTCGTCGCATTCCGGAAGCCGGGCTCGGATCGGCGCCGTCGAGTCGCGGCGGGTCCCTTGCTGCGGCGGTCGTCGCACTGATGGTGGTCGTGGCGTGGCGGGCGTTCCGTACCGAGCTGACCGAACCCCTCCCGACCGGCACGGACGTGCCAGCGGGCTGGGTCCGGTGCACGAACAGTGCACTCGGCTACTCGATCGGCCACCCGGGCGAGTGGCACACCACGGTCCTTACCGGGAAGCAGGACCCCTCTTACACATGCCGGTGGTTCTCGCCGAGCCCGTTCCACGCGTCGCAGGGCAACGTCGTGACCGAGGGATGGGGATACCCGCTCGAGGTCGGGATCGGCGGGGGGTTCGACCAGGAGCTTCGGAACGTGCTCGATCCCCAGGTCGCACGGATCTTGCAGCAGGAGGACCTCGTCGTCGACGGTCATCGGGCCGTCCGGCTCGAGTACGAGACCCTGGTCGACCTGATCGGCGAGCCCGGGCTCCACTACGAGTACCTGATCGAGCTCGATCCCAACACGACGCTTATCGTCCACACGACCGCGACCAGAGGTGTTGAGGGTGTGTACGAGGAGAATCGCACCGTCGTGGATCTCGCGGTGGAGACCCTGCGGTTCCCCTCAGGCCCGCCCGCCTGATCACGTCCGGTCCGGCGGGCCCCACGGGCCCTGGAGGGGGTGTCCTTCCTACTCGTGAGGCCGCCGGACCGGCCGGGCTGCTTCCTCTGCCACCGCCCCACCTTCGATCCCGACAAGCGCGAGGTGCCGTGGGCGCGAGCGGTGGCTGGAGGGGTGCAAGTCCTGATCTGTCCGGACTGCCAGCACGACCGCCCCGACTGGGCCGAGAGTCTGGATCGGTGCGAGGCGTGCGGCTCGACTCGCCTGTCCCTCACGCTGGGGCAGGTCGTGTGCCGAGCCTGTGGTCACACCGCGAAAGCGGGCGCTTAGCTCAGCTGGAAGAGCGTCGCCCTTACAAGGCGAAGGACGGGGGTTCGAGTCCCTCAGCGCCCACAGGTAAACGCCCAGGTCAGAGGGCATTCGGGAAGTGTCACCCAGCCCGATTAGAGTGTGCCCGTCTGGACTTGCACCACTCTGTCCGATGGGACCCTTTGCACACGCGCGGCGAGTCTGGTGGCGCGTCCTAAACTGGCGGAGCACCCACCAAGGAGGGGGACTGCCAACCTAAGCGCTTCGATCGGGCGGTGAAAGGTGGCTCCGAGCCTGCGGCGACGCCCTCCGAACGGATCACTAAGACGAAAGAGGGTCGGTGGCCAACCAGATCGCCTGCCGATCATGGCATCGCGTCTCGAGGAGAACGCAAAGCCATCCCATCCGGTCCGTAGGCGCGACCCAGTCGGCAGCGATCGCATCCGGTGCGTCTGACACGGCACCGACGTTTAGATCGACGCCAAGCTACGCGCCATCACGAAGACACCGACGAGCACGATCGCGGCCGCCGCGACCACCGGTGCGAGCCGAACGATGCCCGCGGAGAATCGATGCTGCATCCCGGAGCGGACCCTGATCGCGCCCAAGCCGACGAGGATGAGGGAGACGGCGAGACCGAGGCTGAACGCGAGGACCAGGGCGAGACCGTAGGTCGCCCGGTGACTTTCGATCGCTGCGATCAGCACGATGAGAGCGCTCGGCGCCGGAAGGATTCCTCCGGCGAAGGCGAGCGCCGTGATGCCTCTGCGGGAGAGGAAACCGTCGGCCGGCGCTGCGAGATGTCGATGGCCATCGACCGATTTGGCCGACCCGGGCACGTGGCCATGCTGCCCGGATCCCTCCCAGGAACGCCATCGGCATCGGATCAGATGCGTGCCGATCGCGGCCGCGACGGCACCCGATGCCACACCGAGCCACGGATAGAGGGTCTCCGGACGGAACGTCCGCTCGAGGACGAGCACCGACACACCGAGGGCGACCACCGACGCGGTATGCATGAGCGCCACCGCCAGGCCCGCCTCGATCGCCTGGCGTACCTTGGCCTCCGTCCCGACGATAGTGGCCGCCACGAGCGTCTTGCCGTGCCCCGGGAGCAGCGCGTGCCACGCGCCGAGGGCCATCGCCACCAGGAGTCCGAGCGCCATCAGAAGGGCACCTTCCCGACCGACGAGAACGCCGAGCGATCCTCCGGCGGAAAGGGGCCGCGAAGCCGTCGGCGTGGCCGCTCCACCGTCCCCGTGACCCGGCCCTGGCTCGAACGCTGTCTCCATCATCGTCACCGAGAGGGGGCTCGAGAGCAGGTCCTCCGGGTAGGACGAAAGTCGATCGGTCACGCTCGATCCTGGCACGCTCGATGACGTGAGCACGATGCCGTCGGTACCCGTCGCGGTGATCTCACGCCACCCGAGACGATCGGGCTCGTTGCGGTCCTCGAAGCGGAGCTCGCCCGAGCGGACCCCGGCGATCGGAGCGGAGAAGGTGACCTCCAGCCGCAGGGTGGGAAGCCCCGCCTGGCCCGGTGGCATCGAGGCGGCCGCTCCGCCGATGTCGAGCTCGAGCCGTCGGCGATCGACCACGAGTTCGATTCCCTCGGCGATCGCCTCAGCTTTCTCCCGCGACCATGCTTGGAGCTCGGCCTCCTCGATGCCATCGCCATCGAGGTCGATCGCGGACCGTTCCTGGAACGTGGGGATCTCGGCGAGATCGAGCACGTAGTCGATCAGCACGCTTTCGCGCGACACGACGATCCCAGCGTAGCGGTTCACCGTGAAGTTGCCGAGGGGGTGGGCGGACGCCGCTGTCGGGGACCAGAGCAGGAGCCCCGAGATCAGCGCGAGGAGGGCGGCCGGGCGCCTCACCGGCCGCCCTCCAACCGCGCCAGGGCGCGCCGGGCTTCCGGCACGCCCAAGATGGAGAACCACGGGTCGAGCTCGAGCGCCTCACGGAGGTACCGGCGGGCCGCCTCACGGTCGCCGAGGCCGAGCTCGATCATCCCGGCGTGGTAGAGGAACAGTCCCTCTTCCGTGCCGAGCGAGAGCGCGCGACGCGCGTATCTCGCCGCTTCCTCGTCCCGACCGTTCACGTGCAGCGCCCAGGCGATCGCATCGGCGACGTGGATGCTCTCGCGCTTCGCCCACTCCGCCTCCGCCGCGGCGAGCGCCTGGCGGGGGTCGTCGTGGTCGGCGAAGAACAAGGCGAGCTCGAGGTCGACGTTCACGCCGGCGTCACGGAAGAGGTCGGCCTCGACCTTGGCCAGGTCGTACTGCCGCTCGGCGGCCTCCGCGTCTCCGGCCCGCGTGTGCAGGTCGCCGAGAGCGATCACGTACTCCGGTGCCGGGAAGCGCGCCACCACCTCCTGCATCCTCGCGATCGCACCCTCCAGGTCGCCGCGGGCCAGGTCGATGCTCGCGAGCCCGGCGAGGGATCCGATCGACGTGGGATCGATCCGGATGCCGTCTCGGAACGCGTCGGCGGCCTTGCGGACGCGGCCCTCGGCGAGATACAGCTCGCCCAGCTGATAGCTCGTCCATGCCGCGTCCGACGGATTGCCCGCATAGCCCCGTGCGGCCCGCATCGCGGTGATCGCCGCCTTGCGGTCACCCTGGAGCTCGAACGCGTAGGAGGCACGCGACAGCGACGCGGTGTCGGGCCGGGTGTCGACCATGGTCTGGAACGCCTCGAACCCCTCGTCGTAGCGGCCAAGCTCGATTAGCGCATCGCCGACCACGCCGTGGACGTTGGCGTCGTGGGGGTCCTTGTCTCGCGCGCGCTGGCCGTAATCGAGCGCCCGATCGAAGTCGTGCCGCGCCGAGGCGAGCGCCGCGAGCCCCAGGAGGGCGTCGGCGTTCTCCGGTTGGGCGCGGAGGGACAGCCTCAGCGCCCCTGCGGCCTTGGGGTAGTAGCCTGGGTCGCCCGTGATCCGTCCCTGTTGCACGTAGGCCAGGCCGAGGGAAGCGGACGCCTGCCAGTCATCCGGCACCTCGCGGACCCGCTGCTGGAGGGCGGCGACCGAGCTCGCCAGGGAACCGCTGGCGCCCGGACCAAGGAACGCGCCTGGGTCGGCACCGCGGCCACTAGGGACGGCGGGCTCGGGGTCTATTCGGAGGAACAGCCCGAGACCGCCGGCCAGGACGAGGCCGACGGCCATAAGGCCAACGATCCCGAGACGTGAGAGGCGCTTCACGTCAGGTCCTTCATGTCCGGGAGGAGCGGAGGGTGCCGAGATCGGCGCCCTCCGCTCCTCGCCTCACCGAGAGGTCTAAAGCCTCAGTGAGGATCTGGATCCGACCCGGGGGTCGGATATGCCACGTACGGGAAGTGCTCGAGGAACGGCTTGTCGTTCTTGTTCACCCCGTCGCCGAGGGTGTCGGCGTCCGGGTCGTGCTTCGGGAGCAGCACGCCCATCACGACGCGGAGCGAGATGTCGAGGACGTCGTCCGCGAGGCGTCGGCCGTTGGGGAAGCCGGCGTTGTCACCACCGATGACCCCGAAGGGCGAGCATCCGGACGTGCACGGGGCGATGTTCATGTTGAGCCGGAGCATCTCGGACGGACGCACGCCATCCGGCATGTTCAGCCCCTGGACCCCGGTCAGGAACACCATGATCAGGTCCGATCGCTGGATGCCCGGCGTCGACGGATCCGAGTCCGGAACGTTCGGGAACACGCTCGGGTACACCGCCGAGATCGTGCGGGCCAGGATCGGATCCTGCACCGCGGGCAGGAACTGAGCGTCGTTGCGCGGGTTGGAGGCGTTGAAGAAGTCCTTCAGCCCGACCGGCACCACGACCTCGTTCACCAACGGGTGGCCCAGGCGCGAGACCTGAACCCGGTCGCCCCGGAACCGGATCGCGCCGGTGTCCTCGTTCTGGATCCGGACGCTTCCCCGCGAGGCCGTGTTCCAGATGCCGATGATGCCGTCACCGTCGCCCCGAAGGTGCTTCTTCGGGACCTGCAATGCCATCGTGTGCACATTGAAGCCGGCGAGCGTGTCGTCTCCGACCTCGGAGAAATCGCCCCCGTAGAGCAGGTCGAACACCCTTAGATCGAGGAAGAAGGCGTCGTCGGACTGACCGACCCAGCTCTTGCCGGCATCGTCGTCCCCGAAGCCCGTCACGCCCGCGTCGAACAGGGTCGCGTTGTAGTTGGGCATCGACGCCTTGCCGACGTTACTCGGCACGACCTGCTCGTCGTCGAGGAGCTTCCGGCTGTTGTCACCTTTGATCCTCCACAGGTCGTAGTACTGGCGGTGCAACAGGTTGGGATCGTTGAGCGTCGTGACCACGCCGTCGTTATAGAGGAACTGCGTCGTCGCCTTCCGGTAGACGGTGTCGAAGCGCCAGCGGTAGATGATGTCGGCGCGAGCGTCGCCGTCGTTGTCGATGTTCAGGTCGTAGTTCGTCATCTCGGAGAAGTGGTAGAAGTTCGGACCACCCGCCGGCTCCTCGAACGGGATCCAGGAGCTGATGAACGTGACCTTGTTCGGTCGGTCCTTGCTGACGAACGCGTAGAGGTCGGTCTGGTCGATCTGTGGCTCAGCCGACGTCAACGGGGCCTCGCGGTGGCTCGATGCGTTCGTGGCGCCCGGCGCGAGGCCCGCGATCAGGCCGACGCCCAACGCCATCGCCGCCCCCGCCGCTGCGAACTTCCTACGGATGGACACGGTGGTTCTCCTTTCACTCGGATCGGGTCTTCTCGGCAGGCCGCTCGTGAGAACCCGGCCGGGGGGTCCGAGCCGGGATCCGTCCATCCCTCCCTTCCCGTAGAGCGGCGATACTCGTGCTTAGCAGCACGAGTAACCGATTACCCTCGTAGCATCCCTCCAAACGGCCTACGGACATCGGCCCATGGTCCATCGTTCGAAAGGGCAGAGGCGGCCGTTCGAGATGTCGCTCCTACCTCTCGCTCCCCACAAGGGGGGAGTCGGGCCGATAGATTCAGACCAGATGATGGACATCCGCCCGGCGTGAGACGAAGTGGAGCGGTGGTGCTCCTGGTCCTCCTTGCCGCCTGCACGGCGAGCGAGTCACCCCGGCCGCCGGAGCCGAGCGGTCTCCCCACGGGACCAGCGCACGGGACCGTCACGCTCTCGTCCGGCTCTGCCCAGGTTTCCCTCTCGGGCGACGTAGAAGCCGAACGGGTCCTCGACGGCGTCTCGGCGCCTGCGATCTATCGACCGCTCCCTGCCAAGGTGACGGTCGCCTGGGGCGTTCCCGGCCGGCTCGTCATCGCCGGCCCCCTGCGGCTGGGCGACCAACACACGTCGGCAGCCCTCGTGCTCGAACTCACGCTTAGGATCCACCACGAGGAGGTGGAGATTGTCTCGGCCAACGGGGAGTGCTCGGTCGCCGTGGAACGAGCCGATGACCGCTCGTTCTCCGGCTCGTTCAGCTGCCATGGGTTGGGCGGTCGCGCCATCGTGAACGCGACCGGCTCATTCGAAGCGTCGGCGTAACAGAAAGGTCCACGAGCAGCGAATCCGGGGGTTACCTGCCTCCGGACGTGGGTAAAGCGCCACACGTCGGAACCCTCCTCTCGGGAGCCACGACCCAGAACTTATGCACAGCCGATACATCAGCGCCGCGGTCTTGTGGGCACTCCTTGCGTGCTTCCTCGCTCCCGCGCGGTGGGCGATGGCCGAGGAACCGTCGGAGGCCAGCGGGGTTCCACCCATCGAAGAACCGAGCCCGCCCCCGAGGCCGCCACGCGATACCGACCCGTCGGCCACCCCGAGCCCGTCGGCCACCCCGAGCCCGTCGGCCACCCCGAGCCCGTCGGCCACCCCGAGCCCGCCGGCCACCCCGCGCCCGT
>JBPCPX010000037.1:0-7318 GCA_050998695.1 Actinomycetota bacterium
GGTGTTTCCGGGAGGAGGGGCCCGTCCGGTATCGTTCCCCCCCCCCCCCCCCCCTCGCCCGAGCAGCGATCTACGCGTGGGTCTCCGCGAGTGCAACTGCCGCGGCCGCGTCGAGGAGCCCGTTCGCGTAGAAGTTGTTGAGGGTCGGGGTGCCGGTGCACGTGGCGTTCCACGAGGCGGGACGTCCGACGATCGTGTAGTCGACGGTTGCGGGTGCGGGGCACGCGTGATCGGCCGCACTCTGCTCCAGGATGGCTTGCACCAGTGCCGGGTCGGCCTCACCACCCAGTACGCCGATGATGAGAGCTGCCACCCCGGCCACATGCGGTGCGGCCATGGAGGTGCCCTGGATCCCCTGGTAGTAGGCGCCCACGCCCTTGGTGCACGAGCGGATCACGAACGGGTTGTTGGGCACGCCACCGCCCTTCGTGATCTCGCCGAAGGCCAGGGCCACGGAGGTCGGGTAGGGGGCCCATATCTCGTTGAGCGCGCTTCGGAACATCTTCGTGCCGAAGAAGTCCCGGAAGTAGCCGCCCGGGGCCGCGACCGGGATCTCCGTCACCCCGTAGTTGGAGTAGTCGGCCTTGTCCCGCTCGGCCCAACCGATGAGTAACAGCGGAGGGCGCGTCGCGATGCTCTCAGCCCCCGGCGACGCCGCCTCCCTGCCCGCGCCCCATCCCATCGCCCGGGCCCGCGGAACCGCGCTGCTCGCCTCCCGTGTCGCCCGGCTCTCCCCCCGGGGGGTGACGCTCCGCCTCGTGGCTTCGGAGCTCATCTTCGGAATCGAAGGACTCTCCACAAACCGAGCAGGTGTTGGGTGCGGCCGACGTTTCCGTGTCCCTGTCCACCTCGAGCCTCCTGACGCCTGGCCGGATCACAACAGGACTGGCTTCCTGCCTCATACCCACTCACACCGTGATGAATCTCGTCGGAGTCTTCGTGTGACCGCCGTCGTTTGCTGTAGTGCCCTCTGGGTATCGCCGCAGTATGGGTACCGGGCCTGAGGACCGAGCACCTCCCCGATCCAGGGTGCTTCCCGCCGGACCGCGCACATCCAGCGAAGCTCGGTGGTTCCTGTTCGAGGCGCTGATGGATCACGACGTGGCCGTAGATGTGGACACGGCCGCGCTCCTCACGACGGAACTCGCTTCCAACGCCGCCCGCCACGGAGGAGAGCCCATCGGGATGAGCGTCGTCGTCGAAGAGGGCGAGCTCCGCGTCTCCCTCCATGATCACGGCTCCGGGTTCGATCCGACCGACGAGACGATACGGAGCAGCGGATCCGGCGTGAGGCTCGTCGAGGCGCTCGCGTCAGATTGGGGCGTGGAGCAAGACGATGAGGGCACGGAAGTGTGGTTCAAGATCTGACAGGGACGAGCGAACGCGCAGCGTCTCGTTGAGCTTGGCTGACCGATCCTCCCAGCGGCTAAGCCCGAGTGCTGTCGAGGTGCTGCAAGAGGGCATGAGCTGCCTGCTCGACCTCTTGGTGTCGCCACTCGGCGGCCCGGTACTGGCACGCGAGCAGGCCACTCCTGTGGAGTCGACGGAAGTCACCGTAGGCGAACGCGTACCTGGATTTGGTCTCCTTCGTCGCATCGTCAGTGAGAGCCAGAAACCATTCGCCGTACTCATGCCACGAGTGAGACTCGAGGAAGGTGTTCTCGTCCTCGGCGCCCGGTTGGACGTCTCCCCACGTGCTGTCGAGGACGTACTGGTGAGCATCGATGAGCTTCCTTGCTCGCGCCACGGCGGGTTCGTTCACGGAATAGGAGGCCATCGGCCCATTCTGGCTCGGATGTCGGCCGCTGAAAAGTGACTCTCGTGATGGATCTACGTGCCGGCGGGTCGATCACTTC
This sequence comes from Actinomycetota bacterium, assembly GCA_050998695.1. Classification (GTDB taxonomy): domain Bacteria; phylum Actinomycetota; class UBA4738; order UBA4738; family HRBIN12; genus JAJNBA01. The sequence continues at coordinate 1,857 of JBPCPX010000037.1, forward strand.
TTCCTTTCTGGCGACGATGGCGGCCAGAACCCACCTGAGCGGTCGTACAGGCCTGCTCGGCCATCGCGCCCCCATCGGCTCAGGAAGGGAGTTGTTCGTGCTTTCGGTGCACTCCCGTTTGTGGACCCAAGGGGATTCGAACCCCTGACCTCTTGGATGCCAGCCAGAACACCCTAAACGGTGTGCTGACCTGAGAAAACGCAGGTCACGGGCGAGCGAAAACGGCAAAGTTATGGGGTGAGAGAGCCCCCGAAGGGACAGTCGCGCTCGCGGCCACCTTTGGTGTCCCCACGCGGCCTCGACAAAGACACCTTGCGGATGGCGAAACGAGGCCGGATCTTGGGTTCAGCCGTCCTCAGAGGCAACATGGAGGTTCGACCGCTTCCTTCCGGCACGGATGACGAGTGTTGCGGCAACCGCCAGGATGATGCAGAGAACGAGGAGGGCCAGCGTATCTGAACCGGTGGCGTCGAAGGTGGATCCGCACTCGGTCCCACGGCAAGGGGGCATGCCCTCGGCCACTCTGACCGCCGCATCCGGGGTTGAGGCCAGTTCCTCGAGGATGGAGGTCACCGACTGGATCAAGCCGGCGCTGCCCGGCACGATGTTCCCGATGATCCACTCGAAGTCCGGGTCTTCCTGGGCGCTCTCTCCGAATATGGACCGCCCTGCTCCTCCGTCCTCCAGCTTCCGAGGCAGACCTTCGGACCTGGAACCCGACGTCGCCGTGGAATCGAAGAGCCCTATAGATGCGGTCGAGTCTCCGTTCGTCGTGACCGGGGCCTCCGGCGTCCGTTCTGCCGCCGGCGCCGGGGCTGGCGCCGGCCGCGGCGTCGTGCTCGGCTCGGGGCTCGGCTCGGGGCTCGGCTGGGGGCTCGGCTCGGGGCTCGGCTCGGGGCTCGGCTCCGGGCTCGGCTCCGGGCTCGGCTCCGGGCTCGGCTCCGGGCTCGGCTTGGGTGGCTTCTTTTTTGGCGAGTTAGTTTGCTCGGACGCCTGGACAACGATATCCACGGTCCCATCGAGAGACGACAGCATCTCCTCCGCGGACGCCGCCAGGGCGGAAGATCCCAACGTGAAAATCGCCGCGAAGGCCACTACGAGCCCGAGCGAGGGACTGCGTCGCCTCCTACGCCTCACGCTTGCTCCGATCAGATGGTGGTTTCGCCAGCCGTCAACCGAACCCATCCTAGTAGTTGTACCCGGGACTGGCACGGATGGATCCCCGCGCCGCCTGCTCGACCGTGATGTGGGCCCGCTCCTCGGTCCTCCGAAGGAGATCGCCTCACCGACCGCGTCAGCGCCTGCCCGCCCCGAGGAGACCGCCCAAGAGGTCACCGAGGCCGCCGCCACCACTCTGACCACCGGAGCCTCCGAGCATGCCGCCGAGCAGGTCTCCGAGTCCGCCTGAACCGCTCGCCGCGGCAGCGCCCGCAGCGCTGGCGCCGGACTGCTTCGCTAGGAAGGCCATGACGAGCGGAGCGAGCATCGGCAGGAGTCTGCCGATCACGCTACCGTCGGTTCCGGTGCTGCCGAGCTTCGTGATCACGTCATCCCGGTTGCGACCGAAGACATTGGACACGATCTTGTCGCCGTCGGTTGTATCCACCTTGCCTACGTCGATGCCTCCTTCGAGAAAGCTGGGATCGTGCTCGCCCAGTGCGGCGCCGAGAGAGGCGGCGCCGGCAGGGTCCTGCGCATTGGCTCGCATGCCATCGAGCAGCGCTGGAAGAGCCAGCCGGCTGGCCTGATCGGCGGTCTGCTCGTCCACGCCAAGCTGGCTCGCGACCTGATCCATCGGGATCCTCGCCAATAGGTCATTGATGTCCGTCATCGCTTCCTCCTGTCGGTCTCGACGACTCAGTCGACATGGGATGCATACCCAGAGAGCCAAGCGTGTATGCTGGGCGAACGCATGCAAGCTGCCACCCGGAGCGAGCGGTCTCGTCGCGACCCGATTCGAGCGTGGTCATCGCGGGTACGTCCCCAGAGGTCTCTTTGAAGGGAGGACCCATGGTGGTAGCTGCGATAGATTTCGAGGGCGGTTTCGAGCGGGCGTGGGATTCGCTCGTCACGTTCGTGCCGAAGCTGCTCGGTTTCCTGTTGATCATCGGCATCGGTTACTTCGTCGCCAAGGCGATCGAGAAGGTGCTCGATAAGCTTCTCGAGCGGGTGGGTTTCGACCGGCTCGTCGAGCGAGGTGGCCTGAGGACCGCCCTCTCGCGGTCGAAGCTCGATGCGAGCTCGATCCTCGCGCGGATCGTCTTCTACGTCGCCTTCCTGTTCGTTCTTCAGCTCGCCTTCGGCGTCTTCGGCCCGAACCCGATCAGCGACCTGATCCAGGGCATCATCGCGTTCCTGCCGAAGCTCTTCGTCGCGATCCTGATCGTGGTGATCACCGCGGCGGTCGCGACGGCTGCCAAGACCCTGATCGAGTCAGTGCTCGGCGGGTTGAGCTACGGACGGACCCTGGCGCTCATCGCGTCGGCCGCCGTCTGGTTCGTCGGAGTGGCAGCCGCACTCAACCAGATCGAGATCGCCCCGGAGATCGTGAACGGTCTCTTCTACGCGATGCTGGCCCTCATCGTGGGAGTGGGCATCGTGGCGATCGGGGGAGGCGGTATCCAGCCCATGCGTGAGCGCTGGCAGCGGACCCTCACCCGGATGGACGAGGAAGCCCCTCGGATCAAGGAGGAGGCGCAGGCGCGCTCTGGTCAGGCCCGAGAGGAGATGCGCCAGAAGGCTGAGCAGGTGCGTCAGGAGATGCAGCAGCCGAGTTCCGGCGCCGGGGCGGCGACCACAGAGCGGCAAAACGGGTCCTCCTAAGGCCGGATGGACCGAGCGAACGAGGGCGGGCGTCGGCCCGCCCTCGTTCTCTGTCCGGCCACCCGGCGGGGATCCGGCTTGTACCGCGTATGGGCTGGGTAGGGGCTTCAGAAGGAAAGACCCCACAGGGTGGGTCCAGGTGGTACGACATGGGGGGTCCGGTCTACGGCAACTACGGCGACCCCCTCGGACCTGCTCGAAGTTCTCCGTCCGCATCGGCTCGGTGGAGAAGCTGTTCCTCGACATCGACACAGGCCAGCCCGAGTGCGTCAGGGTATTCGGCATACCACCACCTCAACAGGTACGCCGTGATCAGCAGCCACCCCACGACGAACGCTGCGAGGGCCGCTCATCCCGGGCGATCCGGAGCCGCGCCGTTTGCGCTCCGTGGGGTGACGGCGGCGCGTGTGCGACGTCCTCCTGCGTGATCGAGGGTCCTTCGCAGTCCATCCACAAGCACCCAGCCGTGCGATCTCGCCTCGCCTGTCCTCGAGGTCGGTCAGACCCTGGCAGAAGCGCCGTACGGCAATGCCTAGACCTTGTGAGCTACCTGAGCTCTTCGTATGACCGACGTTGCCGCCTACCTCGCAGTCTCCCATCAGCGGGTCGTGCAGATGCGACAGGAGGGGAAGCTGCCGAAGCCCGATCGCGTACCAGATCGGCCCGCTGTGGGAACCGACGACTCTATCGAACGGTGGGCCGAGCGGAAGGGTGGGACACGCGACACTGGCGGAAGCGACTCGAGAAAGTGAGAAGCCGCCGGAACCCGAAGGCCCCAGCGACTTCTCAACAAGGAAGCTATCCCCCCAAGGTCTTGTCTGTCAAATCGGACGCCCCACGAACGTCTGCGGCCAGCCGAACAGCTCGCAGATCCGGTCGTAGATCTGGAGGTGCGGGTGATCTCCGAGGACGGGGAGATCCTGCGGCACTTCACCCTTGGACCCGAACCGCGACTACCAACGGCAGGGATCGTGAACGCGGCTACGATGGCCGCGCCTACGTTTCGTCGACCCACTCCGTGACCATCTCAGCCACGGGGTGGATATTGACCTGGCGGGTCACGCCGTCGACAGCGCCCTTGAAGCTGTGAACCACGCCGGCCGGGGCAACGACGATGGACCCAGCATCGACATCGAACGTCTCCTCGCCGACCCAGAACGCCGACCTGCCCTCCAGCACGACGAAGGTCTCCTCATAGGGATGTCGATGTGGCTGCGGGCCTTGCCCTCGGCCGCAACTCACGATGAAGAAGGAAACGTTCGCGCCGTGGTCACGGCCAACGAAGATCGCGGCGATCGGGTCGGTCTTGATGTCTTCGATACGGAGGATCTCCAAGCGCCCATCTTGACACGGGGAACGACGCCTCGGCGCGCCGTTCCTCACTGTCAGATAACAGCTGCGCGGAGCGCCCTAAGGGCGGCTCTAAGCTTGGCACGTGAGCCAGGGTCGCGCCTTTCGCGTTCGAGACTTGGCACGTTCCTTCGCGTGTCTCACCAGCGAAGGGACGCAGATGAACGCCGAAAGGAAGGCTGCCTGAGCCGGATCAGCTCGACCGCATCGACCCGCTGTGGAAGCCGAAGACGATCGAGCGATGGGCTGAGCGTGAGTGGTGGGAGACGCGGCAGTGGCGAATCTAAGGCCGGCGGCTCTTAGCGCTCCCGGTCTCTGGCCAACTCCTGAAGGTCCACGACGCTAACCACTTCGCCCGAGGAAGGCGTGCCCTCAGCCTCTCTCAGACGATTGTGCAAGGTTCCACGCCGGGCGGCCCGATGCCTCGATGCAAGAGCCGTCACCACCTCCAGCTGGACCACCTCCATATCCCCTTGCTGTTCGATGACTAGGTCACCTAGACGCGCCCATTCGCGCAGCGTGGGGATGTCCACATAGATGAGTTCTGAGGCGGCTTCGATCGTCACCCGAGGGTGGCGTTGGAGGGAGTTATGGGTGGACTCGGTCATGGATACATCGTAGGTGAGATGGCCTACGCCCCGCATCGTCCATTCGGACTACCGTCCCGGGTAGATGGCCATATGTGTGGCTAGCGGGCCGCCCATAAGAACCGGGGTTCAGGGCCGGACCCGCGGCTCGACAGCTGACTAGCCCTTGCGCTACGAACGTCTGCGGCCAGCATCCTCCGTGCAACCGAGCCCGGCAACGAGGCGCCGCTCGAGCGACTCTCCGATGACGGTACGACGTGGGAGCCGACCCGGAGTGTGCGATCGCCGTCGACGGGGTCACACCGACGGCAACTCGTGAGCGGGGCCCTTAGCCTCCGGCATTACCCTTGACCCGGCATAGGGTCCAGTCGAGGGGGCGGAGATGACCGACCGTGAGTCTTTCCGAACCGAGATATCCGAGCGGGTATACGCTGCGGAAGAAGCTCTGGTCCGCGGCGACGTTGGGCCACGACTGCTGATGTGGTCTCACGATGACCAGTCAGCGTGTTCGCGGCGGTGGGTCCGTCGAAGAGTGGTTGGGACGAGTTGGAACCCATGTTCCACTCGGTGGCGGCCCGCCTATCCGGCGGCCATGACGTCACCTACGAAATCATGTCGTTCGACGTGAGCGGCGACATGGCATGGACAGCCGGGTTTGCGCGCTTCACAACAACGATGGATGGCGGGCCGCCCACGCGTTAC
>JBPCPX010000045.1:0-15492 GCA_050998695.1 Actinomycetota bacterium
AGCTTGTTCTTTCTCACCCGAGGGGGCGGCGCGGTGACAGCCCGCCCCCCCCCGCCTCTCGCTGCAGACGCCGCGCCGCCGCGCCGCCTCCTGATGGTCCTACGAGACGGCCGGGCACTCCTTGGCACCGCCACTCCCGCCACCCTCGCCGGGGCGCACGAGGGAATAGGTCGACGGGACGACGATCGCGACGTGGGCACCCCGCAGATCCTCGGACGCGACCAGTTCGAGGTCGGGGAAGTAGGCGGCGACGACCTGCGCCTCTGCACTCGCCTGGGGGCGGAACACGATGGCGGGCCGGGTGACGTCGACGGACGCCTCGGACGCCGACCAGATACCCGGCGTGACGTCGAAGCCGGCCTCCGAGAGCACGCTCTCGACGGCGGCGGCCGTACCCTCCGAATCCGCGTCGATCACGGCAACCCTCGTGTTCGCCTCGGACGGAGGTGTGTTGACCAGCTGTGTTCCCACGTTGCCGATCGGGCGGCCCCGTTCGATGGCCCGGAAGATCTCGTGCGCCGACGGGTCCAACCTCAGCACGGCCTTCGTTCCCTCCAGCGCCGCCACGCCCGGCACCGCCCGGAACTCGACCGCGCCCGTCGACAGGCCGCGGAGCTGACCGACGAGGTACACGAGGTCGCTTGGCAGCAGGGCCTCGTCGCGCCGCAGGTTCTCCAGGACCGGACCCACGAGTGCGGGAGCTTTCACCACCATGCTCGGTTGCAGCATCTGGTTCACGACGGCACGGAGGAACTGCTGCTGGCGGCCGATCCGTGCGAAGTCGGGGACGTGATCGCACGGCAGGTGCCGCGCGCGCACGTAGGCGAGCGCCTGGTCGCCGTCGAGTCGTTGGCACCCGGGCTCGATGTTCAGTCCCGAGTTGGGGTCCGCGATGTGACCGATCTCGTCGTAGTGCACGAGGATCGGCTCGCCGTCGGGCCCGGTCCCGGTCAGGTCCCCGGGGGTGTTCACGTTGTAGGCCGGGATGCACATGTCCACGCCTCCCAGCGTGGTCACCGTCCGGCGGAAGCCCTCGAGGTCGACGTAGAGGAAATGGTTGATCTCCAGGCCGGTCAGGTTCGCGACGGTCTGCGCCACCACCTGCGCGCCCCCTCGACGGAGACCTCCTTCGAACGCGGCATTGATCCGGTCGTGACCGCGCCCTGGGATCGCGACCCACAGATCACGCGGGAAGGAGAGGACGATCGCCTTCTGGAGGCGGGGATCGGTGTGGACCAGCATGATCGTGTCGGCTCGGCTCTCGCCGCCGATCGACTCGTCGGTCCCGAACTGCTCCTGCTGCTCGGGCGACAGACCGGCTCGGGAGTCGGAGCCAAGAAGCAGGTAGTTGCACGCCTGGTCGGCGCAGGGACCGGTCGGGGCGGGCGTGGGTGAGCCCGAAGGGCCCACTCGGTGGAAACGCGGGTCCGTTCCGATCTGGCGGAGCCCGACCCACTGGACGGTGAGCCCTGCGGTGACCAGTCCGACGAGCAGGGCCAGTGAGGCGGTCACCCCTACGAGGGCCCGCGTCACGGTGCCGTGCCCGGAGATGCGTTCTGCCATCGGCGATCTCCAGACTAGCCGGGTGCCCCTTCGCGTACGGTCGCGGCTCTGTTGCGTTCCTGTGTCTCCCGATGAGCACGCCTCTCCCACTGATGCTGCTCCGCGCGCGGCGTCGAAGCCACCGTCGCCGGGAACTCCCGAACCCCTCCGGTGTAGCCTGTCCCGCCATGGAGGAGGATCGACCGTCCGAGCGTGCGGCGGGTGCCGGACCGTGGGAGGGGAGCACCCGTGAGCTGGCGAGTGCATTGCAGGACCTCGTCACGCGCCTTCGAACCGATCAGGACCAGCGTGTGCCGGAGGGCGATCCGTTCTTCGGTTCCCCTTCACCGCTGAAGCGACGTCTCAAGGCGATCATCTTCCGGTCGACCAGGCCCGCGACGCGAAGATACGACCGTCTCGCGGCAGACCTCGCGACCGTGACGGCAGACCTCGCGACCCGGCTCGCCGAAGCCGAGGAGGAGATGAAGAAGGCACGGGCTGAGTCCGAGCGGCTCGAGCTGGCTCTGCGGGCGCTCGCGCCGACGGGATCCACGTCGACGCAGAGCGCGGAGTGGTCCGCCATCCCCGACGAGTACTACTGGGCGTTCGAGCAGCGGATGCGCGGGAGCTCCGGGTCCGTGGAGGAGCGCCTCCGCGGGTACGAGGATCTCGTGCTGCCGCTGCGGGAGGAACTGACCGGCGATGAGGGCGATCGTCCCCGCTGGCTCGATCTCGGATGCGGCAAAGGTGAGTTCTGCGCCCTCCTCAACGAATGGGGATGGGACGCCGAGGGTGTCGACGGCTCGCCGGCCGCCATCGAGGCATGCCGGGCCCGCGGCATCGAGGTGACGCTCGGCGACGTCCTTGCCTACCTCGAGACGAGACCCGACGACCCGATCGGTGGCGTCAGCGCGATCCAGCTGATCGAGCATCTCCCGCGGCGCGCCTGGGTTCATCTCTTCGAGGAGATCCACCGTGCCCTGGGTCCCGGAGGAGCGCTCCTGCTCGAGACGATCAACGGCCAGAACCCCGACGCCGTCGCGGACTACTTCGTCGCCGACGTGACCCACACCTGGCCGGGGCACCCCGAGACGCTGAAGCTGATGGCGGAGCATGCGGGGTTCGCGAAGGTCGAGGTGCGCTTCCTCCACGAGGACCACCGTGGCCGCGCCCAGGACGTGACGATCTGGGCGGTCAAGGCGGCGTCGTGACCGGCGAGACGGCTGAAGGGAAGGATCGCGCCGGCTCGACGCCGGACGACGTCGGTTCGCCGCGCGCAGCCGAGCCGGGGGAACCTGCAGCCGACCCGGTGGCGCGGACGCTGGCGCGGGAGGTGTACTGGGCAGGTGACGGTCTCTCAGCGCCCGTGAGCGACGGTGGCTCGGTGCACGAACGACTGGATGCGTTCACGCACCAGATGCGCATCCAACAGCGACAGCGGGTACCGGTCGGCGAAACCGTGCTCGGTTCGGCGGAAGGTTGGAAGCGCCGGATGAAGCTCGTGGTGTGGCGACTCACGCGGTTCGCGACGATGCGCTACGACCGACTGATCGCGGATCTCGCCGAGATGAACGGCGAGCTCGCCGAGCGGCTCCGCGAGACCGAGGAGGAGGTCTCACGGCTGCGAGAGGAGCTCGAAGGCCGAGGGGGCGATCGACCTTGAGGGTCGCGGTCCTCCATCCACAGACCGCGTTCAGCCGCGGAGGCGCCGAGCTCCACGCGGAGTCGCTCGTTCGGGCGCTCCGCGAGTCCGGTCACGAGGCAGAGCAGGTGACGATCGCGGGCAAGTGGTACCCGGCGACCGAGCTCGCGCACCAGATGGCGGTGTGGCGGAGCTTCGATATCTCCGAGTCCAACGGTCTGAAGGTCGACGCGGTCATCGCGTTGAAGTTCCCCGCATACCTGGCACCGCACGAGCGCAAGATCGTCTGGCTGATCCACCAGCACCGTTCCGCCTACGAGCTCTGGGACCACCCTGACTTCGCGGATCTCTCGAGGCAGGAGGAGGGTCCGACGGTGCGGAAGCTGGTCTGGAACTCGGACCGGCTCGGGCTCGGTGAGGCGAAGCGGATCTTCACGAACTCGAGGAACGTCGCCGCCCGTCTCTGGGATTCTCTTCGTCTGAAGGGCGAGGCGCTGTATCACCGGTCGCCGGCCACGGACGCGCTCCTCACGCGCGACCCCGGCGATCTGGGCGACTACCTCTTCTATCCGAGCCGTCTCGAGATCTTGAAGCGGCAATCCCTGGCGATCGACGCGATGCGGCACGTGAAGACGCCGGTCAAGATCGTGCTCGTCGGCCGCGGCCCCGACGAGCGGTCGCTCCGATGGCAGATCCGTGCCCACGGGCTCGAGGACAAGGTCCGGCTCGAGGTCGGGGTGTCGGACGATCGGCTGCACGAGCTCTATCGGGGTGCGCTCGGCGTCTACTTCGGTCCGTACGACGAGGACTACGGATACGTCACGATCGAAGCGTTCGCCGCCGCCCGGCCGGTCGTGACGCTCACGGACAGCGGGGGGCCCCTCGAGTTCGTCCGCGACGCCGTGTCCGGGCTCGTCACGGAGCCCAGGCCGAAGGCGATCGCGGAGGCGTTCGACCGACTGTGGTCCGATCGGCAGTCGGCCCAGGCGTGGGGCCTGGAGGGGAATCGTCTCGTTCGCGAGACCGTGCCCGCATGGCCCCACGTGGTCGAACGGCTCCTCGGATGAATCCGCGGCTCCGCAGGATCGCAGGGAAGGTCGCTCGCCGGGTCGGCCTGCGACCGCCGCTCCCCGGCAGACGTCCGACCAACGGGAGGCTGGCGTTCGTCGGCCCCATGCCGCCTGCCGCCACCGGGATCGCGTCCTACGACCGGGCGGTGCTCGACGGCCTGGGTCGGATCGGGTTCCTGGAGCGGAATCGCACGGACGTCGTGTGGCCGGTGAAGGCGCACCACCAGCGGTCGATCGGCCGATATGACCTGGGCATCTACCAGCTCGGGAACAACGCCGTGTTCCACAGGCTCATCTATCGACTCGCCGTCGCTTCGCCCGGACTCGTGGTGCTCCACGACCTCGCGTTGGACGGGCTCGTTCGGCAGCTCGAGATGGCGGGTGATCCCCACGGTCTCGATGCGACGCGTGAGGCCGCTGCCCTGCGTGGCAGAGTGACCGATCCCGATGTGGCCCGTCACGAGCCGCTTCGGATCGTGTGGTCCGCTGCCGTCGCAAGGGCCGCCCGAGGCATCGTCGTCCACTCGGAGTTCTGCAGGCGCTACCTCGAGTCGGTCGGCGTGCGAACGCCGATCTTCACCGTGCCGCACCCCGTCGTGGAGGACGGAGCCTCGATGCGTCGCGCGGAGCCGCGTGCGCGCGAGCTGCGCGCACCGCTCGAGGCTCGTGGGGCGCGCACGATCGTGGTCGCGCCGGGCGACATCAATGAAGCCAAGTGCCTCCCGGCGCTGATCGAGGCGATCGCGACGCTGCCCGACGACGTTCATGCGGTGCTCGTAGGGCGGCGCATCCCCGGTACCGACATCGAGGCCCTGATCGCCGACCGCGCCGTCGGCGATCGCGTCACGGTGCATCACGACGTCTCCGACGACGACTTCCGAGCGTGGCTGGTGGCGGCCGACATCGCGGTGGATCTCCGCTTCCCGCATCGGGGGGAGGTGAGCGGATCCCTCGCGATGGCGATGGTGGCGGGTGTGCCGTCGCTCGTCTCGGCCACGGGGACCTATCTCGACATCCCCGAGGGGCTCGTGGTCCGCGTCGCTCCGGGTCCCGCCGATCCGGCGGAGCTCGCCGCGAGGATCGATGAGCTGCGAGACGATCCCCTGCGACGAGCGCGGATCGGAGATGCCGCGCGCGCCCACATGGCGGCGCTCAGGGGATCGGAAGCGACGGCGAGAGGATACGAACGCGCCATCGTCGCGACGCGCGACATCGTCCTCGATCCTGCGAGGGCGGTTCTCTCCCGATGGGCGCGGAACCTCAGGGCGGTCGGCGTGGACGACTCCCTGGTCAACGAGGGCTTCGGTGTCTCGTACGCGCGGGCTCTCGAAAGCTTCCAACGATCGCCATGATCACTCAGCCGTATGGCGCAAGGCGGTTGCTAGACTCGCCACCGTCCCTCTGACCAGGGTGTTTCCGGGCCGGAGGGCGCGATCCGGCCGGGACGCGTGCCCGTCGACGCGCCCATCGAAAAGGAGTCAGCCATCACGTCGATCCCTGCCGTCGAGCGAACCTCAGAGCCGCCCCGGCTACAGGTGCGCGAGCGGCTCCGAGAGCTGGTCGCGCACCGCGAGGTCTTGATCAACCTCGTCCGCAAGGAACTGAAGGTCAAGTACACGGCGTCGGTGCTCGGCGCGGTCTGGTCGCTGCTGAACCCGGTGATGTTCCTGGCCGTGTTCTCCTTGGTCGTCTTCGTCCTCGACAACAACGTCCCCGACTTCCCCGTGTTCCTGCTGTCGGGATTGCTCGCGTGGAACTTCCTGGCGAACGCGCTGCAGGCGGGCTCGCGCTCCGTGATCGACAACGCGAACCTCGTGAAGAAGATGGCGTTCCCACGCGAGATCCTCCCGCTGTCCGCGGTGGGCGTGGCCCTCTTCGACTTCTTGCTCCAGTCCGTCGTCCTGCTCCTGTTCATCGCGGTCTACCCAGGACATGGGTTCCAGCTGCCTGAGCTCGCGCTGTACCCGCTCGCGATCGTCACCATGCTGGTGTTCGCCACCGCGCTCACGTTCTGGGTGGCCTCACTCAACGTCCGCTATCGAGACGTCGGTCATCTCCTGAACCTCGCGTTGCTCGTGTGGTTCTGGGCGACGCCCATCGTCTACCAGGGATGGCTCGTGCAAGAGAAGCTCCAGACCGTTCGGTTCCTCGGACTCGACGTGTGGGCCCTCTACCTCCTGAACCCGGTCGCGGTGATCGTGCTCGGGTTCCAGCGGGCGCTGTACTCGATCGTCGTGCCCGGTCCCGGACAGGAACCGATCCTGCCACCCATGCGCCTGGGGACGTTGACCGGCCTCCTGCTCGCGGTCCTGGCGGTCTCGGTCCTGTTGCTCTTCCTCGCGTGGCGCTCCTTCTTCCACCGTTCCGGCGACTTCGCGGAGGAGCTGTGACGACCGCCATCGCGATCGACGGCATCTCGAAGATGTTCCGGCTCTACCGGGAACGCCCGACGTCCCTCAAGCAGCGCCTCCTCGTCTCACGCTCCCGCTCGGAGGAGTTCTGGGCTCTCCGCGACGTCTCCTTCGATATCGCCGAGGGATCCTCACTCGGATTGGTCGGTCACAACGGCTCGGGGAAGACCACGCTGCTGAAGTGCATCGCGGGGATCCTCCGGCCGACCGCCGGCACGATCCGGTATCGGGGACGGCTCGCGGCCCTCCTCGAGCTCGGCGCCGGCTTCCACCCCGATCTCACGGGACGGGAGAACGTGTACCTCAACGCCTCGTTCCTGGGACTGTCTCGCCGGCAGACGGATCGGATCTACGACGACGTCGTGGCGTTCGCCGAGCTCGAGGAGTTCATGGACAACCAGGTGAAGTTCTATTCCTCGGGGATGCTGGTCCGACTCGGCTTCGCCGTCGCCGTGCACGTGGACCCGGAGGTGCTCCTGATCGACGAGGTGCTCGCCGTCGGGGACGAGTCGTTCCAGCGACGTTGCCTCGATCGCATCCGGCGGTTCCAATCCGAAGGGCGCACGATCGTGCTCGTGACCCATGCCCTCGACGTCGTCCGGCAGGTCTGCGACGAGGCGGTGATGCTCGACCACGGCAGGGTGCAGGCGATCGGTGCGCCGGACGATGTCGTCCGCACGCTCCGGCATCGGTTGCTGAGCGACGATCCGACCTTCGTTCCGGAAGAGGGGAGCCGGGAAGTGGAGATCTCCGGGGTCGTGCTCGAGTCGGACGGCGGCTTGCGGGACACCGTGTACTCCGGCGAGGGGATGACGATCACGGTGGACCTGCGCGCGGACGTCGCGGTCCCGGACGCGGCGGTATCGTTCGCCGTAGTGTCCGCCTCGTCGAATCTGCATGTGCTCGAAGGCAAGACGTCGCGCCTCGGGGTCAGCCTGGGACCCATCGACGGGAAGAAGCGGGTCCGCTTCCGCATCCCTCCCGCGCCCTGGGCGAGCGGTACCTACTTCGTGAGCGTCGGTTTGGACTCGCCCGACGGGCGGCTGTTCCACGTACAGACGCAGCACTATCCGCTCACGGTCCCCGACGTCCACGATGTCGCGCAGGCCCTCGTGGTCGAGCCCACCGTCGAGGTCGAAGACCTGTGACCACCGACCGGCCCGATGCGACCGACGACGGTCGTGCAGGCCCTCACCTTCAGGAGACGAGTCACGCCATGCTGATCGCCCTCATCCTGCTCTCCGTCACGCTCGCCGCCCTCGCCCAGCTCACGCTGAAACACGGGACCGACCAGGTGACGGGCCGCTCGGGACCGCTGCAGCTCGGGACCGAGTCTCTCCGGGCCATCGTGACGACCCCCGCGATCTGGGCCGGACTGATCGTGTTCGGGCTGTCTGCGGTCGTCTGGATCGTGGTCCTTTCCCGGACGTCGCTCTCGTTCGCTTACCCGTTCGCGTCCCTCACCTACGTGTTGATCCTGATGGCCGACCGGTTCGTCCTCGACCAGGAGGTGCCGGGGCTGCGCTACGCGGGGGTGGCGTTCATCGTCGTCGGGATCGTCCTGGTGGCGCAGACGCGCCACGCATGAGCCTCGCCGGTTCACCTGAAGGCGGGCGTCACGATCACCGAGGAGGGTGATGAAGGCCGTCGTCCTCGTGGGCGGCGAGGGGACGCGGCTCCGGCCGCTCACCGAGACCGTGCCCAAACCGCTCCTGCCTCTCGTTGATCGGCCGATCCTGGGGCACCTGCTCGATCATCTGGTCGTGCACGGGGTCCGCGAGGTCATCATGTCCTCGCCGTACCTCGAGGAAACGTTCCACCCGTTCATCGAGGCGCGGGGCGGCCAACCGGCGATCACGTGGGTCACGGAGCGGGAGGCGCTGGGGACGGGTGGGGCGATCGTGAGCGTCCTCACGCATCTCGGTGACGAGCCGTTCCTCGCGCTGAACGGCGACATCCTCACCGACCTGGACCTGACAGCGATGCTCGTCGGCCACCGCGAGCGAAGCGCCACGGCGACGATCGCCTTGCACCACGTGCAGGACGCTCGAGCCTTCGGGCTCGTGGCGGTGGATCCGGCCGGACGGATCACCGAGTTCCGGGAGAAGCCACCCGATCCGGTTGCCGGCGACATCAACGCCGGGACCTATGTGCTGGAGCCCTCGGCCCTCCGCACCTGGGCCGCGGGGACCCGTCTCTCGATCGAGACGGAGATCTTCCCGGCGCTGATCCGGAGCGGCGCCGCCGTCTTCGGATTCCCGACCGACGCCTACTGGCTCGATCTCGGCACCCCGGAGCAGTATCTGCGCGCCCACGTCGACCTCCTGGCGGGGCGGCTGCGCGGTTCCCCGTACCGAGCCCCCTGGGTCGGGTCGGGCGCGTCGCTCGACCCGACCGCGCGCGTCGGAAGGTCGGTCGTCATCGGCGAGGGCGCCACCGTCGGGCCCGGTGCAGAGCTCGACGAGGCGGTCCTGATGGCGGGGGCGGTCGTCGAGGAGGGCGCCCACGTGGAGCGCTCGATCGTGGGTCCTGGCGCGTTCGTCGGAAAAGGTGTCACCCTGGTCGATTCCGTGCTCGGGGAGGGCGTCCGGGTGCCCCCCGGTGTGAGGCTGGAGGGGACCCGGCAGGGCTCCGAGGAGACTTCTTCCTGAGGATCCGCGGGCCCGAACTCAACCGTCGGGGTTCGAGGACCGATTGTGTAGGGTGTTCGACTTGACCTTGGGGCCCCTGATGGTTCGACCTTTTCGACGTGTCGTCGCTGCGATGGTGGTTGTCGCGGCACTCGTGGGTGGATCTGTCGCGCATGCGGGCGACAGCTTCCGCTTCTACGGCTCCGGCTACGGACACGGCATCGGGATGTCACAGTGGGGCGCCCACGGACTTGCCAACAAGGGCTGGTCGTATCGACAGATCCTCACGCACTTCTACTCGCGAACCGAGGTGGTGCAGTCCTCGACGCTGCCGAGGAAGATCCGGGTGGGGCTCACCAGCGGCCGCACGACGATCCACCTCGCGGCGAAGAACGGTCCCGTGAAGCTGTGGATGGATGGTCCCGGCGCCACGTTCGTCGCGAGGATCCCCCGGGGGAAGACCTGGACGGTCACCGCCGCGTCTGTCGAGAACAAGTACGCGATCCGCGACCACACCGGTGCGCTCGTCGCGGGGCGACGATGGGGCGGGCCGGCCCGGCCGCTCTCCGCCACCTTCGCCGACTCTGGCGCTCGCGTCTCCGTCCCCGAGGCAGATGACGTCTGGCACCAGGGGTACACGTATGCGTACGGGTTCCTCGAGTTCGATCTGTTCGATTGCGCCGCTCGATGCGCCCAGCGCCTCACGATCGAGCTGCCGTTCGAGATGTACCTGCGCGGGATCGGGGAGATGCCGAGCAGCTGGCCTGGCGCGGCCTTGCGATCCCAGGCCGTCGCGGCCCGAACGTTCGCGACCTACAAGATCGGGCGACAAGGGCTGCGGAGTGAGTGCGACTGCCACCTCACCGATGGTGCCGGCGATCAGGTGTACGTGGGGTGGAGCAAGGAGATCGGGCCGGACGGCGACAGGTGGGTCGCCGCCGTGGTGGGCACCGCCGGTGAGATCGTGACCTACGGCGGGTCGGTGATCCAGGCGTTCTACGCAGCGTCGGACGGGGGGCATTCGGAGGACATCGAAGATGTCTGGCACGGGGGGAACTCCGCCTACGCGATCCCGTACCTCCGCGGTGTGTGCGACCCCGGCGAGTACACGAGCGCCAATCCCTGGACGGACTGGACGAGGAGCTTCACGGCATCGAGCCTGTCATCCCGTCTCTCGCCCTACACGGGCGGCATCGGCACGATCTCTCGGTTCACCGACGTGCGGCGAGGCATCTCCGGTCGGGTCGTGAGCGCGATCGCTCGCGGAACCCGCGGCTCCGCCTCCGTCACCGGCAACGAGCTCAAGACCGCGCTGGGGCTCCCCGACGGGCGGGTCTGGATCAACAACGACCGCAACGTCGTCGGCGCGGTCCGCGCGAAGTACGACGCCGTGATGTGCCGCCCCGGGCTGCCGAGATCGAGGGTGCTCGTCCTGGACCACGGCTCCCGTCAGCTCTTCGATCGAGGTGGCATCTACCGCAACGGCCGGGTCAACCTCACCGTCTGGCTGAAGGGCACCGTCCATACCGAGTACCTCGGGGTGGGTGGCGCCGCTGGCCGTCTCGGTCTCCCCCTGTCGCAGCCGGCCCGACCTCGCCACACGTCGGGCGCGGAGACATGCGCCGGGTGCCGTCAGATCGTGCTGGAAGGTGGTCGCATCTACTTCAAGCCGGGGGTGGGTGCCTACGCTCTCTGGGGACCGGTGCTGTCGGAGTACCTCTCCCGCGGAGGCGTCAAGGGAGCGCTCGGGTACCCGATGACGCGGGTCCGTGCCGCCGACGGGGTGTCGCGCGCGACGTTCGAGCACGGGACGATCTCCTGCTCCGCTGGAACCTGTCAGGTCAGCTGATCCTCAGCAGGGGGAGCTGCTCTCGGGTGCGTTCCCGGTGCACTCGAACGCCGTCACGAACCCGTTGACGATCGTGGACGCCGCCTGGGGTGTGAGCGTGTCTCCCGCCGGACAGGACTGGCGTCGGTTCCATGCGGTGAGCGTGAGTGCGGTCTCTGCCGTGAGTGATGGGTAAGGGGCGAGGAACGTCGCGTCGCTCCCTTCCGCGGACTGCGTCAAGCGATCGACGAGCCCCTGGGACAGCCCCCCGTCGGCCTCGGGCAGGTAGTACACGAAGACGGCCCCGTGCTCGAGCGAGTGGACCGCGTTGATCTCGTTCGACTGGGTGTCGTACACCTTGGGTTCGTCCGGCAGCGGCGACGGATCGTGGAACCCCGATGTCGCCGGGGTATCGGTGTACCCGGGATCCTGGCCGGCCTGCAGATGCTGTCCCGAGGGGGCACTGCTCACCGGTTGATCGACCTCGGTGCACCCGGCCGCCTCCGCGGCCCGGATCGCGGCCTGGGGGATGTCGTTCGGCCCCCCGAAGCTTTGGAACAACACGACCGCTGCCACGGCGGCAGCGGCGATCCCGATGGACGTCACGGTGCGGCGGAGCGATGCCGCGCGCCGGGCCCGGCGTCGCTCCGCCTCGCGGAACCGCCGGGCCTCTTCCTTGCGCTCACGTCGTTCGATGTTCGCGCCGCCACGCGCAGCGGGCCCACCCGCCGCAGGCCCTCGCGTGACGCCGCCTTCGGTGGGCGTGGAGGGGGCGGCAGGTCCGGGCCGTGGCCGGGCCCGCTTCTTCTTCTTGGCCATCAGATCGCCCCCCCGGGCTCGGGCGCCTCGCCCTGGTAGTCGCGGCTTGCCGTCGTCGGGAAGCTGTACTGCGCCGTGAAGTCGAACGCGACCGCGAGATCCACGCTCGCGCAGGTCTGAAGGCGATGCCACGCCACGAGGGCCATCTCGGTACCGTCCGGGAGGATCCCGGCCGCGTCTCCGGGGAAGTCGTACGGGGCCACGATCACACGATCCTGACCCACCTCGGCGTCCTGCAGGCGACGGTCGTAGAACTCGATCAACTCCGCCACCTTCTCCGCCGGTGCGGCCGGGTCGTACCAGATCACCGTGGCGCCGTGCTCGAGGGAGTGGATCGACCGATACAGGTCCGAGATGGTCGTGGAGTCGTAGACGCCTGCGGGAAGCGGCACGTCCGCATGGGGGCCGGAAGCAGGCGGCGTCGTCGGGTAGGCGGACAGGGGGGGACCGGCGATGTCCCCGCCGCCGATGTGCGTTCGATCCTGGTCGGGAGGATCGAACGGCGGGGTCGTCGTCACGTCGCCGCACCCGGCGGCGTCGGCTGCGCTCGTCGCCCGCTGGAGGAGCTGGCTGGCGCTCGGCAGCTCCCCTTCTCCAGAGGGGAGCAGCGTGGCGGCGGCGACGATGGCAGCGACCACCACGGCGCCCACAGCGATGCCCAGCGTGCGAGCACGCCGCTTCGATGCGAGTCGTCGCTGGAGCTCCTCACGCTCGCGGCGCGCCTGGTCCTTCCGCTCCGCCTTGGTCTGCCTCCGGCCCTGGTCGGGCCTTCCGGGGACGTCGTCGCTCAACCGCGCTCCTCGCTCATCGGCCGCGGAAGCTTACCGGCCGTTCCACTTCACGGAGGAGGTCGGGCGACGTCTTGCGATGCTGCGTGATGGCGGCCTATCCTGCTCGCGCCTTCCCCCGGGGTGCACGATCGGCCATCCGGCCGAGGGGAGGGGGGCGCGTGTCTGACACGAAGCACGACCGGCTGGTGAGGCTGCCCGCGGCGGAGGCGAGCGGCGGGCTCGACCGGTTCTTCAAGATCTCCGAGCGCGGTTCGAGCGTTCGCACCGAGGTCGTGGCCGGGATCACCACGTGGCTCACGATGGCCTACATCCTGTTCCTGAACCCCGCGATCCTCGGATTCCAGGCCGTGCCCGACCTCCAGCCGTTGGGCCTGCCGTTCGGCGCCGTCCTCACCGTGACCGCGCTGGTGGCGGGTGTCGCCACGATCGCGATGGGCATGTGGGCGAACTACCCGTTCGCGATCGCATCGGGGCTGGGGCTGAACGCCTTCGTGGCCTTCACGCTCGTCGCGGGCCAGGGACTCTCCTATCCCGAGGCGATGGGCATCATCGTCGTCGAAGGGATCCTGATCACCCTCCTCGTGCTCACCGGATTCCGCAACGCCGTGCTGAACGCGATCCCGATGGATCTGAAGCGGGCGATCGCGATCGGGATCGGGCTGTTCCTGATGATCATCGGGCTCGTGAACGCCGGCGTCGTCGTGCAGGGGCCGGGGAACCCGCCGCTGGGACTCACGACGGACTTCACGACACTCCGCATGCTGACGTTCGCGATCGGCCTCGCGCTCTGCTCGATCCTCGTCGTCCGGGATATGAAGGGGGGATTGCTGATCGGGATCATGGCCACGACCGTGATCGCGGCGATCGTGAACGGGATCTGGGGAGACAACGCGATCTGGGATCAGGTGGGGCCCGGCATCGCGCAGGTGCCCGACTCGGTCACGGCGACGCCGGACTTCAGCCTGCTGGGGGACTTCTCGTTCGGGTTCTTCTCCACGCTCGGCTTCTGGGCGGCGATCGTGCCGGTCTTCGCGGTGATGCTGTCGGACTTCTTCGACACGATGGGCACGGCGGTGGCGCTCGGTGACGAGGCGGATCTCCTCGACGCGGAGGGCAAGCTCCCCCACATGAACCGGGTCTTGCTGGTGGACTCGGTCGCGGCGGCCGCAGGCGGCGCGGCGAGCGCCTCGTCCAACACGACATTCATCGAGTCCGCCGCCGGGATCAGCGAGGGAGGTCGAACCGGCCTCGCGTCGGTCATCACCGGGGTGCTGTTCCTGCTCTGTGTGTTCCTCTCACCGCTCGCCGGCGTGATCCCGCCGGAGGCGACGGCCCCCGTCCTCGTGGTCGTGGGGTACTTCATGATGCGAGGGATCGGGGAGATCGATTGGCGCGATCCGGCGATCGGGATCCCGGCACTTTTGACGATCGGCCTGATGCCGTTCACCTACTCGATCACGAACGGGGTCGGGGCCGGTTTCATCGCCTACACGGCGATCAGGGTGATGCAGGGCAAGTTCCGCGACGTGCATCCCCTGATGTACATCGTGACCGCGGGCTTCCTCTTCTACTTCCTGCGGGGGGTGCTGGCCTAGTCGCGTCGGTCGAGCGCATGCGTCGGATCCATCGGAGGGCGGGGCCTCGAGACCCCGCCCTCCGGCATCGGGCCCACGGCCACGACGCCCAGCGGCCGCCAGTCCTCGCCGAGCGCGAGCGACGCCCGCGCTCCGTCCGCGTCGAAGGGCAGGTTCGGGTCCCACGACCAACCGACGTGCTGCGCGTGAAGGGCGACGACGAGCGTGCGGATCACCGCGCCGGCGGAGAGCAAGACGGCTTCCTCGGTCCGGGGTGCCGGCGTCCGACCACCTGCCACCCGGATGCAGGGCACGATCAGGATGCCCCCTCCCCGGAGGAGCTCATCGGTGCCCGTCGCGGCGACGGCGAGGCGGCGCCGCGCGGCCGGAGAGCGCAGCGCGACGAAGGACCACTCCTCGGACGCGTGGATGGCGGCTGCGGCGCGCACGGCTTCCTCGACGCTCTCGGGCGAGACCTCCCCGGGCGCGAACACGTCGCTCGGCTGTGCGACCGAGACCGCGACGAGTGCCGACTCCCGGAACAGGTCGTCCTCGGGTCGGCGCACCAGCACGCTGGCGGGTGACGGAGGCGCGTCACCCACCGAGGCGTCCAACCCACGCACCAGCGCCGCCGGGACCCGGGCGGTCTTCGTCATCACGAGGCCGCCCGCCGCCGCCACGGCGTCGGCGAACGCCACCACCGTCGTCTCCAGCTCCTGTCCGCGATCGTCGACGGTGCCCCGAAGGTCCCGCAACGCCGGGAGGCCCGCGCAGCCGATCGCCACGTCGACGACCCCCTCGCGCCACGGACGACCGAAGGTATCGGTGATCACGACCCCGAGGCGTGCGAACCCGAGTCGGGCGGACAGCTCCTTCTGCAATCGCTCGGCGCTCGCGTCGGGATCCTCCGGGAGGAGCGTGAGGAACCCCTCCCGCACGTTCGATGCGTCGACGCCCGCGTTCGCACAGACGAAACCGTGGCGTGTGCGCGTGATCAAGAGATCCCCGCGACGAGCGACGACCCCCACGGACTCTCGTTCGATCCATGTGGCGCGGTCCTCCGCGGGAACGATGCGCCCCTCGGCCTTGGAGACGACCTTCTGTGTGATGGCCACGACGTCGCCGTGGAGGGTGGGGGGTTGCGGGAGAAGGGGGGGAGGGGAGAGGGGGAGGGGGAGGCCCCAG
>JBPCPX010000078.1:0-6484 GCA_050998695.1 Actinomycetota bacterium
GCATGCCGAAGCGATCGGCGTAGACGGGTCCGACCAGCGTGTGGTCGTGGACCACGTCGGGCTCCCACTCGTCGAGGCGCTCGTAGGCCTCGACCACGTGGCAGAGCTCCGACGCGGCGCCCGTGGAGACGGTGCCGAGCGCGCGGTCGAACGTGGATGCGAGCGGAACCGGGCAGGTGCTGTCACCGGTCGCGTACAAGAGGACGTCGTGACCGGCAGCCTGCACGCCTCGCGCGAGCGTGTCCAGCACGGCTTCGGTGCCGCCATAGGCGGGCGGAGGTACCGGGACCCACGGTGGGGCGATGATGGCGATCTTCACTGGGCGGGCTCCTCGTCTCTGGTCGGGGTTGCCGCTTCCGATCCAGACGAAGGGAGAGAGACCCAACGGGACGGAACGTTCAAGACGCGCGATCGTGGTTCACGGCGTCAGCACGACGGGGATCTCCACGATGTGGATCTGTGAGCCGTCCATCGCGCTCACCTCGTAGACGCGGATCGTTCCCGGCTGCCGAGTCCCTACATCGTACCGGACATCGGTGGTGTACGAACCGCGGCATCCCGTTCCGCACGTGGCCATGGTGAACGTGGACGCGATCGTGTCTCCGTTCTGATCCAAGATCTCGATCGACACGACCGCCTCGAACACGTCCGACGTGCCCGCGATCGTCACCGGACTCGAGACGCGCTCGCCGATCCCGGGGCTCTCGACCAGGATGAAGGGCAGCTGGTCGGCGAAGTTCGTCCGCCTCAGAGCGCCGTCCAGCTCGTAGCCGCCGAAGTTCGTGAGTGGTTCGCCTTCGACCTCGAACACGACCCCCTGCACCGAATCGAACTGGGTGAGGGTGTACACGATCTGCGAGAGGCTGCCGACGGCGATCGCCGGCGTCTCCTCCGCGCTGAACGTGTCCTCCAGATCCACCGTCGCGACACCGTCGTCGATCGTGAGATCGAGGAGACCCGTGCCCGCGTTGATCGAGGTCCCGACCCTCGCGTCACGCTGTGCGTCCGTCGGTCCTTCGAGGAGCGCCTCGAGTGCGCGTCCGCCGACCGCCGGCGTGAACGGCTCCGTGCGGTGCGTGACGAACAGGGAACCGTCGTAGTTGAACCAGAGCTCGTAGGTCATCGACCTCGTCGGATCGGGTGACGCGCTCGGTGAGGGCGTCGTGGTTCCGGTCGAGGAAGGCGACGCCGATCCGTTGCCGGGCGCGGGACCGAGCGGCTGGGCGCCGGTCTCGGCACAAGCGGTGGTGAGCGCGGCCAGCGTGGCGGCGAGGGCGATCAGGCGCTTCATGGGTTCCTCCTCCTGTTCGGGCTGGAACCCATGCTCACGCTCGCCCGCAACACGGGAACCCCGAGCGCGTCACGGTTCAGTAACAACGGAAGCGGGCAGCTGCAGCGTGAACCGCGATCCGGTGCCGGGCTCGCTCAGCACCTCGACGTCGCCACCGAGGAGCCGCGCGTTCTCGCGAGCGAGCGCGAGACCGAGGCCACTGCCGGGTCCCGAGCGCGCCGGGTCGACTCGGTAGAAGCGATCGAAGACGTGTTCGAGATGCTCGCCCTCGATCCCGGAGCCTGCGTCCGCAACCTCGACGAAAGGACCGCCCTCGTCGCGACCTACCCGGACAGCGACGTCTCCACCCCCGTGATCGAGCGCGTTCCCGATCAGGTTCGCCACGATCCGATCGACGCGGGTGCGGTCGGTCGTGACGGGCACGGGGTCGGCACGGATCTCGACGCTGCCTCCCCATCCGCGGCTGCGGATCGTGCCGGCGACGAGCGTGCCCAGGTCGAACGCCTCGGCCCGGACCTGCTCCCGGCCGGCGTCGAGCGAGGCGAGGTTCGTCAGGTCCTCGATCAGGCGGCGAAGCCGTGCGACGTCGCCCACGAGGAGCTCTGCGGCTCGCCGCGCGTCGGGCGGCATCCGGTCGAGATGCTCTTCCAGGACCGACGCCTCGGAGACCAGAGCGGCAACAGGCGTTCTGAGCTCGTGCGAGACATCGGTCGTGAAGCGCCTGCCCCACGCCTCCGCTTCGGCGAGGGTCGCGATACGACCGGCGGCGACCCGCGCGAACGCGAACGCGACCACGACGATCGCGGCCCCGCCGATGACGAGCGCCGTGGCGAGCTCCCGGAGGTCCTCGTGGATCCTTGCTTCCGGGAACGCGAAGTAGAGCTCGGCCTCACGGTCCGGCGTGGGGCCTCCGACGAGGAGCGTCGGGGTGCCGCCGGCCTCGACGCGGTCGAAGCCGAGTCGTCCCCCGGCGGCGATGTCTCGGAGACCGGGTGGGATCGCGATGGTGAGCTCGGGGTCCGAGCGATAGGTATCTCCGCCCACGAGCAGGATCGCGTTGACCCCGCGCTCTTCCCGGAACGTATCGACCGCCTGCTGGAGATCCGTGGATCCCACGAGGAGTGGACCGGCGAGTCGCAGATCGAACACGGCCTCTGCCCTCGCGCGCTCGAGAGAATCACGAAGCCGAGCGTCTCGGACCAAGATGAACACGACCGCCGCGAGTGCGGCGGCCACCGCTGCTGCCACCAGCACCACACCGACCACGAGCCGGCCGGTCGAACTAGGGCTTCTCGCCACGCGCCGTCAACTCCGCTCGAGCCGGTAACCGACGCCGCGCACCGTCGAGATCGTCTTCGGGCTGGTCGGATCGTCCTCGACCTTGGCACGCAGCCGTTGGACTGCCACGTCCACGAGCCTCGAATCGCCGAGGTACTCGTAGTCCCAGACCCGGGAGAGGAGCACCTCGCGTGTGAGGACCTGGCCAGGTCGTCGCACCAGCTCGACCAGCAGACGGAACTCCGTCGCGGTGAGCGCGAGATCCCGTCCGTCCTTGCGCGCGGAGTAGCCGGCGACGTCGACCTCGAGATCGCCCATGCGAAGGACGGGCTCCGCCGGCTCGGCCGCGGCTCGGCGAAGCACCGCCCGGCAACGCGCCACGAGCACGGACATGTCGAACGGCTTCGTCACGTAATCGTCGGCGCCGAGCTCGAGGCCGACGATCACGTCGGTCGCATCGGCGCGAGCGGTGAGCATCACGATCGGGATCCGGCTGTTCTTGCGGACCTCACGAGTGATCTCGAACCCGTCGAGCGTCGGCAGCATCACATCGAGCACCGCGAGGTCGAACGGATCACGCCGGAGGCGGCCGAGGCCCTCCCTCCCGTCGGCGCAGGAGGTCACGCGAAACCCGGCGTTGGTGAGCCCGAGCACCGTCATCTCGCGGATCGAGGGGTCGTCTTCGACCAACAACACCTGTTCGTCCACGGGCGAAGCGTAGCCCGGTCAGGACGCCATCTCTTCCACGTCACGGTCCATCAACGCGGCCGCCAGACGATCGAAGCGGCGGGCCATCCGACCTCTCGCCGGCAACAGGTGCCCCTTGTCCTGCGCCGACCGCACGGCCCGATCTGGCGGAAGCACCGCGAGTGCCGGCTCTCCGAACACCCTGCGTACGTCACCGGGGGTGATCTCGCTCCTGGCCCCGTTGTTCACGACGAACCGGACACGACCCTCGAGATGAAGTGGCGAGAAGGCCTCCATCGCGCGCGATGTCGCGCGGAACGACACCACGTCGAGCGTGAGGACCTCGAGGAGCCGGTCGGCGGTCTCCGCAGCGGCGAGCGTCATGGCGTTGAGCGATCGAGCGAGATGGATCACGACGACGTCGGCGATGCCTGCCGCCGCCTCCGTCACCAGACGAAGCTCCTCCGGTCCGAGGCGCGCGGCCTCCTCGGGCGGCGGTGGAAGGAGCACATCGACCTCGCTCGCGTGTCGCCAGAGCGCTCCTTTCAGCTGCTCCGGACCGAGGTCTTCTCCGAGCGACGCCGCATCACTGAAGGTGTGGATGGGGTCGGAGCCGTCGCCGGCAGGCGCACCCAGCGCCTGCGCGACGTCGCCGAACACAGGGTCGGCGTCGATCAGGATGGCGGAGCCGCGGCGCGCGAACGCCGCGGCGAGGTGGGTCGCCACGAACGTGACGCCCACACCGCCGCGGCCGCCGTGCACCGCGATCACCGTGCCCCGCCTCGCCGTCTCGCGTGACCGCCGCAGGGCGGCCGCGGCGGCCCCGAGCAGGTCATCGCGTTCCTTCGGCCACAGGAAGTAGCCTGCCGCGCCAGCCTCGATCGCCGTCCGGAGCGACATCACCGATTCGCGGGTGTCCAGCGCCAGCACCACGCCGGACGCCTTGGCGCCGCCGAGCAACGTCGGCTCGGCGACGACGGCATCCGGCTCGAGCTGCCTGATGGCCTCCGCGAGCTGCCGATCATCACTCGCGGTCGCCACGACGCGAGCCCGTCCACTCCGATCGAGGAAGTGCATCACCTCCTCGGCCACCTCCGGCTCCTCGAGCGCCAGGACGATCCTCGCCACCTGATCCATCGTTCGCCTCCCTGGCCAGGAGAGGGAGGGGTGTGACCGTAGTCCCCACCACCGACAGCGGGTCCGATATACCTGCCGGCGTGGACGACCGGGCCGACAGGCATCCTCTTCGACTGCCGGTCCGTGCCCCCTTCGCTTGGGACGTCCTCCTGTCGTTCCTCGGCGCGCGGGCACTGCCGGGCGTCGAAGAGTTACGAGATCGCACCTACCGCCGCAGCGTGCGAACGGTGGACGGCCGTCCAGCGGTCATCCAACTGTCGCCGGACGAGGCGTGCGATCACGTGACGATGGAGCTGTCGGTCGATCCCGCGTCGGATCCCGCCGCGTTCGTGCACGACGCACGCCGAGCGTTCGACCTCGATGCGGATCCCCTCGCGATCGACGCCGCGCTCGCTCGGGATCCGCAACTGGCTCCCCTCGTCGCGAGGTTGCCCGGGATGCGCGTTGCCGGCACCTTCGACGGCTTCGAGCTCGTCGTCCGCGCGATCTTCGGACAACAGGTGTCCGTGGCGGGCGCGAGGACGTCGCTCCGCAGGCTCGTCGAGCGCTATGGGTCCCCGCTCGATCCGCCGAGCGGAGGCATCACGCACCTGTTCCCGACCGCCGAGCAGGTGGCCGAGCTCCCGCCCGAAGCGTTCGGGATGCCTCGGAACCGAGCGATGACGATCCGTAGGGTGGCCGAGCTCGTCGCGTCGGATCAGCTCGATCTCTCCGCCAGCACCCCGATCGACGAGACGCTTCACATCCTCGGCGAGGTCCGAGGCATCGGCCCATGGACCGTCGCCTACGTGGCGATGCGGGCGCTCCGCGATCACGACGCGTTCATGAGCGGCGACCTCGGGGTGCGGAAGGGCTTCGAAGCGCTCGGGCTCCCATCAACATCGAAGGAGCTCCTCGCGAGGGCGGAGCGCTGGCGACCGTGGCGAGCATATGCCGTGATGCACCTCTGGCACGCTCACTCGTGACGCGGACTACGATTCGCCTCTGATGGATCGCGCCGCTATCGAGGAGCTCTTCGCTTTCACGGACTACAGCTGGTGCGAGTACGAACGGGTGCTCCGCCCTCATGGCGACGAGACCCTGACAGCGTCGGCACCCGGCTCGGGCTGGCCCGCGCTGCGGGATGCCCTGACACATATGAACTGGGCCTATGTGCGTTGGCTCGCGGATCCGGCCGGAACGACTGATGAGCCGGTAGAGCATGTGAGGTCATGGGACGAGCTCGATGCTTACCGGCGCCGCGTCCTCGGTCACGCCCGGGCGTACCTCGATTCGCTCACGGACGGTGCGCTGGCGACCCCTCGCGAGATGGACGTCGACGGGGAGAGCTGCGCTACAGCCCCGCGGACATCTTCGTGCACGCCCTGCTGCACGAGCGCCAACACCACGGGGACCTGAACACGCTCATGTACCAGCTGCAGATGGACACTCCGATCGTGGAGTACCGCTTCTCTCTCCCTGAGAGACGGGCCTAAGCCACGGCACCGATGGCCTCCAAATCGCCTGGAGCGAGATCGGGTTCGACCATCCGAGAGGAAGATCTCGCTTACGTCTGCGGCTCGGCAAAACAACTTACGGCAGAAGCGCTTCTCGAGGGGATCCCCTGGTAGCGAACGGGACGCCTGGCCATGCTCCCCGAGTAGGCGTTTCGGCTGAGGCCGGATGGGTACAGACCCATCGTGCATATGGACTACGTCGGATGCGAGGAGAACCCGACCCACGTGGTTGCCACGTCCCAGGTTGAGCCCCTTCGACGGTCGCACCGGTCGGCTCTCCGGGCGCTCTTGGTGATGATCTGCACCGGCGTGTTCCTCCTGCTGCTGTCGACGGCTGCGAGCGCCCTCGACGTCCCCGATGTCGGCGACACCGTGGATAGCACCACGGGCACCGTCAGCGACACCGTCGTCGAGACCACGGGCAGCGTCAGCGACACCGCCGGGGCCGCGACCAACACGGTCGGCGGGACCCTCGGCACGGTCGATGAGACGGTCGGCGGGACCCTCGGCACGGTCGAGGCGATGGTCGGCATGACCATCGGCAGCGTCGGAAAGGTAGTCATCAGTATCGCCGTCATTGTCTACAAGCTCATTA
>JBPCPX010000148.1:0-9472 GCA_050998695.1 Actinomycetota bacterium
CCGAACTGCTTCTCGATCTGCTGCAGTGTGACGTCGAGCATCTTGTCCCGATCCACGTTCCCCTCCTTCGTGCCCCTGCCCTGCCCGGAGGGGGGCCGGGAGAGTGCCTGTGCAAGCGACGAGTGGAGACTAGCCCTCGACTCTGACATGAGTTACACCTCTGTCATTCTTCCTGATTTCCAGTGTGCATGCGGCCCGAGGCTAGTCGAACAGGTGTTCGAACGCAAGCAACCTAGCCACCGAACGGGAATCGGGCCAGCGGTTCGTACACGGGTGCCGGACGCCGCAGGTGACTCCGGAAGAGCACCACGTGATCTACCTCCCATTCCTCCGTCAGGAGCGGCGTCTCGGCGAACTCAGGAGGGAGCTTCACGGGTGGATCGCTCCGCGCCACGGTGAGATGCGGGTGGAACGCACGCGTCTCCGCCGGGAACTCTTCGAGCAATCCCCCTTCGATGCTGACCGCCAACCCGGCCACGTGACCTGCGTCGTCGCCGAGACCGGCCCACAGCACTCGCGCCCTCCCCATAGACGGGAATCCCCCGACGCCGGTGACCCGGGTGCGGAAGGGTTCCACGCCCCGCACCGCCTCCTCCACCTGTCGCGGCACCCAGTCCGTGAGCCGGGGCCAGGTTCGCCCGAGGAACTTCAGCGTGACGTGCCAGTTCTCGCGCGGAGCCCAGCGAGCCTTCGGGAACTCCTCCCGCCAGGGAGCGAAAGACTCTTCGACCGCGTTCTTGGCCTGATCTGGGATCTCGACCGCGACGAAGAACCGGAGCGGTTTCGCTTCGGGACGGGAAGCTCGATCCCGAGCCATCAGATCGGTCGATCGGAGGCCGGGAGCGGCCGTCCCTCCAGATGACGACGAAGGAGGTCCAGCGCGGCTTGCTCCGCCCATCGGCGAACACGATCGCGCTCACCTGGCACCCTGAAACCTCGCGCGTGCGAGACGTCGTCGCCTTCCAGCGCGATCCAGATGATGCCGGGAGGCGCACCTCCGTGCGCCTCGGGGCCGGCCGCCCCTGTCAGCGCAAGCCCGAGGTCGGCCGCGAAGACCCGCCGAGCTCCTGCAGCCATCTCTCGCGCGCACTCCTCACTCACCGGTCCGGCACCCTTCAACGTCTGCGTCGAGACATCCAGGACCCTCGTCTTGGCCTCGATGGTGTAGACCACGGCGGACCCGACGAAGACCTCGGAGGCACCTGGCACGCTCGTGATGCGGGCCCCCACTCCCCCGCCGGTGATCGACTCGGCACAGGCGAGCGTCCTTCCCGACGCCGCCAGGAGCCGGACCACGGCCTGCTCGAGCGTTTCGTCCTCGGAGGTGAACACCTCGTCGCCGAGCCTTCGCCGGACCTCCTCGGCCACCGGTTCGATCAGCTCGTCCGCTTCGGTCGCCGTCCCGGCCTTCGCGGTGATCCGAACCTTCACCTCGCCGGAGGACGCCAGGAACGCGATCGTCGGGTTCGTCGAACCGGAGAAGAGGTCGTCGACCCGTTGGGCGAGCGCCGACTCGCCGATCCCGGCGCACCGGAGCACGCGGGAGCGGACCACTCCGGCGCCGGCCGTGGACGCCAGCTCCGGCAGGATCGTCCCTTCCATCATCTCGACCATCTCTGCGGGCACGCCCGGCACGGCGTAGATCCGCCCGCCGGCGGGCAGATCCGCCACCAGGCCCGGCGCCGTCCCACGCGCCGGCGTGATGTATCGGGCACCTTCGGGCACGTCGGCCTGGCGAAGGTTGCTCTCGGGCATCTCGCTCCGACCGAACGAGCGGAACTTCTCCCGAAGCATCTCCTCGAGCTCCGGATGACGCCTCATCGGCACGCCCAAGAGGGCGCCGAGCGCGTCGCGGGTGATGTCGTCCTGGGTCGGTCCGAGGCCACCGGTGACGACCACGACATCGGCGCGTGTCGACGCCAGCCGCACGGCAGCGACGATCCGTTCCAGGTTGTCCCCGACGACCTGATGGTGAAGGACGTCGACCCCGATCGCCGCGAGCGACTCCGACGCCCACCGGGCGTTCGTGTTCGCGATCTGGCCGAGGAGCAGCTCGGTCCCGACCGCGAGGATCTCCGCTCTCACCCCGTCTCCATGCGGTGGCGCTCCGTGAACAAGTACTCGAGCCCACTGGCGACCGTCAGGATCACCGCGATCACGACGACCGTGAGCACGACGGGGTCGAACCCAGACGGCAGCGGAGCGATCGACAGCCCGACCGCCGAGATCTGGCTGAGCGTCTTGGCCTTGCCGGCGCGCGACGCGGGCATGGACACACCACGCTGATCGAGGCGCCACCGCAGGAGCGACACCGCCAACTCACGGAGGACGATCACGACCGCCGCCCACCACGGGAACTCCCCGCGGGCGGCGAGCACGAGGGCCGGCACGATCACGAAGAGCTTGTCCGAGAGCGGATCGAGCCACGCTCCCATGGACGTGGTCATCTCGTGTCGCCTCGCGAGGTAGCCGTCGGCGAGATCGGAGAGTGCTCCGACGGCGAACACGAGCAGCGCCAGCCATCTCGTTTCCGCTCGGTCCGTGCCGAGCAGCAACACGACGATCGGGATCAGCGCGATCCGTCCGATCGAAAGGACGTTCGGCCAGCCCAGCCCGAGTGGTCTCACACGTTCGACGATGACTCTCCTCCGTCGTCGCCCAGCGTGAAGCGGTACGTGTGCGGCGATCCGGCGGTCCCTTCCGTCACGTCGGCGCCGTTCAAACTGACCTCGACGAGCCCCGCATCCGCCACGGTGAACTGCAAGTGCTCCAGAGCCACGAGGGTGAGCGTTTCCCCCGGCCTCAGCCCATAGGAAGCCGGGGCACCATCTTCCACGGACTCGACCATGACGTCGCTCCGAGCCACCAGGACCGCATTGATGGTGGGATCGGTGGGGATCGGGGACGCCGTTCCCGACGGGATCACGGCCGCCGGTGGGGCGGCCTCACCCCTCGCCAGCAGACCGAAGGCCAGCATGATCAGCAGGATCGAGGTCGCGGCGATGAGGAGGAACCGTTGGTTGTCCCTGATCCGGCTGGCGGCGATCATCCGTTCGACGGGGCCGAGCTTGGCGGGCGGTGGCGTCGGCTCGGCGTCCTCGGCCGTTTCGGCGTAGGCACCGGCGACCTTGTTCGCGTCGAGCCCGAGGTAGCTCGCGTACGTGCGGAGGGACGCGCGTACGTAGACGTCGCCGGGGAGGACGTCGAAGTCCTCCCGCTCGAGGGCATCCAGTTGATCGACCCGGAGCCTGGTGTCGCGCGCCGCTTCGTCGAGCGAGACCCCTCGCACCTCGCGAGCACGCCGGAGCGCCGAGCCGACCCCTGCCCGGGGATCCGTCACTGAGCCGGCCATGAGAGGCCAAGGATAGCCGTCACGTTCGAGGACCGGAGGGCGGCGCCGGCCGGCCTAGGTCCAAGGTCTCGTTCCGAATCGGCCGTCCGTCCGGTGGAGTGCACCCCTCGGGGGACTACAGTTGGCCAGGCAGGGAGGGAGATCCATTGGAAGCAGGCATGCCCCAAGACCACACCATCGATTCACCGTTGGCGACGGTGCGCGAGATCCTGCCCTCGACCCACCTGCTGTCCGACGGTCCCGTCCGCTACCTCCTCGTGGCCGGTGAACAGGACGACGGCCTGTGGGGATCGATCGGCGCGTTCTGGCGCACCATCGAAGGCAGATACGGGGGATTCCTCGTGAGCCCCGATGCGATCTGGGCCGGCAGCGAGATGGTCCGGAGCTTCCGGAGCGCGCAGAGCAGAGGGTGGACGGTGGAACGGATCTACGCCTACTGGCAGGCGCACGTGGGTGTGGCCGGGAGGCTCATGATCGATCCGCAACAGCACGCGGACACGCTCTTCCAGGTGGCAAGGCGCGTCGGCGCGATCTGACCGTCCGGCCGGTCCGCTATGCGGAACGGCGCTCTTCCCATTCCTCCCAAGTGAGGAGCACATCGCGCGCCTTCGATCCCTGGGAGGGCCCGACGAGCCCTTGCTCCTCCATCAGATCCATGATCCTGCCGGCGCGAGCGAACCCCACCTTGAGCTTCCGCTGCAGCATCGACGTGGACCCGAGCTGGGAGCGGATCACGAGCTCGGCCGCCTGTTCCAGCAGATCGTCGTCGTCGCCGATGCCGTGCTCACCGGCTCCCTCGCCGGGCGGAAGGGCCAGCCCCTCCACAGTGTTCTCGTACACGACCTCCCGTTGCGCCCGGATGAAGTCGCAGATCGCCCGGACCTCACCCTCCGTGACCCACGCGCCCTGGATGCGCACCGGCTTCGAGATGTTGGAGGGGGCGAACAGCATGTCGCCGTGTCCGACCAGCTTCTCCGCACCGTTCATATCGAGGATCACGCGTGAGTCCGCCTGTGACGAGGTCATCAGCGCGATCCGAGACGGGATGTTCGCCTTGATCAACCCCGTGACGACGTCGACCGACGGACGCTGGGTCGCCACCACGAGATGGATCCCGACGGCCCTTGCCATCTGCGCCACGCGGCAGATCGCGTCCTCGACGGCGCGTGGGGCGACCATCATGAGATCCGCCAGCTCGTCGATGACGACGACGATGAAGGGCATGTGCTCGAACTTCTCCTCCATACCCGGCGGGATCCGGAGGGTGCCGTCGCGCAGGCCCTCCTCGTATGAGTCGATGTCGCGGACGCCGACCGTCGCCAGCAGCTCGTAGCGCATCTCCATCTCGCGGACGATCCATTGCAGGGCTTCGGCCGCGCGCTTCGGATGGACGATCACGGGTGAGAGCAGGTGCGGCACGTCGCCGAAGTGGCTGAGCTCCACCCGCTTGGGGTCCACGAGGACGAGCCGAACGTCCTCGGGGGTCGTTCTCGCGAGCAAAGACGTGATGAAGGAGTTCACGAGCGAGGACTTGCCTGCGCCGGTGGCTCCGGCGATCAGCAGGTGGGGCATCTCCGCGAGATTCACCATCCGAGCTCGGCCGTGGACGTCCTTGCCCAGCGCCACCTCCAGCGGGTGGGTGGCCTGCTTCGCCGCCGGGGAGCGCAGGACGTCCCCCACCATCACGAAGTCCCGGTTGGTGTTCGGGACCTCGATGCCGATCGCCGACTTGCCGGGGATCGGCGCCTGGATCCGAACATCGGGCGACGCCAACGCATAGGAGATGTCGCTCGACAGGCCCACGACCTTGCTCACCTTGGTGCCGGAGGCGACCGCGACCTCATACATCGTGACGGTGGGACCTCGGTGGGCGCCCACGACCTGGGCGTCGACCCCGAACGTGTGGAGCGTGCGCTCCAGAGCCGCAAGTGTGTCCCGCTCGGCGCGCGCGTCCGCGTTGGAGGGGGGAGCCGTCCGCAGCAGGTCGAGTGGAGGGAGCTGATAGGGACCGTGGGGCGTCGTCACCGTACGGCTGCGAGAGGCCTTGGTGACAGGGAGCCCGGGGTCGGTCACGAACCCCGGCTCCTCCTCCACCGCCGGGATCGTCTCGGTCGACGCGGTCTCCTCGGCGTCGGGGACGAGGACGACATCCTCTTCCTTGAGTCCGAACGCTTCCCGGAGCGACCATCTCCGGCGCGGCTTCGCCCGTTCCTCCTCGCGGGCCTTGGCGGAGACGGGATCACGCTCGTCCCGTTCGTCGCGGAACGTGTCGATCTTCTCCTTGACCGCGGCGAACGAGGTCCCGGTGAAGATGAGCAGTCCAAGGGTCGCGACCCCCGCGCACACGATCGCAGCGCCGATCGGAGAGATGACCCGGGCGAGAGGCCAAGCGGCGGATGCTCCCAGGACCCCGCCGGCGTCCGCGAGCGCTTCTTCGCCTTCGGCGAAGCTCGGGTTGCCGGCGAACAACGAGACCAAGCCCAGAACGCCTCCGAGGAGCGCCGCGAAGCCGACGAACATCCGGACCCGATCCTCCCGCGCGGTGTCACGGAGGAGCACGAACCCCCACCACGCACCGAACACGGGAGATGCGTAGGCTCCGATCCCGAAGGCGCCCCGGATCAGCCAGGAGATCGCCCTGCCCACCGGGCCGCCGGCTTCGATCCAGACCGACAGGACGGCCAGGAGGGCCAGCACGATGAGGCCGATCCCCAGGGCATCGCGGGCCCACGGCGAGAGCAAGGTGCGGACCGGGGTCTTCGCGGGCTTCCGCTTGGCACGGGTCTTCTTCGTGGGTCGCTTCCGCGTCCCACCGGTCCCGGCCCTCCGGGAGGGGGAAGTCTTGGTGGCCATGGTCCGACAAGCATGACGGGTGAGGCGGACGCTTCAAGGACCTGAGCCGTGCTCAGACCTCCATGATCACCGGGAGGATCACGGGCTTGCGCTGCGTCACCTCGTTGAAGTACTTCTTGAGGACGCGGCGGACGTTCTGCTGGAGGGCAGACGGGTCGGTCACGTGCGCCTCCGCGGACTCCTTCACCGACTGGATCACCCGCGTCCGAGCCTCCTCCAAGATGTCGGCCGAGGTCTCCTCGTGCACGAATCCACGGTTCACGACGTCGGGACCGCCGACCAACTCGCCCGTCTGCGAGTCCACGATGATGACGACCACGACCACCCCGTCCGCAGACAGCTTGCGGCGGTCCCTCAGCACCTCACCGCCGACGTCGCCGATGCCCAGCCCGTCCACGAAGGTCATCCCTGCCTGGATCCGATCGAGTTGCCGCAGCTCCTCCCCCACCTCGACGACGTCTCCGTCCTCGCAGACGAGCGTCCGTTCGGGAGGGATGCCGACCTCGTGGGCCAGTCGCGCATGATGCTGCAGGTGGCGCCGCTCCCCGTGCACCGGGATGAACCAGCGCGGCCTGACCAGGGAGAGCATCAGCCTCAGCTCCTCCTGGGCGGCGTGGCCCGAGGCGTGCACCGGGTCGGACGGCATGTGGAACACGTCGGCCCCGGTCCGATACAGAGCGTCGACGACGCGATGGATCGCAGGCTCGTTCCCGGGGATCAGGGAGGAGGACAGCACGACGGTCTCTCCGGGTCCGATGTCGACGAACTTGTGCTGGCGCTGCGCCATCAGCGAGAGGGCCGAGTACGGCTCTCCCTGCGAGCCCGTGCAGATCACGACGACGCGGCCGGGATCCAGCCGGTCGATCTCCTCGATGTCGACAACGTCCTGGTCGGCCACCTGGAGGAGTCGGAGTGTCCTGGCCGCATCGACGGACTTGTGCATCGACCTCCCGAGGAACGCCACCACGCGCTCGTTGGCGTGCGCGGCGTTCACGATCTGCTGCACGCGGTGGATGTGGCTCGAGAAGCACGCGGCGATCACCAGGCCCGGAGCGCCCGCGACGATGTCGTGCAGGACGGGTCCCACGGTGCGCTCGCTGACGGAGTACCCGGGCTCCTCGGCGTTGGTCGAGTCGGAGAGGAGGAGATGCACACCCTTCCCGCGTCCGGCCTCCTCGGCGAGCCCGTGCAGGTCGGTCGCCCTCCCGTCCAGAGGTGTCTGATCGATCTTGAAGTCGCCCGTGTGCACGATCGCCCCGAACGGGGTGTCGACCACGACCGCCATCCCGTCGGGGATAGAGTGCGTGACCCGGAGGAACCGCATCGTGAACGGCCCCGTCGTGGCCTGCTCGCCCGGGGTCACGGTCTTCAGGTCGACGAGGTGAGCCACCTCGTGCTCGTCGAGCTTGCTCTGCAACAGGGCGAGCGTGAACGCCGTTCCGTAGACCTCGAGTCGGCGATCGATGTCGCGGAGGAGGTACGGGAGCGCCCCGATGTGATCCTCGTGACCGTGCGTGAGGACGACCGCCTGGATCTTGTCGGCGTGCTTCCGAACGAAATCGAAGTCCGGCAGGACGAGATCGATGCCGGGCATGTCGCCGGACGGGAACGACAGGCCGACGTCGATGATCAGGATCCGGCCGTCGAGCTCGAGGCAGGCCATGTTCCGGCCGACCTCACCCACCCCTCCGAGGAAGACGAGTCGCGCGGGGGACTCAGAGGAGACCGGCATCCTCCAGTGCTTTGCGGACCCGATCGCGCTCGTCCGCGGTGGCGGGCACGAGGGGCAGGCGGGGCGGACCCGCCGGCCGGCCCAGCATGTCCAGGGCCGCCTTCACCGGGATCGGGTTCGACGTGACGAACAGCGCGTTGAACAGCGGCGACAGATCCTCGTGGAGCTTGCGGGCGGCGGGGATGTCTCCGGTCTCGATCAGATCGATCATCTGCCGGACCTGGGAGCCGACGAGATGCGAGGCGACGCTCACGACACCCACCGCGCCGAGGCACACGTAGCCGAACGTCGCCCAGTCATCACCCGAGTAGATCTCGAATCCTTCTGGAGCCTCGGAGACCAGGTTCGAGATCGCCTTGAAATCCCCCGTCGAATCCTTCACCGCGACGATGTTGGGCTTCTCCGCGATCCGGACCATCGTCTCGTGCTCGATCCGGGTGCCCGTGCGGCTCGGGATGTTGTAGACGATGATCGGGAGCTCGGTCGCGTCAGCGATGTGCTCGAAGTGGGCGATGAGCCCACGCTGCGGCGGCTTGTTGTAGTACGGCGTGACCACGACGATCCCGTCCGCACCGGCGTCCTCGGCGGCTTGGGTCAGCTCGAGGGTCTCGGCGGTCGAATAGGTCCCGGTGCCACAGATCAGCTTCCCCTTGCCCTGGATCGCGTCGCCCACCGCGCGGAACAGCTCGGCCTTCTCCTTGTGGGACAGCGTGGGCGACTCGCCCGTCGAGCCGGCGACGAAGACCGAGTCGGAGCCATTGTCCGTGAGCCACGAAGCGAGCTCCTGGGCGCCGTCGAGGTCGACCGCGTGGTCGGACCGGAACGGGGTGACCATCGCGGTGACGACCGATCCGAATCTTCCGGCCACGCGATATCTCCTTCCTCTTGGGGCGTCCGCTTGGGCGTCCTGTTGACCGTTCGGCCGCCCGGGGGGTCGGCAGCGACGCCCTATGCTAGCTCTCCATGCCGCGCATCTACACGAAGACCGGCGATGACGGGACGACGGGGCTGCTGTACGGAGGCCGGATCCCGAAGGACGATGCGGCGACCGAGGCGTACGGCACGACGGACGAGGCGGTGGCGGTGCTCGGGCTGGCTCGCGTTTCCGCCGACCGCGAGCTCAACGAAGAGATCCTTGTGCTGCAACGGGAGCTCTTCGTGGTGGGTGCCGATCTGGCCACGAACCCGGCCGAGCGAGCCAAGCTCCGATCCGGCGTCTCGCTGGTCACGACCGACATGACCGAGCGGTTGGAGCGGCGGATCGATGAGCTGGTCGCCGAGCGGGCGCTACCGCAGGCCTTCATCGTGCCCGGGGCAAACGAGGGAAGCGCCGCGTTGGATCTCGCGCGGAGCGTGATCCGGCGGGCCGAGCGTCACGTCGTGGCCCTCGAACACGAGGGCCGCGACGTCAACCCGGAGGTCAGGCGATACCTCAACCGGCTGAGCGACCTGGTGTTTGTCCTCGCCCGCCGGCAGGCGGGCGAGGGCGAAACCAAAAAGCCCTCGGGGGGAACCAAGACCGCACCGAGGGGGGA
>JBPCPX010000173.1:0-11946 GCA_050998695.1 Actinomycetota bacterium
CACCGCCGGGTCGGCCGAGTTCAGGTCCGTCTGGTCCGCCAGGTCGCGGTACATCCCGAGCGACAGAGCCTCGCGGTAGACGTCGTAGATCCCGACCTTGCCGGCGTAATCGGCGTTCCAGTAGATCTCGTAGGGGTTGGACATCGCTTGGACGTCCTCGACCTCCATCGGCACGATATCGGTCCGCCATGCCATCCCGGTGTGGTAGATGGTGTAGGGCACCGTGTACTGCGATCCCTGGTCGTAGTACGGGTCCTGCATCGCCGGCCACAGGTTCTTGATGTTCGGGATGTAGTCGTGGTTCAGCGGCTGGATCAGCTTGCCCGCCGCGAGCTTGGGGACGTAGTCGATCGTCGGGAAGAAGACGTCCACATCGACCTCGCCGGACTGGAACTTCTGGATCGCTTGCTCCATGTTGTAGAAGGTCTCGTACTTGACCTCGACGCCATACTTCTTGCCGAAGTCCTTCAGCACGCGCTTCCACATGTACTGCTCCCAGTTGTAGATCACGAGCGGGCCCGCCTCGGGCTCGAGGTTGGAGTCGATCGGCGGGTTGTCCTCGTAGGTCTGGAGCGTGACGGGACTCTCCAGCGTCCCGAAGCGCACGGTCGTGTCCTCGCCTTCGGGCGGGGCGTTCGTACCGCCGTCGTCACCGCACGCGGCCAGGATCGCCGCCGAGGTGGGCAGGGCCACCCCCGCTGCGAGCGACCGTCTCAGGAAATCGCGCCTCGAGACGCTCCGATGGGCCGGATCCCGCGGGTGAAAGACCATGACACCCTCCTCAGCTCTTGGGTTTGAACGTCCGTTCAGGAGGCTATCCCAGCGGCTGCGGAACACGCAAGACCGCCAAGACCCTCCCAGGGGAGATACGAACCGGCGGCCCTCCAGGGTTGGGGGAACGAGACTCCGCTAGCATCCGCGCGATCCCGCGGAGGGAGACGATGTGAGCGAACCTGTGCTGCTGGTCGAGGACCTCGGTCCGGTTCGGCGATTCACGATGAACCGCCCGGGGTCGCTCAACGCCCTCAACCAGGAGCTGGTGGGCGCGATGTCCCAGGCGCTGGACGAGGCGGCCGGGAACGACGATATCCGGGTGCTGATCCTCAGGGGCGCAGGGAGGGCCTTCAGCGCTGGATACGACCTGAACGAGGACGCGACCGGCGGGGTGTTGGACGCTCGCCGCTGGCACGACGACCTCACGCATTCGACCGAGGAGATGATGAAGTTCCTCGATCATCCGAAGCCCATCATCGCCTCCGTGCATTCCTACTGCCTCGCGGGAGGGACCGACCTGATGCTGGCCTGCGATCTCGCGGTCGCTGCCGACGACGCGATCTTCGGGTACGTCGACGTCCGGTTCGGCTCGGGGGTCGTCTCGATGCTCCTGCCCTGGGTGGTGGGCGTTCGTGCGGCGAAGGAGCTGCTCTTCACCGGCGAAGATCGTGTCACGGCCGAGGAGGCTCTGCGCATCGGGCTCGTCAACCGGGTGGTCCCACGCGGCGAGCTGGACGAAGCGACGCTTCGGCTCGGGGAGTCGATCGCGAAGAACGAGCCCTTCGTGGTGCAGGCGACGAAGCGCGCCGTGAACCGGGTGTGGGACGTGGCGGGGTTCCGCGAGGCGATGGCCGCGAACACCGAGCTCGACGTGATGATCGAGACGGCGAACCTTCCCGCGCGCGACGAGTTCCGCCGCATCACGATCGAACAGGGACTCAAGGCCGCGATCGCATGGCGTGACGCCCGGTTCCGCGGCGACGCCTGATGATCTTCGGGCTCTTCGCCGCCCTGGGATGGGGTCTGGCCGACTTCTTCGGCGCGCTCGCGGGACGTCGGATCGGCGCGATCAGCGCGGTGATCTCGGGCCAGCTTCTGTCGGCCTTGTTCATGACGGCCGTGCTCGTCGCCACCGGCGAGGCCGTCGAACCCCTCCGTGCCAACGTGTGGCTCCTCGTGCTGAACGGCGCGGCGGCGGCGTTCGCCTACACGACCCACTACAAGGCGCTCGAGCTGGGACCGGTCGCGGTCGTCTCGCCGATCGGCGCCGGCTACGCGCTCGTCGGCGTGGCGCTCGCCGTCCTGATCCTCGGTGAGCGCCCGAGTGGGCTCGCGCTCGTCGGCGCAGCGGTCGCGATCGTCGGCGTCGCGCTCGTCTCCACCGACCTCAAGAAGCTTCGGCAGGGCATCGAGAACCGACTTCCCGGGCTGCCGTGGGCGGTGGCGGCGGCGGTCGGCTTCGGGATCGCGGGGTTCCTCCTCGGCTGGATCTCCGATAGAGCGGGGTGGATCCCGGGCCTCTGGGGGTCCAGGGTCGCGCAGATGGTGTTCTTCCTGCCCCTCTTGTTCGTCTTCCGGCAGGAGCTGTCGCGGGTGCGCCCGGGCTTCGGTCTTTGGATCGCGCTCCTGGCCGGCGCCGGCGACATCCTCGGCGTCGTGATGTTCTCGATCGGCTCGGAGCGCGGCCTCAACTCGATCGTGCTCGCCGCGAGCGCCGTCTTCCCGCTGATCGCCGTGGCCCTTTCGGTCCTCGTCTTCAAGGAGCGGCTCGTCGCGAACCAGCTCGCCGGCGTGGTCCTCGTGGTCGGAGGACTGCTCCTCCTCGGTCTCGGCTGATCGTTCGGTTCCGACGGCACTCGTTCAGCCCTGGTGCCGGTAGAACTCGACCTTCTCGGCATCGAGCGACGTGTTCCCGAGGATCAGGTCGGCCGCCTTCTCCGCGATCATCATCACCGGGGCGTAGATGTTGCCGTTCGTCACGTAGGGCATCGCCGACGCGTCCACGACGCGCAGTCCCTCCAGCCCGTGCACCTTCATCGTGAGTGGGTCCACGACGGACAGGTCGTCGGTACCCATCCGGCACGTGCACGAAGGGTGCAGCGCGGTCTCGCCTTCCCGGCGCACCCAGTCGAGCACCTGCTCGTCCGTCTCCACATCCGGCCCGGGGGAGAGCTCACCGCCGTCGAAGGGTCCGAACGCCGGCTGCGACAGGATCGCCCGCGCCACCTGGATCGCCTCGACCCATTCCTGCCGGTCCTGGTCGGTCGACAGGTAGTTGAACCGAAGGGCGGGGTGCGCCCGGGGATCGGTGCTCACGATCTTCACCGAGCCCCGCGTGTCGGAGTACATCGGCCCGATGTGCACCTGATAGCCGTGATCCCCGGCCGGGGACGACCCGTCATAGCGGACGGCGACGGGTAGGAAATGGAACATCAGGTTCGGATAGGCCACGGCGTCGTTGCTGCGAACGAAGCCACCCGCCTCGAAGTGGTTCGTGGCGCCGAGTCCCGAGCGGAAGAACAGCCACTGGGCGCCGATCAGCGGCTTCCGCCAGTGCTTCAGGCCGGGGGCGACCGACACGGGCTGCGTGCACGAGTGCTGCACGTAGACCTCCAGGTGGTCCTGGAGGTGCTCGCCGACCCCAGGGACGTCCTGCACGACGTCCACGCCGAGCGCACGGAGCTCGTCGGCGTTGCCAACCCCCGAGAGCTGCAGGATCTGTGGGGTGTTGATCGCGCCCCCGCACAGGATCACCTCCCCTGCGCGAATCTTCCGGGTCGGACCCTTCCCGCGCGTGTACTCGACCCCGACCGCTCGCGTCCCGTCGAAGAGGATCCTGTTGACGAACGCGCGCGTGCGCACGTCGAGGTTCGGCCGGCTCGAGACCGGATGGAGGTACGCGCGCGCGGCCGACAGCCGGCGCCCGCGATGCACGTTGCGGTCGAACGGCGCGAAGCCCTCCTGGCGATACCCGTTCACGTCGTCGGTCAAGGGGTAGCCGGCCTGCTGGACCGCTTCGAAGAACGCACCGAACAAGGGGCTCTTCGCCGGACCGCGTTCGAGCACGAGGGGGCCGCTGTGGCCTCGGTACTCGTCGGCGGGCTCCGCCGCGAGACAGGACTCCATGCGACGGAAGTAGGGGAGGCAGTGGGCGTAGTCCCATGTGTCCATCCCCGGGTCGGCCGCCCATCGCTCGTAGTCGAGCGGGTTGCCCCGCTGGAAGATCATCCCGTTGATGCTGCTCGATCCCCCGAGGACCTTGCCGCGCGCGTGGTAGATGCGACGCCCGCCCATGTGAGGCTCCGGCTCGGACTCGTACTTCCAGTCGTACCAGCTCCACCCGATCGGGTAGGTCAGCGCGGCGGGCATGTGGATGAACACGTCCCACAGGTGATCCGGCCGGCCCGCCTCCAGGACCAGCACCTTGTTGGCAGGGTCGGTCGTGAGCCGGTTGGCGAGCACGCAGCCGGCCGACCCGCCCCCGACGATCACATAGTCGAACGCCCGCTCCATCGAAAGGACAGTGTCCCCCAGATCGGATCGAGGCGCGCTGGGGGTCGAACTGCGCTAGCGTCCTGCCGCATGGACGGGCCGTCCCCTGCCGCCGCCGACACGTTCGAGGTCTCGGTTGGTGCCGTTCGGGAGGCGAACGCCCGCGGGATCCCGCTCAAGCTCCTCGGCGGGCAGGCGGTGCGCCTGCTGTGTCCGCTCTTCCCTCACCGCGCCCGCGAGGACCAGGACATGGATTTCGCCTGCATCTCGTCGAAGAAGCGTGATGTGATCACCTTCTTCGCCGAACAGGGATTCCTGGGCGACCAGCGGTTCAACACGCTCCACGGCGATCGGCAGATGTACTTCACCACCGCGGACGGCAGGACCTCGGTCGATGTCGTGATGGACCGCCTGCGGATGTGCCACGAGCTCGAGTTCGGTTCGCGGATCGATCGGATGCCCGACACGCTCGACGTCGCCGACCTCTTGCTGACGAAGCTCCAGGTCTTCGAGCTCAATCGGAAGGACGTGCACGACATCCTCCACCTCTTCTCCGGGTACCCCGTCGCCGAAGGCGATGAGCCGGGCACGATCGGGATGGACAGGGTGGGAAAGCTCGTCGGCGAGGACTGGGGGTGGTGGCGTACCACCACGATGAACCTCGAGAAGGTCATCCTCTACGCGGAGGAACGTCCGCCGGACCTCGTCCCAGAGGAGAGCCGATTCGACCCTTCTGCGCAGGCGATCGCTCTCCTCGACGCCTGCAACGCGGCGCCGAAGACCCTGAGATGGAAGCTCCGGGCGAAGGTCGGCGACCGGGTCCAGTGGTACGAGCTCCCGGAGGAGGTCGGACACTGACCGAAGCGCCGTTGTGCTGCCCGGCACCCCTCCTGGGTTGCGTGGGGAGATCTCCAGGGTCAAGATTCCCCCGGTGAAGATCTTCTTCGTGACCGACCTGCACGGGTCGGAGATCTGCTGGAAGAAGTTCCTGAACGCCGGGTCATTCTACGGCGCCGACGTCGTCATCCTCGGAGGGGACGTCACGGGCAAGGCGATGGTCCCCATCGTGCAGCGGGCGAATGGCACCTGGGAGGCCTCCCTCCAGGACCATCGCGACACCCTCGAGTCCGAGGATGCGATCGTCGAGTTCGAGAAGCGGGTGATGAACCGCGGTTACTACCCGATCCGGGTCTCCGACCAGGAGTACGTCGCCATGCAGGAGGACGAGGACCTCGTCGACAAGCGCTTCAAGGAGGTCATGCTCGACGGCACCGAGCGCTGGATCGCGATGGCGGAGGAGAAGCTCGCCAACACCGGGATCCGTGTGATCGCATGCCCCGCGAACGACGACATGTTCGAGATCGACGACCTACTCACGGGCGCGCAGGTCGTGGAGACCGGCGACGAGGAGCACCCGATCACGCTCGGTGACTTCACGATGGTCTCGATGGGCTGGACGAACCCCACGCCCTGGCACACGTTCCGCGAGGCTGAGGAGCCGGAGCTGGCGACGCGGATCGATCGGGCACTCGAAGCGGCCACCGACCCGGAGACGACGATCTTCAACTTCCACGCGCCGCCCTTCGGCTCGAAGCTCGACAACGCGCCGGCGCTGAACCCCGACCTCACCTACGTGTCGGGTGGCCAGGCGATCCGACCGGTCGGATCCACCTCCGTGCAGGACTCCATCAAGCGATACCAACCACTGCTCTCGTTGCACGGGCACATCCACGAGAGCAAGGGGGCGACAAGGATCGGAAAGACGTTGGCGCTGAACCCCGGCAGCTCCTACGAAGAGGGGATCCTGCAGGCGGCGGCGGTGAACATCGACGAGAAGAAGCGGAAGGTCAAGAACTACCAACTGGTGAACGGCTAGACGGCCGTTCCGAACCCTGGGAGGGGGTGCAGATGGCAACGGTAGGTGAAGCTCCTACCTTGTTCCTGCGGAAGGCGACCGGCCTGGTGAAGGGGTGGTCGAAGTTCGACGCATTCCTCTACTCGTTCATGTCGGTCAACTTCGTGACGCTCGGGTTGTTCTTCGCGTTCTCGGTGCTCGCGTTCGTGCCGACGGGGCAGATCCTGCCGGCGCTCTTGATCAGCGGCGTGTTCGTCTCGTTCCTCGTCGTCACATACGCGGGCCTCATCTCGGTGATGCCGCGCGCCGGTGGTGACTACGTGTGGCAGAGCCGGGTGCTCGGCGGCGGCATCGCGTTCGTCCTTGCCGTGACCGGCTGGTGGTTCATCCTCTGGTACTGGGCACCGATCTACGGGAACATCCTCAACGTCGAGGTGTTCCAGCCGCTCGCGGCGATCTTCAAGCTCGACGGTGTGAGTGAGTTCCTCGCATCGAACAATGGCCTGTTCTTCGTGTGCGCGGTGACGGTGCTCCTCGCCGGCTATCTGGTGTCTCTCGGCATGGAGGGCTACGCCAAGGTGCAGAAGTTCTGCTTCTACATCGGCATGGCTGCGCTCGCCGTCGTCTTCCTCGTGATGTTGTTCGGTTCTCAGAGCGGTTTCCAGAACGCGTTCAACGAGGAGGCGGCGAACCTGTTCGGCGCGAGCGGCGACGTGTACACCCAGACCATCGAGATGGGGACCGTGAACAACGGCGGGCCGATCGTGCCGGAGCTCGGGTTCACCCCCTTCTTCGGTCCCACGCTGCTGTTGGTCCCGTTCCTGTGCTTCTGGATCCTGTGGCCGAACTGGGGCGCGACGCTCTACGGCGAGGTCCGCGGCGCGAGCGATTTCAAGCGGGTCATGAGCGGGATGATGTGGGGCCTCTGGGTCACCGTCGGTGTGGCGTTGGTGTTCGTCTTCCTGGCGGACAAGTTCTTCGGTTGGGAGTTCTTCAACGCCGCGAACCTGAACTATTGGGCGACGGTCTACGGGTTCGGGGAAGCGACGATGCCGGTGTGGTCCTACCCGCCGCTCTTGGCGAGCTTCTACTTCCACAACGAGCTCATCTCCGCGTTGCTCATCCTCGCGTTCGGGGCATGGTTCCTGGGATG
This sequence comes from Actinomycetota bacterium, assembly GCA_050998695.1. Lineage (GTDB taxonomy): Bacteria > Actinomycetota > UBA4738 > UBA4738 > HRBIN12 > JAJNBA01. Next base: position 7,275 of record JBPCPX010000173.1, read on the forward strand.
GGCGGGGACGCTATTCCTGTCGTCGACCCGGGTGATCTTCGCGGCGGCGTTCGACCGGATCCTGCCCGAGAAGGTCGCCGACGTGTCGGAGCGACGCCACGTGCCGGTGTGGGCCCTGATCCTGATGCTGGTCCCGGCCCTCATCGTGAGCGCGTTCTACGCGTACACCTCGACGTTCAGGACCTGGATCCTCGATGCCACGTTGGTGATCGCGGTGACGTTCCTCGGCTCGGCGATCGCGGCGATGATCTTGCCCTGGAGGAAGAAGCGACTCTACGAAAGCTCCCCGATGGCTCGGTACAAGGTCGCCGGCATCCCGCTCATCACGGTGTCCGGCTTCCTCACCGCCGGGTTCCTCATCTTCAACCTGTATCACTGGTTCACGAACGAGCTATACGCGATCAACGACCCCGACTCGCTCGTGTTCATGGGGTCGATGTACCTGTTGGCCCTTGTGGTCTACGTGGTGGCGAAGATCGTCCGGAAGAACCAGGGGATCGACCTGGATGCGATCCACAAGGAGATCCCGGTCGAGTAGCGGCCGGGTTCGACGGAGTGGGTGGGGCGGCCCCTCGGGGCCCCCCTCACCTGTTCCGGGGAGGGAGAGATTGGCCGACGAGTACCGGATGCTGATCGGAGGCGACTGGGTCGCCTCCGAGAGCGGAGCCACGTTCGACGCGACGTCCCCGTCGACCAGCGAGGTGATCGGCTCGATCCCCGAGGGCACCCGGGTCGACGCGCAGCGGGCGATCATGGCGGCGAACGAGGCCTGGCCGGCATGGTCGGGGCTCTCGGCGTTCGAGCGGGCGGCCGCGATGCGTCGCATCGCGGCCGCCATCGACGAGCGGCGGGAAGACCTCGCGCGGACCCTCGCCCTCGACCAGGGCAAGCCGCTGAAGGCCGAGGCGGAGGACGAGGTCGAGGAGCTGATCGCGTACTTCGAGATGGCGGCGGCCGATGCGACCCATCTCGAGGGCCTGATCCCGCCGAGCATCGACGCGGGCAAGCGGGTGTTCCTGTACCGCGTGTCGCGCGGCGTGGTGGGTGTCATCAGCCCCTGGAACTGGCCGTACACGATGCCCGGCGAGATCGTCGCGCCGGCGCTCGCCGCCGGCAACGCCGTCGTGCTCGCGCCGGCCCCGACCACGAGCGTCTGCGCGGTGAAGCTCGCCGAGTGCATCGACGCGGCGGATCTCCCGCCGGGCACGTTCAACCTGGTGACGGGTCCCGGGCCGGTCGTCGGCGACGAGGTAGCGGCCAACCCCGGGACGGCCGCGGTCGGATTCATCGGGTCGATCGCGACCGGCCGCACGGTCGCCGCGCGCGCCGCCGGGAAGGAGCTCTTGCTGGAGATGGGCGGCAACGGGCCGCTCGTGATCTGCGAGGACGCAGACCTCGACGCCGCCGTCGCGGCCACCCTCACCGCGTGCTTCCTCAACGCCGGCCAGAGCTGCACCGCCGGCGAGCGGATCCTCGTGCAGGAAGACGTGAAGGACGACTACGTCGCCCGGCTCTCCAAGGCGATCGAGGAGCGGATCCTGCTCGGCGATCCGTTCGACGACGCGACCACGATGGGACCGGTCAACAACGCACCGACGGCGGACAAGACGGAGCGTCACGTGACCGATGCGCAGGAGCGCGGGGCGACGCTTGTCGCGGGCGGTCACCGCGCGCCGTCTCTCGGGAGCGCCCTGTTCTTCGAAGCGACCGTGCTGGATGCCGTGACCGACGAGATGGCGATCGCGAGGGAGGAGACGTTCGGGCCCGTCGTCCCGGTGAGCGCGATCCGGGATGAGCAACAGGCGATCGACCTCGTGAAGGGTTCGCCCTATGGGCTGCTCTCCGCGATCTTCACGAAGGACCTCGGACGGGGTCTGCGCTTCGCGGAAGCGGTGCGTACAGGATGGGTGAACGTGAATGAAGGAACGAACTACTGGGAGTCCCACCTCCCATTCGGCGGTCGGGCTGGATCGCAGAGCGGCGTGGGTCGCGTGGGTGGGCGCTTCTCCATGGAGCGCCTGACCGAGCTGAAGACGATCGTCGTCAACCTCGGGTAGGGGATCCTCGGTGGCCGGACCTCGCGCGAAGGACCGCGCCAAGAGTCATGAAGGAGCCACCACCCGGATCTTCTTCGCGGCGGACATCCACGGATCGCAGATCACGTTCCGGAAGTTCCTCGCGGCCGCGGAGTTCTACGGCGTGGATGCGCTCGTCTTCGGCGGAGACCTGATGGGCAAGGTGCTCGTGCCGATCGTTCGGCGGAACGGCGGTTTCCATGCCTCCTTCCAGGGACGGGACGAGGCGTTCGAGCAGGATGGCCTGGGGTCGTTCACGCGCGCCGTCGAGCAGCCAGGCTTCTACTGGAAGGTCTTCGAGCCGGACGAGTACGAAGCCGTCGAGGCGGATCCCCTCGCGAAGCACGGCCTGTTCCACGAGCTCGCCTCCGCGAGACTCACCGAGTGGATCGAGCTGGCCGAGGATCGTTTGGCCGGGACCGGTGTCCGGCTCTACATGACCGGAGGCAACGATGACGAGCCGGCTGTGCTGGAGACGCTGGACCGTCACGAGGGCGAGCACGTCGTCGCGAGCGAGGGCCGCCTGGTCGAGCTGGACGGCGAGCACACCATGATCACGGTCGGCCTCTCGACCTTCACGCCGTGGGACACCCCTCGTGAAGCCAGCGAGGAGGAGATCGCGCGGACGATCGAGGCCGCGGCCGACGTGGTTCCCGATATCGGCCGCTGCGTGTTCAACCTCCACTGCCCCCCGAAGGACACCCCGATCGACACGTGTTTGAAGCTGGAGGTGCGTCCGGGCGAGCTGCCACGGCCGATCCGGGAGGCGGGCCGGTTCCTCACGACCGGCGGTGGCAGCCTGGCCGTGAAGGAAGCGATCGAGCGCTACCAGCCGCTCGTCGGGCTCCATGGCCACATCCACGAGTCGGGTGGCCGCTTCCGGATCGGCCGCACCCAGACGTTCAATCCCGGCAGCGAGTACGTCCAAGGGGTGCTGCAGGGCGTGATCGTGTCGTTGAAGCGCGGGAAGCTCGCTTCCTATCAGCACACACAGGGGTAGAGGCGTTCGGTAGTGTCGGCCACCTCATGAAGGATCGAGCGCAGCTCGTTGTGATCGGCGCCGGGATCGTCGGGACGAGCGCCGCGTATCACCTCGCCGAGCTCGGTGTGACGGACGTCCTCGTCCTCGATCAGGGCCCGTTGTTCGAGACCGGTGGGTCCACGTCCCACGCGCCCGGGCTCGTTTTCCAGACGAACGGCTCGCGGACGATGTGCCACCTCGCGCAGTACTCGGTCGATCTGTATTCGGGGCTCGAGGCCGACGGCGGACCCGCTTGGTACCGCGTCGGTGGTATCGAAGTCGCGACCACGTACGAGCGGACGGAGGAGCTCAAGCGCCGTCGCGGCTACGCCCGCGCCTACGGGATCGAGGGGACGGAGCTGCTCACACCAGAGGAAACCGCCGAGCGGATCCCGATCCTCGATCCCGATCACATACTCGGGTCCTACCTCGTGCCGTCGGATGGGATCGCGAGGGGTACCCGCGTCGCGGCGGCCCTCGCCGCGAAGGCCCAGGCGAAGGGCGTCGTCTTCGAAGGCGGCGTCCGGGTGACCGGCTTCGACATCCGAGATGGGCGGGTGCACGGGGTCCGGACCGAGCAAGGCGACATCGAGTGCGATCAGGTCCTGGTCTGCGCCGGCATCTGGGGTCCCACGATCGGACAGATGGCGGGTGTGCCGATCCCGCTCGCGGTCGTCCAGCACCAGCTCGTGTGGACGAAGCCGTTGCCGGAGCTCGCCGCCGACGCAGATCAGGAGGTCGTCCATCCGATCCTGCGTCACCAGGACCTGTCGCTGTACTTCCGGCAACAGGGCGATCGGTACGCGCTCGGGAACTACCGGCACGAGCCGATCCTGTTCGAGCCCGACGATCTCCGGCCCTATGGGGAAGGCGAGCCGCAGCCGAGCGTCGAGCCATTCACGCCCGAGCACTTCGAGGTGGCGTACGAGGAGAGCACGCGGCTGCTCCCACCGTTGAAGAACATGCTCGACGGGTCGACCGCGATCAACGGCATGTTCTCGTTCACTCCCGACATGGGATCGGTCGTGGGCGAGTCGGCGGACGTCCGCGGATTCTGGATCTGCGAGGCCGTCTGGGTCACGCACGCCGGAGGCATGGGGAGGATGGCCGCCGAGTGGATCGCCGGGGGCGAGCCCTCGATGGACATGGCGGAAGCGGACGCGAACCGCTTCTACCCGTTCATGACGACGAAGCCCTACGTTCGCGCTCGCGGCGCCCAGCAGTACCGCGAGGTCTACGACATCCTCCATCCGCTCCAGCAGATGTCTCATCCGCGCGAGCTGAAGCTCACGCCGTTCTACGCCCGCCACCGGGAGCTGGGAGGGGAGTTCTTCACCGGGGCCGGCTGGGAGCGTCCCCAGTGGTTCGAGGCCAACCACGTCTTGACCGGCGCGCCGTGGGAGTCGAGGACGGGCTGGGCTGCGCAGAACTGGTCACCGTGCGTCGGGGCGGAGCACATCGCCCCGCGCGAGCGCGTGGCGATGTTCGACATCACGCCGTTCACGAAGTTCGACATCACGGGCGCTGGGGCGCTTTCGTTCCTCGAGCGAATCCGCGCCAAACAGGGCGACCATCC
>JBPCPX010000005.1:0-23867 GCA_050998695.1 Actinomycetota bacterium
GGCGAAGGAGATCTGTGGACACCCGTGGCGAGGCCAGCCACGAGAAGGAGAACAACACGGCGGCGGCCGGCGCCGCCAAGCCGATCAACGGGATCCACAACCTGAACGTCGCCACCATCGTGAGGTCCGACGCAACCATCAGGAAGAGCCGGACATCTCGTACCGACCCTCCCAGTCCCGTCACGGGAGCCACCAGGAGGGTGACCCCCCTGGCACGCCATGCCAGGAAGTTGAGTGCCTCGACGCCGGGGCGTTACCTGGGAGAGGTAGACGGTTTCGTCCCAGCCGGGTGGCCGGGAAAGCGAGATCAACGCGGCCTGCGTGACCACGTAAGCCACGCCCACCTCGATCAGGGCTCACCAGCGACTGCTCTCGAGGCGGATAGCCACCGGACCGCTCTGACCCGCCCGCCGCTGGGCGACCATCGTCTCGGTCATCGAGGGCGTCGGCGTCGGCCCGTCACGCCGATCTGGGGCACTCGCGCGGTTCGAGGATCAACGGGTCCAACGGGCGCTGGAGGAAGTCGAAAGCCTCGAGCATGTCGCTCGAACGGCGATCCCGTTCCGTCAACGCGGGGAGATCGAACACCGTCTCGATGAACTTGAGCACGGAAGAGAATTCGTAGGTGCGACTGTCGATGTAGCCGGGCTTCGCCCAGGGCGAGATGATGATCGCGGGCACGCGGGGACCGAGCCCGTAGAGGTCGACGTGCGGCGGGGCCACGTGGTCGTAGAAGCCACCGAAGTCGTCCCAGGTGAGGACCACCGCCGTTTCGTCCCAATACGGGCTCCGCTGGAGGGCGTTCAAGATCTCAACGGTCCAGTTCTCTCCTTCGCACATGCTCGCCCTGCCCCCACGAGGGTGGTCGTTCAGCCCGTCGGGGGGGATGAGCCAGGAAACCTGGGGAAGCTCGTCGTCGGCGAGGTCGGGAAGGAAGTCCTCGGGTCCGACGACCTTCTTCCACATGGGTCCGAACCGGACGTGCCTGATCCCGTCCATCACCTTCATCTGTGAGTGACCGCCCTGGTAGTACTTCCACGAGATGTCCCGTTCCTCGAGGAGGTCGGGGAGGATCTCGATATCGCTGCAGGGCCAACGCTCGGTCCAGTAGCGGGTCGTGAGCGGGACGATCGCCGGGATCTCTTCCAGCCGGAACGCCTCCGCCTCCTCCTCTTCGGTGAGCACCTTGAACGAATAGGCACGTTCGGCCGGGTCGAGACACCGTTCCCGCGGCTCCCCGGTCCCGTATTGCCCTTTGCGTTCCATGTCCACGAACCGGTCGGATTGCGAGGCGATCACCCACAGGTGCTCGACTCCCGTCGGGCCGTAGATCGAGCTGAAGAATCGATCCGCCAACGTGAAGTGCTCGGCCATGGCCCAGTAGTTCGGGATCCCCTCCCGGTGATACGTCAGGTACGAGTCGAGGTCCTCGCCGCCGCCGAGACGGTCGAAGCAATCCATCCGGCCGCCGTTGATCGCGACGAGACCCTCGACGAATCCGTGGTCGATCTCCGGGACCCGGTCCCCGGCGGGCCGAAGCGGCACCCGTTCCCCGTCACATGTCATCCCGGACGTCGCGCCGTCCGCTCCGGAGAAGCGACCGAACATGTGGTCGAACGTGCGGTTCTCCTTGACGATGAACACGATGTGCTTGATCTTCTGACGAGCCAGCGCGATCTGGTCGGGCCGCGCGAGCTCCTCCGCGAGCTGCCGCTGAAGCCTGTCGACGATGAACTTCGGCACGCCCTGAACCTGGCGACGCTCCTCGTCCGTCAGCGTCGTCGGCGACGGGTCCTGGCGATCGGGCCCCGGGCCGGGCTCCGGTGATCCGGTACAGGCGGCGAGGACCATCAGGAACAACGCGAAAGCGAGGACGCTGTTCCTGATGACTCGGATGATAGGCATCGAGTGGCGGGATGCTACCAAGGGTCCCTCTGAGAAGGGTTCGTGCGCATGTGAGCTGCGAGCCCCTTCGATCCCGCATTGTAGAATCCGGCGATCCCCTGACCTTCGAAAGGACCGCTCCACATGCGGATATTGATCCTTGGTGGCGACGGATACCTCGGGTGGCCGACCGCGATGCGCTTCTCGGATCGTGGCCACGAGGTGCACGTCGTCGACAACTACCTGCGGCGCCGCGCGCACGAGGAGGTGGGCACCGACACCCTGGTCCCCATCCTCCCGTCATTGCCGGACCGGGCCGCGGTCTGGAAAGAACTGTCCGGCAGGGAGATCGCCGTCACCGAGGGCGACCTCGTCGAGTGGGACCTCACCGCGGACCTTTTCCGCGACTTCCGCCCGGAGGCGGTCGTGCACTACGGGGAGATGCCGTCGGCCCCGTACTCGATGCGGGACCGCGACCACGCCGTGTTCACGCAGCAGAACAACGTCGTGAACACCCTGAACGTCCTGTGGGCGATGCGAGAGTTCGCGCCCGAGTCCCATCTGGTGAAGCTCGGCACGATGGGCGAGTACGGGACGCCGAACATCGACATCGAAGAGGGCTATCTCGATATCGAGCACAACGGGCGGAAAGAGACGATCCTGTACCCCAAGCTCCCGGGCAGCATCTACCACCTCTCGAAGGTGCACGACTCCAACAACATCCACTTCGCGTGCCGCATGTGGGGGATCCGCGCGACGGATCTGAACCAGGGCGTCGTGTACGGGGTCGAGACGGACGAGACGAAGCTCGACGAGCGTCTCGCGACCCGCTTCGACTACGACGACGTCTTCGGCACGGCACTCAATCGCTTCTGCGTGCAAGCGATCATCGGCCATCCCCTCACCGTCTACGGGAAGGGCGGCCAGACCCGCGGCTACCTCAACATCGTGGATACCCTGCAGTGTGTGGAGCTCGCGGTGCTGCACCCGGCCGAACGCGGCGAGTTCCGCGTGTTCAATCAGTTCACCGAGCAGTTCTCCGTGACGGAGCTGGCGGAGATCGTGCAACGGGCCGGCAAGGAGCACGGGCTCAACATCGTGATCGAACCGATCGAGAATCCGCGCATCGAGCTCGAAGAGCACTATTACAACGCGAAGCACACCAAGCTCCTGGATCTCGGCCTCCGGCCAACCTTCCTCTCGGAGACGCTCGTCGAGTCGATGTTCGGCGTGATCGAACGTCACAAGGGTCGCGTGATCACCGACGCGATCCTCCCCCGGGACCGGTGGCGACCGGGGCTCGAGGCCTCCTCGAGCTAGCGCATGCCTGCGATCAGGATCCTCGCCGGTCTCGCGGCGGTCGGCTTGTTCGTGATGGTCGTTCGTGGATACGACCGTCGTCAGATCAGCCGGTTGAACCTCATCATCCTGTTCGCACTGTGTGCGTCCGTCTTCGCACTCGCGATCTACCCACCGCTGTTCGACCCGCTCCTGCGAACGTTCGACTTCGAGCGGGGAACCGACGGCGTGATCTTCGCCCTGCTGGTGGCCGTCGGCGTGCTCTTCTTCCTCTACCTGCGGGCGCAGACTTCCGCCGACACGAACGAGCGGAGCATCCGGCTGCTCGTCGAGGCGCTCGGCGAGGAACGGTTCGATTGGGATCGGGCGGGCACCCTGCCGGACGGTCCTCGGCTGGTCACGATCTCGCCCGCATTCAACGAAGCCGAGAACGTGGCAGCGGTGGTCAAGCAGATCCCCGGGATGGTCGAGGGCCATCACGTCGTGCCGGTGGTCGTGAGCGACGGGTCCACCGATCGCACCGCGGCCGTGGCTCGCGAGGCCGGGGCGTTCGTGGCCGAGCTGCCGATCCGCCGCGGCGGAGGGCTGGCACTGCGCGTCGGCTACGAGATCGCGCTCCGCCTCGGCGCGGAGGTGGTCGTCACATTGGACTCGGACGGGCAGCATCTGCCGGAGGAGATCCCGGTCGTGATCGGGCCGATCCTCGCCGGCGAAGCCGACTACGTGAACGGGTCGCGGCTGCTCGGTTCCTTCGAGCGCGAGGGCCTCGTCCGACACCTCGGCGTGCACGTGTTTTCCCGGATCATCACGATCCTCACGGGCCAGCGGATCACGGACCCCTCATCGGGATACCGAGCGGCCCGCGCCGACCTCTTGGAGAAGGTGGTCCTGAAGCAGGATCAGTTCTGGACGAGTGAGATCTTGATCGAGGCGCTCCGACATCGCGCCCGGGTGGTGGAGGTGCCGGTCACGTTCCTCGCGCGAGCCGGTGGGGAATCCAAGAAGCCGAAATCCTTCCGCTACGGCTGGAACTTCCTCAAAGTGATCATCCAGACCTGGTTGCGGTGATGTCCGAGCCGCACGGGCGACACGCGGCGCGGACGCCCCCGGCACGAGCCGAGAAGATCGCGAGGATCGGCTGGGCGACGTTCCTCGCCGTGTCGCTGGCCTTGGTCGTCGGCGCGATCTACCTCCAGCCGTTCCTCGCGGAACCCGATCGATTCCCGCACGGCATCGACACATCGGTGTACATCTTCCGCTCGCGGCTCGTGCACGACGTCGGCCTGAACGAGCTCGCTCCCTTCGGAGAACGGCCCGCCCATCCGATCGTCACCAGCGTGCTCCGCGATATCGGCGGTGGCACTCCCCTGGATCTGGCACGGATCTGGCCCGCGCTGTTCGCGATCGCGATCGGTGCCGCAGGGGCGGCCCTGGCCGCGGGCGTCGCCGGTGAGCGGCGATGGGTCGCCGTCGCGGTGGGCGTCGGACTGGCGGCCTCGCCGTTCGTCGCGCTCACCGCGATCGGGTACGCCTCGAACCTCCTCCTCGACGTGTTCGCGGTCGCCGCGATCGCCCTCGCGGTGCGAGTGGGGATGGGTCACAGGGGGGCGGCGGCGCTCGTCCTTCTGCTCGGTGCGGCGGCGATCGCTCACTGGCTCTTCGCGATCGGCCTCGCAGCGTTGCTCCTGGCGTACGCGGCCGGCGTCTTCGTGTTCGAACGGATCCGGCGCCGACCGGAGGACCACCGAGCGCAGCACCCCGCACGCCTCCTCGTCATCGTCGGGATCGGTGTGCTGCTTGGCGCCCTGGCGCTGTTCGCGTCCCCCGACCGCCCTCACAAGGTCCCGTCGGCGAAACAAGACGCGACCGCCAAGATCGCAGCGCGCCTCCCCGAGATGAAGCTGGCGATCACGATCCCGCTGGCGGCCGCCGGGGCGGTGATCATGCTGCTCTCCGGGAGGCCGGCGACGAGGCGTATCGCGGTACCGCTGGCGATGTGGGCGCTCGCCGCTCCCGCCGGGTTGCTCGCGTGGAAGGTCCTGGACATGACGATCCCCCATCGGATCGTCCCGTTCGCGCTGGGTGTCCCCGCGCTCATCGTGCTCGGCGCCGCGGCGACCCGCCTGTGGACCGACGCGAGGTCGTCGCGTCCGGGAGGAGCCGCCTGGGGAACTGCGGGTGCCGTGGCGAGTGCCGTCTTGGTACTCGCGTCCGCGGCGTGGCTCTCGAGGGCCGGGGCCGATACGTGGTCGAACCAGCGCGCCGGATTCACTCCGGCGCAGGTCGAGCAGGCCTCGACCCTCGCCGCCTACCTCGAGATGATCCCCCCCGAGACCCGAGTGGTCGTGCCGGTGCGGCCGGGCGTATTTCGCCCACTCCGGGCCCTTCAAGTCACCCTGCCGGTCCAACGCTTCCTGTCCGTCAAGACCTGGCGGGTGGACTTCTTCGGGGACACCCGCGAGTTCCGGCGGAGACTCGCCGCCAGATATCCCTCGGGCACGATCGCCATCTATCTCGCCGGGTACAGCGACCAGACCCCCCTGAAGGGAACCAAGCTGGGTCCCGGAGTCACGGTGCTGGCGGGACCCAAGCCTCCCAACCGGTTGTCCGTCGCACCCATCGAACCGGCCGATGCCGGCGAGCTGATCCGCTTGACGGCCGTCTCGGTGGCGGCGGTGCTGCTCGTCGGCCTCGGCTGGACCCTCTTCATGACCGGGCTCCCCGCGTTCGCGGCCGTCTGTCTCGCACCCGCGATCGGGATCTCGGTGCTGTCGATCGGCGGTCTCGTCGCGGGCCGGTGGGGACTCCCGTTGGGCCGGGGCGGCGGGGTGATCGCGGCGCTCGCGATCGGAACCCTCGGGTGGCTCGCCTTCGCGGCCGGCTCCTGGAGGGGAGCCCCGGACGAGGGAGGGGATCTCCGGCCTTCCTCAACGACGACGACCGGATCGGCCGACACCGGCAGCGACGGACGCCACGTTGCCGGCGAGCGCGGCGTTCGAAGCAAGTAAGGCGAGATTCGCCTCCATCGAGCGCCCGTCGGTCAGCTCGGCGATGGCGGCGAGCAGGTAGGGCGTGCGCGCCCTCCCCCGGATGCCCTCCGCCGCGGCTCGCTCTTCCGCGCGGCGAGTGGCGTCCGCCACCTCGGCGGCATCCATCGCTATCGCAGGAGCGATCGGGTTGCACAGCAGGATGGTGGAGCGCGTGTCCAGTTCGATCGCCGCGGCGAGGATCGCGGCGGCATCGTCGGGTGTGTCGACTCGGTGCTCCAGGTCGATCGGTGCCTCCCGCGTCAAGAAGAACGGCAGCCGATCCACCCCGTAGCCGACCATGGTCACTCCGAGCTCCTCGATGCGCTCCGACGTCGCCGTCGGGTCGATGATCGACTTGGGGCCGCTGCACACCAGCAACCCCGGAGTGCGCGAGAGCTCGACGAGGTCGGCGCTCACATCGAGGCGGTCGCCCGGATGCACACCCCCGATGCCACCGGTTGCACTCACGGCGATCCTGGTGCGCGCGGCGGCCCAGATCGCCGCAGACACGGTGGTCGCGCCGAGGCCGCCGCGCGCGCACGCCGCCGGGAGGTCGCGCCGCGCCACCTTGTCCGCCCTTCCCGGTTCGGTGAACGGCCCGAGCTCCTCCTCGGAGAGGCCCACCACCACGTCTCCCCCGAGCACGCCGACCCACGCGGGGATCGCTCCCGCGCTGCGGATCGCGTCCACCATCCTGTCGATGCACTCGACGTTGCGGGGGTAGGGCAGACCCTGGCCGATCACGCTCGTCTCCACGCCGACCAGCGCGCGCCGATCCGCGAGCGCGGATGCGACCTCTTCGCCGACACGGAGGAGCGGACTCACCGCACCACCGCCGGCCACACCGATGCGCTGGACGCGACGCGAGCTCCGGCATGGCACGCTCGCTCGAGCGATTCCTTCGGGTCGATCCCCCGGGCGAGCGAACCGAGCAGGACGCCGTCGAACGCATCGCCCGCCCCGGTGGGATCGCGCTCCTCGACCACCTCCGACGTCACTTCGTGGATCCGTCCGTCCAGGACCATCACGGCGCCGGCCGCGCCTCGCTTGACGCACGCCGCTCGGTAGCGTTCGCCGAGCGCGCGCGCGGCGGGGACCGGTTCCATCGATGTCAGCGCCTCCGCCTCGTGCTCGTTCGCGAGGATCACCGTCGCACCCCGGGCGAGCTCGTCGAACCCCTCCGCCCCGACGGCTTCCACCAGCGGCCAGGACGCCGCCTCCACCCCGATCCACTCCGCTCGGGATCGACGGATCGCCTCGAGCCCCGCCTCGCGGGCTCCGCCCTGCAGGAGCAGGTAGCCCGAGACGAGCACGGCACCCGCCTCGAGCTCGGACGGCAGGTCCGAGGGCACCAGCCGAGCGTTCGCTCCCCGATCGGCCACCATCGAGCGCTCGCCCGCTTCGAACATGACGAGCATCGTGCCGGAAGGGGCATCGGGGTCGGAGACCAGTGAGGCCTCGACACCGCGAACCTCGAGCTCGGTGCGAAGGAGTCTCCCGACGACGTCGGCGCCCACACGGCCGTGCACGCGCGTCGTCGCGCCCGACTCGGCGGCCCAGACCGCCGCATTGGCCGACGTCCCCCCCGGCTGGAGCGCGACCCGTCCGTGGACGTCGCCTCCCCGGGCGAGCTCGCCTGCGTCCACGCGCACATCGAGCATCACGTCGCCGACGCAGATCAGGTCCACTGCCGAGAGAGGGTAGCCGGGAGGCTCAGGGACCAGCGGCCGTCCCGGCGGCGGTGCCGGCGGCCGCATCCGCCGCCCATCCGCCGAAGGCGCCCCAGAACGGATCGAGCCCGGGATGCATGAGCGGTTCCTCACGACCTCCGGTGATGACGGTTCGGCCCTCGTCCCGCGGCAGGATCTCTCCGACGACGGCCGCGTCGATCGCGGCGCCGGCGAGCGCCGCGACGTAGGCATCGGCGCGCTCGGGGACCACCGTGGCGATGAGGGTGCCTTCGCTGATGGCTGTGTACGGATCGATCCCGACGTAGTCGCAGACAGCCACCACCTCCGGACGGATCGGGATCGCATCTCGGTCCACACGGATCCCTCTGTTCGAGGCGGCGGCGACCTCGAGCAACCCCCCGATCACCCCGCCCTCCGTCGCGTCGTGCATCGACGTGACGCCCGCGTCGCGAAGTCCGAACTCGCGGGCGAGGACCGCCTCGGGGACCACGGTCATCGACTCGAACAAGGCATCGGCCGCCTTCACGGTTCCTTCTCCGACGCCGGCGGCCAGTCGGTCGGGGAAGGTCGCCGCGAACAGCGCGGTCGTCTCGATCGCGGGACCCTTGGTGACGACGACCGCATCGCCCGGACGAGCCATGGTCGGTGTCACGTAGGCGTCCGACGACCCGAGCGCCATGCACGTCGCCCCGCCCACCATCGGCCACTCACATCCGTCGTAGCGTCCCGTGTGTCCGGTCACGATCGCGATGCCGAGAGTCGCGCAGGTCGCGTGGAAGGAATCCCAAAGAGCCGTGAGATCCGCGTCCGAGATCCCGGGCGGGAGGTTCAGGTCGACCGACATCCAACGCAGAGGCAGCCCGCTCGTAGAGGCGTCGGAGGCCAAGATGTGCACCGCGAACCATGCCGCCCGCTCCCACCCGAAGGCGGGCACGATGAAGACTGGGTCGGCGGTGAGCGCCATCGCGACTCCGCCGGCGACCTGGACGACGCCGACGTCGACCCCGTGCTGGGGACCCACCAGGACGCGGTCGTCCTTCGCTCCCAGGCGCCGGAGGATGACCTGCTCGAACAGCTCGGCGGTCACCTTCCCCGTCCGCTGTTCGGTTCGCTCTTCGCTCATCGGGGCCGCTCCCCCTGGAACGCTTCTACCAACGCCCGCAGCTCACGGACCGCCTCGACCGGATCCGTCGCGCCCGCGACGGCGCCGATCACCGCGATGCCGGCCGCCCCCGCCGCCAGCACCTCACGCGCATTGCCCTGGTGGATCCCCCCGATCCCGACCACGGGGAGTGTCGTCGCGGCCGCGATGTCACGGAGTCCCTCGACGCCGAGGGGAACGGCTTCCGGCTTGGTGCCGGTGGCCCACACCGTCACTCCGAGATAGTCGGCACCCGCCATCTCGGCCACCCATATGTCCTCGGCGCTCCGCACGCTCACGCCGAGTATGCGCTCCGGGCCGAGGCGCCCACGAGCGGTCGCGGGGTCGTCGCCCTGACCGACATGCGCGCCGGCCGCCCCGACGCCCACCGCGACCTCGACCCGATCGTTCACGAGGAGCGGGATGCCCGCCTCCGCGCATCTCTGCGTCGACGACGTCGCGAGCGGCAGGAGCTCATCGTCGGCGAGCTCCGGTGCCCGAAGCTGCACCGCCGTCGCACCGCCCTCGACGGCGGCGGACACGATCGTGTGGTGGTCGCGACCCGCCACGGCGGCTCCGGAGGTGACCACATAGACGCCGAGGGTTCGCGGATCCAGTTTGGCCATCGCTCCCTCCGCCGGCATTGTCCGGTTCAGGTCCTGCGGGTCGCGGGAACGGTCCCGCCTCTCAGCCCGGCATCTCCGAGCTCCCCGGTGCACGTCGAGGGTATCCGATGAAGCGGCAACATGGTTCGAGGAGCACATGCCTCAGCTAGCCAGATGCCGCCGAGCTCCCGCGACGGCGAGCTCTCTCTTGACCTTCTTCCAGTCGCTCGCCTTCGTGCTGAAGAGGACGTCGGTCGCGATCTGGAAGATACCGATGCCCAGAAGGACCGCGACAGCCCAGCCCGGAGCCCCCGCGGCCGGCGCGAACGCAAGGGCGATGAATGGGGCCAGCTTCGTCGCAACAGCTCCGGAAGCATGCATGCACGCCCTAGCGACCGGCGACGCTCGCAGGTAGGTCGCGTAGTCCGTCTTGAGGCCTGGGAGCGGCGGCGGTGGGAACGCCACGAAGAGATCCGTGAATCTGATCGCGACGCCTCGACCGACCAGGTAGTGAGCCAGCGAGTGGAGGCCGGCCGCCCACGCCGCCGCGGCGACCACGAGCCCGACACCAGCGATCACTTCGTCGGGTTCCGAGTCGGTCCCGGCTCGCACCGCGAGGACGAGGGCGATGACCCCAACGACCACAGCGATCAGCATCATCGTGAGGCCCACCCAAACCGGCACGCGGAACCGAACTCCGGCGCGGAAGGCCTTCGTATCGATCCGGCCCACTTGGTCCGCGTACCGCTCGATCAGCTCATCGTCTCGCTTGATCAGGGCGACCACCCGCCAGAAGCCGAGCTTGCGGAGATCCGTGTCTCGCGCGTCGACGGCAGCCTCGATGCGATCAAGCTCTGCTCCGAGCCCGCCGAACGGAGTTTCCCCAGCTTCCACGGTTGGATCCCCCTCCGGCGTTACGATGCGCCGGACGCGCTCCGACCTGCCCCTTGAGCGCTTCCCTAGGGAGGAGAGCACCATCGCAAGAAGTATCACGCAACCGGCGCCCTCGCACGGCGGAGGGCAGGCATTCGTCACCCTCGACGGGCGTTACCACATGGTGGAACGCATCGCCGCGGGCGGCATGGGCGAGGTCTTCCGAGCCCATGACGCCGTGCTGGCGCGCGAGGTCGCGATCAAGGTGCTGCACCGCTCCCTCGCAGGCGATCCCGCGTTCGTCGACCGGTTCCGGCGCGAGGCCCGCGCAGCCGCGGGCCTCGCCCATCCAAACATCGTCAACGTCTATGACTGGGGCGCCGTGGACGGCGTGTACTACATGGTCATGGAGTACGTGCGCGGGCCGAGCGTCCGGCACCTCCTGAACGAGCAGGGACGGATGGAGCCGGCGCAGGCAGCCGAGATCCTCCGTCAGACGCTCCTCGCGCTCGGGCATGCACATCACGAGGGATTCGTCCATCGAGACATGAAGCCCGAGAACCTGCTGGTGACGCAGGAAGGGGCCGTGAAGGTCGCCGACTTCGGGCTCGCGCGGGCCTATGCCGATGGCCGCGTGACGCAGGCCGGCGCCGTGACCGGTACCGTCCAGTACCTCGCCCCCGAACAGATCCGCGGCGAGCCCGCCGATCCCCGGAGCGATCTGTACTCGCTGGGGATCGTGGCCTACGAGCTGCTCACCGGGAAGCTCCCGTTCACAGGCGAGACGGCGATGGCGGTGGCCTACAAGCACCTGTCCGATCGCGTGCCCGCCCCCTCCTCGCTCCTGCCGGACCTGCCGGAGGAGCTCGACGGCTTCGTGGCCGCCGCAACGGATCGGGACCGCGAGCTCCGGCCGGAGTCCGCCGACGTGATGCGCATGGATCTCGATGCGATCGCCCACCAACTTCCCGCGGCGCCCCGGCTCTCCTCGATCGTCCAACACATCCCTTCGGTCACCGTCGAAGGAGGCGAGACCACTGAGGTCGGCATCCGCCTCGAGACCGGCTCGATCCCCCGGATGGAGCGACACCGGAGACGCCGCCGGATCCTCAAGCGCATCGTCGGCGCCATCCTCCTCGTCGGGCTGCTCTCTGGAGTCGCATGGGGGACGTGGACGTACGCGATCCCGCACACCGCGGTCATCCCGGAGCTGACCGGCGAGACGGTCGACGCCGCTCGCGACCGGTTGACGGCGCTCGGCTTCCAGGTCGTCGTCGCCAAGGGAAGGTTCGACATGCAGATCCCGGAAGGTCGGGTCTGGGCCGTGGAGCCGTCGGCCGGCGCCACTCGCGAGCAGGGCACGCAGGTGACGGTCGTCCCATCCAAGGGGCCTCCCCCGGTCGCCGTTCCCTCCGTGAAGGGGAAACCGGTGAAGAAGGCGAAAGAGTCTCTGAAGGATGCCGGCCTCCGCATCGACGAGGTGAAGCGTCGGTACGACGAACGGGTCCCCCTCGATCACGTGATCTCTCAGCAGCCACGCAACGGTCGGATCCCCAAGGGCTCGGCCGTCTCGCTCGTCGTGAGCGACGGACCGCGACCCGTCCCGATCCCGGACGTCCGAGGCATGGCTCAGGACGGAGCGGTGACGGCGCTCGGCGCGAAGGGCTTCGAGGTCCTGATCGAGGAGACCTTCTCCAAGCAGGTCGCTCGCGGTGACGTGGTCGACACCGATCCGGCCGCCGGTACGGAGGTCCAACCGGGCGGGACGGTCGTGCTCACCGTGTCGATCGGACCCGAGTACTTCGACTGCCCCAACTTCTTCGGCATGAGCGTGGAAGAGGCGAGGGTCCTCGCGGAGCAGCATGGTCTCGAGCTCACCGCCCTGCCGGTCCCGGGAAGCGGGGGCAACGACGTCGTGAGCCAGATCCCCGGAGCCGGCATCCGGATCCGGTACGGCTCCACGGTCACCGTCTATCACGCGTGATCCTCGGCGCACACGTCAGGCGCCGGCAGACTGGCATCACGGGGGCGATCGAGGAGGCGACAGCGCGGGGCGCCGACTGCCTCCAGATCTTCATCTCCAACCCAAGGTCGTGGGCCGGCCCGCGATACGACGAGGGCGAGGCCGAGCGATCCCGCGAGGCGCTCGCCGCGAGCGGGCTCCGGCCCTGTGTGGCGCATCTCTCCTACGTGGGGAACGTCGCGTCGTGGGATCCCACGACGCTCCGCCGGACGCGCGAGCTGCTGGTGGGGAGTGTGCACGCGTGTGACGCCCTCGGCGTGAACCTTCTGGTGGTGCACACGGGTGCTGGCGGCCCCCAGGACCGCCACGTCGCGTTGCGGGCCGCCGCTGAGACCTATCGACTCGCCGTGCAGGAGACGGGCCAGGTTCACGTGGTGGCCGAGCTGATGGCGGGCACGAGCGGCGCGGTGGCATCGCTCCCCCAGGAGGCGGAGGAGCTCTTCACCGAGGTCGCCGACGATCGCCTCGGCCTCTGTCTCGACACCGCGCACCTGTTCGCGGCCGGGGTGCCGCTGGACGATCTCTCGTCGGAGTCACCGCCCTGTCGGACGAGCTCCGTGCACGCGGTCTCGCCCTCAGGCTCGCCCTCGTCCACGCCAACGACTCGGTCTTCGAGCGCGGCGCCCGCCGGGACCGTCATACCGACATCGGCGACGGGCTGATCGGTCCTGAGGGATGGCGGGCGCTGGTGAACGATCCGCTGATCGGCTCGGTTCCGTGGATGCTCGAAACGCCCGGCGATGTCGACCGCCAGCGAGCCGATATCGCCCACCTGCGGGGCCTGCGGGTAGGCTAAGGCTCGAGTTCGGCCCTCGGGCCCTCCTGGTAGGAATACCGCTCCTCTCCGAACGGCTCCGCGTGCGTGTGGTAGCCGCGGACCTCCCAGAACCCCCGCTTGTTCTTGTCGACGAACTCCAGGCCCGTGAGCCACTTCGCGCTCTTCCACGCGTAGCGCTTGGGCACCACGAGTCGGAGAGGCCACCCGTGCTCGGGCTCGAGGTCCTTTCCCCCGTTCGCCCACGCGACCAGGACGTCGTCGTCGTCCATCGCCTCGAGCGAGAGGTTGGAGGTGTAGCCGTACTCGCAGTGAGTGATCACCCACTTGGCCTCGGCCGTCGGCTTCGCGAGCTCCTTCAGGGTCCGGAACGACACCCCTTGCCATGTGTTGTCCAGCGTCGTCCAGCCCGTCACGCAATGCATATCCGCGGGGACGTCCACGTTCGGAAGCGCCCGGAGCTCTTGATAGGAGAGCGTGACCGGGTTCTCGACCAGCCCCGTGAGCTCGAGATCCCAGTTCTGCCCGTCGAAGGTCGGGATCGGCCCGTAATGCAGGACCGGCCAGGTCTTCACGAGCCGCTGGCCCGGTGGGATGCGACCCGCGATCTCCGTCGGGTAGTTCTTCGAGAACAGCGCCATCAGGTGCCCGGTCCTTTCCCGTCCTTGGCCTTGCTCGTCGCGGCAGCGAGCTCGCGCCAAGCGTCCAATGCGACCCTGATGCCGTCGTCATCAACGTCGAGGTGCGTGACCATCCGGATCATGCCGCCGGAGTGGGTCACGCCGACGCCGAGGGCGGCCAGCAGGTCGATGGTATCGAGCATCGGCATCCCCACGGCTTCGGTGTCGACGAGAACCATGTTCGTTTCAGCCTGATCGAGGTCCACAGACCCGGGCAGGAGTTCGGCGACCCCTTCGGCGAGGAGGCGAGCACGCTCGTGATCCTCGTGGAGGCGCTTCGGTCCCTCCTCCAGCGCGACGAGGCCGGCCGCGGCCACGATCCCCGCCTGGCGCCACGCGCCGCCGTACAGGATCTTCAGGCGGCGGGCCTCGCGCGCCATCTCCGCGGGGCCGCACAGCACGGAGCCGATCGGGGCGCCGAGCCCCTTCGAGAGGCAGAACATCACCGTGTCGACCTCCGCCGCGATCTCCGCCGCGTCGATACCTGCGGCGGCGGCCGCGTTGAAGATCCGGGCGCCGTCGAGGTGGATCGGGACGCCGGCGTCGTTCGCCACCTTCCGAACCGCACGGAGCTCCTCCAGCGGCATGACCCGCCCGCCGGCCCCGCCGACGGTGTTCTCCACGGAGAGGAGATCGATGACTTCCACGTCGTAGAACTCGTCGGGCTCGAGGAGTTGCGCGGCCTGCTCTGCGTCGATCCACCCCCGCGGCCCGGCATCCACGGTGCGGTACGCGATGCCTGCGAGGGCCGCAGCGGTCATCACCTCCACGCTCGTCACGTGGAGGTCGGCCGCTGCGGCCACTAGGTGTCCGGGCCCAGAGAAATGCAGCCGCAGCCCGATCTGGTTCGCCATCGTCCCGGTGGGAACGAAGGCTCCGGCCTCCTTGCCGAGCACCTCCGCGCTGCGCTCCTGCAGGAGGTTCACGGTCGGGTCGTCGCCGTACCAGTCGTCCCCGACCTCGGCCTCGGCCATCGCGTGGCGCATCGCCTCGGAGGGCTTCGTGACCGTGTCGGAGCGCAGATCGACCCGGAAAGAGCTCATGGAGCGCGAGTCTATCGAGCTGAGCACGAACGACCGCTCGCCTCAGGCAGAAGGCTCTTCCGCTCGCCATGCGCGTTCGAACTCCTCGGCAGATCTCGAGAGATCCCTCTGCCTTCGGATCCGGTGGGAGTGGTTGATCGGTAAGCATGCCGACCGCATCGTCGAGCTGTCGCCACCAGTACCACCGTGGACCGGTCTCCTCAGCGGATCCGAGCTGACGTATCGCGATGAGTTGGCCGTCGACCTCCGCGCCTTGACCCGATACCGATCGCCGTCGACACCAGCGTCGGGGAAGTGGAAGAACCGGAACGGGCCATGGCCTTCATCCAAACCCCGGTGGTGCTCGACGATCCGCCTTCGACAGCTGCCGGATCCTCGTTCATCAGTACAAGAACATCGGCTTGCCGTCGACGTGGCGGATCTTCGGCCGGTACTCGTCGATGTCGTAGAGCGCATCGACGTCGGCTCGCTTCACGCCCTGGCGGACGACCTCGAGAGGCACGTTCACGTAGCTCCCGTTCCGGAGCGCGACCAGCCGCCCATCGGTGCCTTCGAGGAGCAGGTCCGCCGCCATCACCGCGTAGTTGATCGCGACCATCAGGTCGAGGGAATCGGGCTGTCCCGAGCGCATCAGATAGCCGATCTGCTGGTAGATGATCCCCTCGCCGGTGATCTCCTTGAGTGCCTCGCCGGTCTGCGCGCCGATCCCCCCGAGCTTCCGGTGCCCGTAGGCGTCGGCGCTCCCGCCCATGACCATCTCGCCGCCGACGAAGTGGGCGCCCTCGGAGATCGTCGTCATCGCGTAGCTCGAGGGGTTCTTCCGCTTGTCGTCCATCAAGAACGTCGCGAGCTTCTCGACGTCGAACGGGACCTCGCTGATGACCGCGCGATCCATGCCCGAGAGGTAGGCAGACACGAGCGACGTCTCGCCGCTGTAGCGGCCGAAGACCTCGACGACTGCGAGTCGCTCGTGCGAGCCGGCGCTCGTCCGCAGCTGGTGGATGAAGATCACCGTCCTGGTGACCGCGGTCGAGAACCCGATGCAGTAGTCCGTGCCGTGGACGTCGTTGTCCATCGTCTTCGGGACCGCGACCACCGGGACACCCTCGTCGTGCAGACGGAGCGCGAACGAGAGCGTGTCGTCGCCGCCGATCGGGATCAAGGCGTCGATCCCGAGGTGGTTGAGCACCTTCATCACGTGCGGGGTGTGGTCTCGCGCCTCGTCGTCCACGCGACCGGCCTTCAGGAAGTCCGGCTCGTCGGACGCGCGGACCTTCGCAGGGTTCGTCCGTGACGTGTGCAGGATCGTGCCGCCGGTGCGGTCGATCGTCCGCACCACGTCCGGGTCCAGGGGAACCGTGTGGGTCCGCACCGTCTCGGGATCATCGGGGTCGAGCTCGAGGAGCCCCGCCCAGCCACGGCGGATCCCGATCATCTCGTGCCCGTCACCGACGGCGCGGTTGGTCGCGGCCTTGATGGAGGCGTTCAGTCCGGGGACGTCGCCGCCACCCGTCAGGATGCCGATGCGCATCCGCCGACCCTACAACCGGCCCCCGGTCGTCTACCCGAAGAACACCTCCGCTTCGCGGTAGAGCTCGGGCGGGAGCAGGTTGCGTTGGGCGACGGCCTCCGCGAGCGTCACGTCCCCGATGTCCTGGGCCTTCCTCGCCACCATCCTCCCCCAGCCGCCCGCCGCGACCAGATCCGCTGCGGCGATGCCGAAGCGCGTCCCGAGGACCCGGTCGAATGCGACCGGCGAGCCTCCCCGCTGGAGATGTCCGAGGATCGTGACACGTGTTTGGAAACCGGTCCGCTTCTCGATCTCGGGCGCGAGGTGGTAGGCAACGCCACCCAGCCGAGGGAACCCGTTCTCGTCCACGGGAGGCTCCGGCAGCTCTAGGGTCCCTTCCTTGGGGACTGCACCTTCGGCCACCACGACGATCGAGAACGAGCTCCTGCTGGCATGACGACGACGGAGGTGGTCGCAGCCGTCGTCCAGGTCGAACGGCTGCTCGGGGATCAAGATCGCGTCCGCCCCGCCCGCCATGCCGGCGTACACGGCGATCCAGCCCGCGTTCCGACCCATCACCTCGACGAGCATCACGCGGTCGTGGCTCTCCGCGGTCGAATGCAGGCGGTCGATCGCATCCGTCGCCACCTGCACGGCGGTGTGGAAGCCCACCGTCACGTCGGTGCCGCCCAGATCGTTGTCGATCGTCTTCGGGACACCGACGACCTTGAGCCCCTCCTCGGCCAGCCGCGCTGCCGCCCCGAGTGTCCCCTCACCGCCGATCGCGACGACCCCGTCGAGGCCGTGACGCTCGAGCGTCGCGGCGACCTTCGCCGGCCCGTCCTCGAACCGGTAGGGGTTCGCCCCCGATGATCCGAGGATGGTACCGCCCCGAGGAAGGATGCCGGTGGTCTCGGCGATGCCGAGCGGTTGGGTCGCATCGTCGAGGAGGCCGCGCCACCCGTCCTGGATCCCGACGAAGTCCATCCCGTGGGCACGGACGCCGCGGCGGACGACCGCGCGGATCACCGCGTTCAGCCCGGGGCAGTCTCCGCCGCCGGTGAGCACGCCGAGCCGCATGGCGCCACCCTACCGAACGGTCGGCGCGCACCCGCTCGGTAGGATGTGAGCGATGCTGGCGATCAGCGGGTTCCTCGAGTGGTTCTTCATCGGGCTGCTGTCGTTGCTTGTGGTCGCCGTCAGCCTCTTCGGCCTCTTCGTGGCGATCCAGTTCTTCCGGAACCCGGTGCGTCCGCGGCGTTCCCGGGCTAGTACTCGTCCTCCATCCTGAGGTCGGCAACCACCATGAGGTGGTCGGAGACCGTGCCGCCGGCGGTCCAGGCGCGGAGCGACTGGATCGTCGGACCTGCGAACAGGAAATCGATCCGGGCGGTTGCGTTGGACGAGGGGTACGTCGATCCTCCTCCCTCGCCGACACCTGTCCACGCGTCCGGGTAGCTCGCCGCGATCCTCGCCGGAGAGGCGTCACCCGGTTGCGTGTTCAGGTCTCCGCCGACCACCGGAGGCTGCTTGACGTCGCGGACGATCTCGAGGAGCTGGGGAACGTGGCGCGCCCGTTCCGTGCTCTCCAGACCGAGGTGCACAGAGATGGTCGTCACGTCGTCGAGCCGGGCGATCACCGCTCCCCTCGGATGGAGGAGGGACCCCCCTTCGAATCGGACGAGCCGATGCGACCGGACCTCTCGCGGCGGCCGCACCAGCACCGCGTTCTGGATCCGTCGACGAGGGAACGCGGGAGGGTCGGCGCAGACGACCATCCCGAGGGCCGCACCGAGCGCTCGAAGGCGACCGCGCGGCCCGGACTCCTGGATCAACAGGATGTCCACCCCTTCGCTGCGAACGACCTGGGCCACGGCGTCGACCCCGGCCCGAAGGCCGTGGACGTTCCACGTGGCGATCCGGAGCCGGGAGCTCACGACGGCACGATGGCGGTGCCCGCCTCGCCCCGGAGGATCGTCGTCGCGTCATCGAGGTCACCGATCATCACGCGGTGCCCACCGGCCTCGAGGAAGTCGATCGCCGCCTGGATCTTCGGTCCCATCGAGCCGGCGCCGAACTCCCCCCGCTCGAGTAGCCCGGCGGCCTCTTCGGCGGTCATCCGGTCGATCTCCCCAGGATAGAGGGTGCCGAACCCTCGTTGCACCTTCTTCACATCGGTGAGGATCAGCAGGGTGCTGGCATCTACCTCGGCGGCCAGGATCGCGGCCGCGAGATCCTTGTCCACGACTCCTTCCTTCCCGATGAGCCGCGGGCCCTTCTCGATCACCGGCACGCCACCGCCACCGCCGGCGATCACGATCACGCCGTCGGCGACCAGCTTCTTGAGCACCGGTGTCTCGACGATCGAGTACGGCCGGGGCGAGGGCACGACCCTCCGCCAGCCCCCGTGCGGATCCTCTTTCATCACCCAGCCTCGCTGCTCCTCCAGCTTCCGGGCCTGGGCGGCCGTGTAGAAGGGGCCGATGAACTTCGTGGGTTTGCGGAAGGCGGGGTCGTTCGGACGCACTCTGGTCAGCGTGAGCACCGTGGCGACCGGACGCTCCATCCCCCTCTCGAAGAAGACGTCGCCGATCGTGACCTGCAGCAGGTAGCCGATCAATCCCTGGCTCTCGGCGCCGCAGACATCGAGCGGCATCGGCGACACCGTCTTGGCCGCCGCCTCCTGCTGGATCAGGATCCGGCCGACCTGCGGTCCGTTGCCGTGCGTGACCACGACCTCCCAACCCTCCGCCGCGATGTCGGCGATCTGCTCCGCCGCGGCGCGGGCCGCCCGGTACATCTCCTCGAACGTGTCGTCCGCGCCGCGGCGGAGCAGCGCGTTGCCGCCGAGCGCGACGACGACGCGTTCCATGTTCGGCGGCTCCCTTCACCGATCCGTTCGGGCTAAGGCCGCTGCGACAGCACGGGCTTCAACACGTCGAGCAGCTGCGGAGAATCCGGGAGCACCTCGAGGTCGTAGCGCACCCGGACCGCGGGCTTGCTGATGTCGATCACGTGACGCAGATCGATAGGGGTCCCGATCACGACGAGGTCGACGTCGGCCGCGTCGATGATCTTGGCCATCTCGTCGAGCTGACCCTGGCTGTAGCCCATCGCGGGCAGAACCGCGCCGACGTCGTACTTCTCGAACGTCTCGGCGATCGTGCCCACCGCCCAGGGCCGCGGATCCACGATCTCGGCCGCGCCGAGCCGTTGCGCGGCCACCACGCCGGCGCCGATCTTCATCTCGCCGTGTGTGAGCGTCGGGCCGTCTTCGATCACGAGGACCCGCTTGCCGGCGATCGCATCGGGATCGTCCACCGACACCTTGGAGTTCGCCCTGACGACCGTCGCCGTCGGGTTCGTGTCCGCGATCGTCGCCTCGAGCTGGGCGACCTGCTCGGGGGTCGATGAATCGATCTTGTTGATCAGGACGACGTCGGCGCGACGCAGGTTGGCCTCCCCGGGGTGGTACCGGGTCTCGTGGCCG
Source organism: Actinomycetota bacterium (assembly GCA_050998695.1). Classification (GTDB taxonomy): domain Bacteria; phylum Actinomycetota; class UBA4738; order UBA4738; family HRBIN12; genus JAJNBA01. Next base: position 20,044 of record JBPCPX010000005.1, read on the forward strand.
ACCCGGAGCGGGTCGACGAGCGCGATGTGCACATCCGGGCGATAGAAGGGAAGGTCGTTGTTGCCCCCGTCCCACAGGAGGACGTCGGCCTCGGCCTGCGCCCGCTCGAGGATCTCGGCGTAGTCGACACCGGCGTAGATGACGGTCCCGCTCGCGATATGTGGCTCGTACTCCTCACGCTCCTCGATCGTGCAGTGATGCCGGTCGAGATCCTCGAGCTCCGCGAACCGCTGCACGCGCTGAGCGGTCAGGTCACCGTAGGGCATCGGGTGCCGCACCGCCACGACCTTCTTTCCCGCTTCCTTCAAGGTCGCGGCCACCGCACGGGTGGTCTGGGACTTCCCGACGCCGGTCCGCACGGCCGTCACGGCCACGGTGGGGATGGCCGGCTTCAGCATCGTGGCGTCGGGTCCGAGCAGCAGGAAGTTGGCCCCGGCCGCGAGCGCTTCGCTCGCCTTGTGCATCACGTGCTCATGCGAAACGTCGGAATAGGCGAAGACCACGTCGTCGACGTCGAGTTGGCGGATCAGACGCGGGAGCTCGTCCTCCTCATAGATCCGGATCCCCTCTGGGTAGCGATCTCCCGCGAGCGCCGCCGGATACGTGCGGTCGTCGATGTACGGGATCTGCGTGGCGGTGAACGCGACGACCTCGTTCGCGGGGTCGTTGCGGTAGACGACGTTGAAGTTGTGGAAGTCGCGGCCTGCGGCTCCCATGATCAGGACATGACGCGGCATGGCCGGGATCCTCTCGAGAGTGGGTGATGTGATGCGCGGGCAGGGTGCGTGGAGCGCCCGCTCTTCAGGATCGACTGTAGCTGAACCCGACTCAGAACGCCCCTAGACTCCGGCTCATGGCGGCCTGCCCCAGCTGCGGCACCGAGAACCCCACCGATGCGAAGTTCTGCTCGGAGTGTGGCGCAGCGCTCGCCGAGGCTGTCCCTGCACGCGAGGCCCGCAAGACCGTCACGGTGCTCTTCTGCGATGTGGCCGGCTCAACCTCCCTCGGGGAGCGACTCGACCCGGAGTCCCTCCGTCACGCGATCGAGCGCTACTTCGACCGGATGCAGGCCGTGCTCGAGTCCCACGGGGGCACGGTCGAGAAGTTCATCGGCGACGCGATCATGGCGGTGTTCGGCGTTCCGCGGCTCCACGAGGATGACGCCGTACGAGCGGTGCGGGCGGCGGTCGAGATGCGCGAAGCCCTCGCCGACCTCAACCGAGAGCTGGAGGACGAGCTCGGCGTTTCGATCGAGGTTCGGACCGGGGTCAACACCGGCGAGGTGATGGCCGGCGATCGCTCGGCCGGCCAGCGGCTGGTGACCGGTGACGCGGTCAACACCGCGGCCAGGCTCGAGCAGGTGGCGGCCCCCGGGGAGATCTTCATCGGAGAGCGCACTTTCGACCTCGTTCGCGATGCGGTCGAGGCCGAACCGGTCGATCCGTTGGCCCTGAAGGGCAAGGCAGACGCTGTTGGTGCCTATCGGCTGCTCTCGGTCCAACAGGGCGCCGCCGGTCACGAGCGCAGGCTCGATGCCCCGATGATCGGACGTGAGCGGCAACTCCGAACGCTCCTCGACGCCTTCGAAGGGGCGGTAGGCGATTCCACATGCCACTTGTTCACGGTGCTCGGGCCAGCGGGCATCGGCAAGTCCCGTCTCGTGCGGGAGTTTGGATCGGCGGTCGAGGGCCGTGCGGCTGTCCTCAGCGGCCGCTGCCTCTCCTACGGTGAGGGCATCACGTTCTGGCCGGTGACCGAGATGGCGATCCAGGCGGCCGGCATCACGGAAGGCGATCCGCCCGGCCAGGCGCGAGACGCCCTCCGGGGCGCCCTCGGGGATGCTCCCGAGGCTGAGACGATCGCCGCCCAGCTCGCGGACCTACTCGGCATCGACGGGACAGGCCCGGTGGAAGCGTCGTGGGCGATCCGGCGGTTCCTCGAGGCCATGGCTGTCCAGCGGCCAGTGGTCGCGGTGCTCGATGACATCCACTGGGCGGAGCCCACCCTTCTCGATGTGATCGAGCACATCGCCGATTGGTCCCGCGACGCGCCGATCCTGCTCCTGTGCATGGCCCGGCCGGAGCTGCTCGAGGACCGTCCGGGATGGGGCGGCGGCAAGCGGAACGCGACGAGCGTGCACCTCGAACCACTCTCGGAGCCCGAGGCCGACGCGCTGATCGAGAACCTGCTGGGTCACCCGGCCCTCACCCCAGAGATCCGCGGGCGGATCCGCGCGGCCGCGCAGGGCAATCCTCTGTTCGTGGAGGAGATGCTCGGGATGCTGCTCGACGACGGCGTCCTCGTCCTGAAGGAAGACGAGTGGGTCGCGACCGTCGACCTCACCACGGTTCAGGTCCCGCCAGCGATCTCCGCGCTGCTCGCGGCGCGCCTGGACCGACTCACGGGCGACGAGAGGTTCGTGCTCGAGGCGGCATCGGTCGTGGGCGAGGTCTTCGAACCGGAGGCGATCCGGGCGCTGGTGCCCGATCTCATCCGTCCCCAGGTCGCGGACCTGCTCGGCGGGCTGTTGCGGAAGGACCTCGTGCGCCCGAGCTCGTCCGACGTCGGCGCGCGAGAGGCCTTGCGGTTCCGTCACATCCTCCTCCGCGACGCCGCCTACGACGCGCTCCCCAAGGCGGAGCGTGCGTCACTCCACGAGTCGTTCGCGGGACACTTGCAGGAGACCCTCGGCGCCCGGAGCTCGGAGTTCGACGAGTTCATCGGGTATCACTTCGAACACGCCCATCGCCTCCGGTCGGAGCTCGGCTTGCGCGACGACCATACTGCAGCGATCGGGCGGAAAGCCTTCGAGCATCTCGGCGCAGCCGGCCGGCGAGCCTTCCAACGGGGCGATGCGGGAGCGGCTTCCAACCTGCTGGGGCGAGCGATCGAGCTCGTGCCCGCAGATGACCCCGAGCGCTTGAGGATCGGATCCGAGCTGGGACAGGCGCTGACCGAGTCGGGCTCGATCGCGGGCGGTACCGCCGTGCTCCAGGCGACCCTGGAGGACGCTCGGACCGCCGCCGACGAGGTCGCGGCAGGGTACGCAGAGTGCTTCCTGTGGATCGCGCGGGTCTTGGCGGACCCGGAGGTCGATGTCGACGAGTGGGAAGCAGCCGCGGACAGACTGATCGCCTTGTTCGAAGGGATCAGTGACCGACGGGGTGCCGCCCTGGCCTGGATGCAGAAGTCCTACGCGTCGTGGTTCCGCATGCGGCTGGAAGACTCTGGCGCCGCGGCGGAACAGGCGATCGAGCATGCTCGCGCGGCCCACGACACCTATGTCGAGAGCGAGATGCGCGGGCACTACATGGCAACGATCGTGCTAGGACCCACGCCCGTCGACGAAGCACTACCGATGCACGAACGGACGCTCGAGGATGCACGCGCCCGCGGTGATCGAAGGCTCGAACAAACCGCTCTCAGGGGCCTGGGCGCGATGCACGCATACCTCGGACACTTCGAGGAAGCGAACGACCTCGTGGCCGAGCGCCGGGCGATCCAGCAGGAGCTCGGACTGGTGATGGAGTACTGGGCGGGATCGCAGCTGGCTGGGCACGTGGCCCAGCTGGAAGGAGACCTCGATCGAGCGGCCCGGGAGCTCCGCGACGGGTGCGAGCACCTCGAGGCGATGGGAGAGACGGCGTTCCTGTCGACGAACGCGGGCGCACTCGCTTTGGTTGAATCGCGTCGAGGGGACCGAGGGGAAGCGGAACGCTGGCTCCGAGTTGCGGAACGCACCGCCGCGCCTGGGGACATCGCCTCGCAGGTGTGGATCGAGCTCGCCCGCGGCATGTTGCGCGCTCCTGACGGCGACGATGCCG